>CAYUMN010000087.1:0-12735 GCA_964445835.1 uncultured Gemmatimonas sp.
AGGTGACCCGCACGGCCCTGCAGAACGCCGCGTCGATCGCCTCGCTCCTCCTCACGACCGAGTGCCTCATCGTCGAGAAGAAGGAGAAGGAGTCTGGTGCCCCGGCCGGACAGGGCGGCGGCATGGGTGGGATGTACTAAGCTCGGATGCAGGACGCAGGATGAAAGTTGAAAGAGCCCCGGGCGCGATTCTCGCGCCCGGGGCTCTTTCTTGCATCCGCGCTTCTCACGCCTTCATCCTAGTTGTGCGGCAGCAACTCCTCCGCCTTCGCCTCAGAATCCACCGACTCCACCACCGCGTGAATGAATCCATTCGAGATGTCGTAGACCCACCCGTGCAGCATCGGCCGCTTGCCGCGCGCCCACGCGTCGCGAATCAACGGCGTGCGTGACAGAATCCCCACCTGCTGCAACACATTCAGGTCCGACAGCCGCGCCAGGCGCGCCTTCGGGTCGGTGATCGCGTCGAGTTCGTCCTTGTGCCAGCGGATCGTGCTTCGTATATCGCTCAGCCAGTGATCCACCACGCCATTCGTCTCCGGACCCATCGACGCCTTCAGGGCGCCGCAGTTGGAGTGGCCGCAGACGATCACGTGCGGGACGTCCAGCACGTTCACCGCGTAGGCCAGCACCGAGAGCATGTTCAAATCCGTGCTCCAGACCTGATTCCCGATATTCCGGTGCACGAACATCTCGCCCGGCAGCGCCCCCGTCATCCGTTCAAGCGGCACGCGACTGTCCGAGCACCCGATCATCAGGAAGTGCGGCTCTTGGCCGCCTTCCGTGCGTAAGAAGAAATCCGGATCCGCCGCGCGCATCTCCTCGGCCCAAGCGCGGTTGTTCGCCATCAACACCTTGTACGTATCCATCGCTTCTCCTCTGGCTCAGCGCGTTGGAGGGGACCCGATCTCCGGGACCCCCACGAGTCGATAATCGATATTCCGCTCCCGCGCCGTCTCGCGGAAGCGATGAATCACGTCGAGCACATCGGGATCGATGCGGCGCGAGTGCCGTGCGTCCAGCTCAATGCGGCTCCCCGGCGGCATTTTCTCCAACACCTGGTTCAGCGCCGACTTGTGCAGGAAGTTCACGTTGTCGTGCAGCTGCAGGCGCTTGAGCACCGCGCCCGGCGGGCTCACTTCGGTGAACGGCGGACTCCCGAGCTGGTCGCGCAGAATCACCGTCAGGCCCACGGCGAGTCCGATCATGATACCGCGCAGCAGGTCGGTCAGGAGAATCGCCGCGACCGTCACGAAGAACGGAATCGCATAGAGCTTCCCCTTCTTCGCGACCGCTCGGAACAGGCTCGGCGTGGCCAGCTTGTACCCAACGTGGATCAGGACCGCCGCAAGGGCGGCCAGCGGAATGGTGTTGAGAACGCGCGTGAAGGCGAACGCGGCCACCAGCAACATCACGCCGTGGAGTATCGCCGAGGCCCGCGTGCGCGCCCCGGCGGAGATGTTCGTCGCCGAACGCACGATCACACCCGTGACCGGAAGCCCGCCGATCAGCCCCGAGACGATATTGCCCGCGCCTTGCGCGAGCAGTTCACGATCCGTCGACGCCTCGCGACGAAGCGGATCCATTTCATCCGTGGCCTGCAGGGACAACAGACTTTCCAGCGAGGCGACGACCGCGAGGATCACCGCGACCTGCCACACCGACGGCCGAAGCATCGCGGAGAACTCCGGCAACGTGAAGCCGGACAAAAAGTCTCCCAACCCATTCGGTACCGGCAGATTCACCAAGTGCGAGTCCGCGATCGTCAACGCCGGTACGAACGCGGCGAACAACGCGTTCATCGCGATCCCGATCGCCACCACGGCCAGCGGAGCAGGGACGTTCTGTACCTTCTTCAGCGGGCCCTTGCCCCAGAGAAAAAGCAATGGCAGCGTGATGGCCGCCACAATCACGGCGCCCCACTGCACCTGTTCGATCGCACTGCCGATGGCCGAAACGGACGTCTCGCCGGTCGACTGCATGAAGGCATCGTCGCCCATCGCCTCCACGTCGTAGCCAAGCGCGTGCGGAATCTGCTTGAGGATCAGCAGCAGGCCGATCGCCGCGAGCATGCCCTTGATCACCGCCGTCGGGAAGTAGTAGCCGATGACGCCGGCGCGGAGCAGCCCGAGTACCACCTGGAGCACGCCCGCCAGCACGACCGCAGCCAAGAAGACTTCAAAGCTGCCGAGCTGCGTGATCGCGCTGAAGACGATGACCGTCAGGCCCGCGGCCGGGCCGCTCACCAACAGTTCGGAATCCGAGAGCGCGCCGACGACGATTCCGCCTACGATTCCTGAAATGATGCCGGAGAAGAGGGGCGCTCCGGAGGCCAGCGCGATGCCGAGGCACAACGGAACGGCGACGAGGAACACGACGAGCGACGCGGGAGCGTCATGACGCCACGAGGGAGACTGGTACATGGGGCTTAAGTTCGCCTCGCGTACGAGGAGATGGAAACGCGGGCCGGCGTCAATGCGGCCGAGTGACGGCGCGAATCCGACCCACGCGGGCGCCCCTCAGAGGGCAAAGGCGAATTGCGCCGGACCGGCAGCGCGTCCAAGG
Source organism: uncultured Gemmatimonas sp. (assembly GCA_964445835.1). Classification (GTDB taxonomy): domain Bacteria; phylum Gemmatimonadota; class Gemmatimonadetes; order Gemmatimonadales; family Gemmatimonadaceae; genus Pseudogemmatithrix. The sequence continues at coordinate 2,565 of CAYUMN010000087.1, forward strand.
ATCGCGAGCGCGTCCGGGGTTCGCCCCGCCGCCGCGCGGATCGGCACCCGCGATCCGGCGCGACGCACGAGTGCCGTCACCGCCTCCGCCGCCATCGCCGGCGTGTTGTTCGTCTCGCTCAGATGCAGCAACGCGACCATGCGCAACCCGGGATGCACGAGCGAGGCAATCAGCGCCCCCGCCTGCGCGTTGTCGATGTGGCCGCGCCCACCACGAATGCGTGCCTTCAACGACGGCACGTACGGCCCGGTCCGGAGCAGTTCAGCATCATGATTCGCTTCGATCAGCAGGGCGTCGCAGCGCGCGAATAATGGTGGCAGCGTTGCCGGGACCGCGCCGAGATCGTGAGCGATCCCCACCCGCGCGCCGGTCGCGGTGGCCGTCACGGCAAACGCCAACGGCGACGCGGCATCGTGAGGAATCGCCACGCTCTCCAACTGAAAGTCGCCCGCGGTGATCGTTTTCCCAGGGGTCACGGGCTGCCGCCACCGCGCCGCGACCGCCGGCAGCTGCGCCAGGGTCCCCGCGCTCGCGTAGACGGGCCAGCGGAACTTGTGCTGCGCCCGCTCCGCACCCTTCGCGTGGTCCTGGTGCTCATGCGTGAGGACGAGCCCCTCGATCTGCTCCGGCGTGACCCCGATCGCCTTGAGACGCGTGACGAGCGCACGCGGACCGAAGCCGCAATCCACCAGCAGGGCTCGCTCCCCCGACAGCAGGACGAGCCCGTTCCCGCGGCTCCCGCTGCCGAGTGACCAGATCTTCATGAAAAGATGACGGCGGCGTCAGGGCTGCTCGCGCCGCGCGAACACCGCGGCCCAGTAGGCCGCCGCCTCGGGGCCGAGTACCACGCCGCGCCGTCCCATCACGCGCGCCGCCACCGTGAGGAATCGCGCGAGGTCGAACGTCTCCCACGGCTCGCCGTCTCCCCACGCGAAGGGCGGCACCACCTTCGGCGGCATCCGCGTGCCGAACACATTCGCCCCCGCACCGAGCACGCTCCCCGTCGGGAGTCTTGTCCCAATCCCCGTCTTAGCGTGATCGCCCACCAGCGCGCCGAGGAACTGCAGGCCGGTGCGGCGCTGTTCCCCGGCGGCCCACATCGTGACCTCGCCGTACGAGTTCTTCAGATTGCTCGTGATGGTGCCGGCTCCGAAGTTCGCCCAACGCCCGATCACGCTGTGACCGACGAACCCGTCGTGTCCCTTGTTCGCGTGCCCGATCATAATCGTCACGCTCATCTCGCCGCAGACCTTCACCTTCGGTCCGATGCTGCACGAGGCAATCCGTCCGCCCATCACCGTGCTCTCTTCCCCGATCACGCAGGGCCCGACGAGTCGCGTGAAGGCCTGGATGTGCGCGCCCCTGCGCACGAGCACCGGCCCGGCGGTCGTGTCGGCAATCACCATCGGTTCGATCTTCGCCCCGGGCTCGGCGTGCGCCGCGTAGCCGCCGAGGACGGTCATCCCGCGCGCGTCCGGCGACGCGGGGAGCAGGGCTTGCGTATCCGAGAGCAACATCGCTGGGAGATGGCCCACGAGGTCCCACGCGGCGCCGAGCCACCAGCCCTGCACGCTGACCCGCTCGTTGCCTCCCTCGCCGAGTCCGAGCGAGTCGAGCGCCAGCGACCCATCGGCGAGGCGCGCGACATCCACCATGCGCGCAAGCTTCACGGCCGCGACCACGCCGTCGCAGAGAATCGTGCGCACCTCGGGCGCGAGCGGCAGGAGCGCCGGCGCGAGCAGCGTGAGTGCCGGCGCGCACCGCGCGTTCACCACCCACGTCTCGGCGGGAATACTGCCGGTGATGGCGCGTGGCGCATCGAGCTCCACGAAGTCGCGCAGATGGGGCGCGCTGAGAAAGCCCCCGGCGGACTCGCCGAGTACGCGCACCCACCGTTCGCGGATCAGCTCGGCGCCGGCGCGCAGTTCCCCAATGGGACGCGTGAGCGCGAAGGGGGCGAACTCCCGAGCGGCGCGATCGTCGTAGAGGACGAACCCGCTCATGACCCGTCCAGCACATGCTTGGGAAGCGCGTCGAGCATCGTCTTCAGGGCATCCGATTTTTCGACGGTCGTCACGAGGGTGAGTCCGTCGCGGGTGACGACCACGAGGTCCTGCACGCCGTACAGCACCACGCGCCCATGCTCGGCATGGACCACGTTGCCGCTTGCGTCGACAAAGTGCGCCTCGCCATGCACCGTGTTCCCCGTCGCATCGCGGGGACGGACTCGCCGCAACGCGGCCCACGTCCCCACGTCATCCCATCCGAAATCGCCAGCGACAACTGCCACCTTGGTGCTCCGCTCCAGCACGCCGACATCCACGCTGACGGCGCTCGTGACGGCGGCGAAGAAGGCGGTGATACCGTGCGAAGCGGCGGCGAGCGCCGCACTCAACTCCGGCGTCAGCGCGGCCACTTCGTCGAGATAGTCGGCCGCCTTCCACGCAAAAATTCCCGAGTTCCAGAGACAGCCCGCGGCGACGAGCTCCTCGGCCCGGGCCCGACTCGGCTTCTCGAGGAATCGTGCCACGCGTCGGCAGGAGGCGTCGAGCGCTTCCCCAGGCTCGATATAGCCAAGGCCGGGATTCGCATCGACCGGGATGATGCCCACCGTTGTCAACGTGCCGTGCGTTTGCGCAGCGGTCACGGCGGCCGACAGAATCTCGCGGAATCGCGCGTCGTCGCCGATCGCGGCATCCGCGTGTACCGAGAGCATCGCGGCGTCGGGTCCGCCGCGTCGACGCACCTCGAGTGCGGCCCAGGCGAGCGCCGCGGCCGTGCCGGCGGGGCGAGGCTCCTCGAGCACCTGATCGGCGGCGAGCCAGGGGATCGTCGCCCGGATCGCTGGCGCCAACTGGGCGCTGGTCAGCACAAGAATCTGCGAGCGCGGGACCAGCGGATCGAGGCGACCAATGGTGTCCTCAAGCATCGACTGGGCGCTGACGAGCGGGAGCAGCTGCTTGGGCCGAGCGGGGGTCGAGAGCGGCCAGAAGCGCGACCCGATCCCGCCGGCGAGGACCACGGCGTAGAGCGGAGCGGTCATCGCGCGGTCGCTCCCTCGACGAGTTCGGTCACGCGCGCCAACAGGCGCTTCGGGCTGAAGGGCTTGGTCATGAACTCATCGGCGCCTCGACGGCGCGCGTCCTGTTCTTGGTGATCCTGACCGGCGGCGGTCAGGATGAGGCAGGGGAGGTGGCGCCAGCGCGCATCCCCGCGCACGCGGTCGAGGACCTCGAGGCCGCTCACGCGCGGCATCATCAGGTCGAGGACCAACAGCCCCACGGCCGGAGGGTGCTCCAATGCCTCAAGCGCTTCCTGCCCGTCGTAGACGAGGTCGACGACAAAGGGGCCCTGTTCGAGCTTGGTCTTGATAATGCGACCGATGTGCGGTTCGTCGTCGGCGACGAGGATGCGCGTACGCGGCGCGAGCAGGGGCACGAGCAGGGGCACGGGCAGGGGCGCGGCATCGGACATCTGGTGCGCGCTCAAACCAGCGAGGCGAGGCCCGCGCGGTGGCGGCGGATGTCGAACAGCAGCGCCCCGAGGTTCGCGTCCGGCCGGACCATCACCAAGAGCACGACGTCCGAGGACATCGCCGCGAGGACGACCGTGGACTCGTGGTGCTCGAGGACCGCGGTCTGCAGGCCACCAATGGCGGCGGCATGTCCGAGTTCGTCGCACGACTGGAGGATGCCGGGCACGTGGGCAGCGATCGTCTCGCCATCCAGCCCGGCATCGGCCTCATTGTCGATCAAGAGGCCATCGCGACCGAGCACGGCCACGGCCTGGACGCCATCGAAGCGGCGAAGGGTCGCAACGAGGTCGCGAATGGTCGGCACCGTATCTCCGGAAAGGGGTAGGCGAAGCATACGTCCGGGGGGACTCAAGTCAAGCGGACTTGGTGTCGACTCCGCTTGTTGCACCCCGCACGCTTCCGTTAGCTTCCCCAAGTGAAGATTCCCTCGTCCTTCGCGCCTCGGGCGCGCCGTGTCGGACTGCTCCTCGCCCTTGTTGGGGCCGCGAGCGCTATCGGGTGCGGACCCGACCCCTTCGCCGTTGTGGCGCAGGACTCCAACGCCGATGTCAGCATTGAGATCTGGGCCCTCACCGGGGCGCCCACCAGCTTCCCAACGGTCCACCTCGTCGCGCAGCGCATCACCGCCCGCGCCGATGCGGCGGCCTCGTTCGATCTCGCCTTCGACATCGACCCCGACGGACGCCTGCTGGTGCTGCCGGTCAACAAAGTCGTGACGCCGCTCTCTGGGAACCGGCGGATCGGCATCGTGCGCACCAGCGAGATCTATAACACCATCATCGAGGCACCCCTGACCGGGTGGGTCTACGACTCGATCCTCGCGGTGAATGTCGGGCAGACGTTCATCGTGCGCGTGCAGACCCAGTTCTGTTCCATCTCGGAGAGCAACGAGGTCTACGCGAAGTACCTGGTCGATTCCGTTATTCCGGCCGAGCGCCGCATCCGCCTCAGCGGCCGCGTGAACCCCAACTGCGGATTCCGGTCGTTCCTCTCGGGCATCCCTGGGTTCTGAGCCATGCTCGATCCCAGAATGATCCGGGACGACGTCGCGCAATTGCGTGACGCGATGGCGCGCCGTGACAAGCGGGAGCTGTATGCGCCCCTGATCGACGAGGGAGAGGCGCTCGATCGGGCGCGCCGTCAGGCCATTCAGCAGGTCGAGGAGAAGAAGGCGGCGCGCAATCGCCTCTCGCAGGACGTCGGCAAGCGGAAGAAAGCGGGAGAGGATGCCGCTGATCTTCAGGCGAGTGCGCGCGCCCTCGGGGAAGAAATCGCCGCCCTCGAGGCCGACCTCGCCGTGACGCAGGCGCGCCTCGATGAGATCCTGCTCCTGATTCCGAACGTCACCCTCCCAGATGTCCCCGCGGGTGACGAGACCAACAATGTGGTCGTGCGCACCTGGGGTGAGCCGCGCGCCACGAGCGGCGTCATCCCGCACTGGGAGATCGGCGAACAACTCGGGCTGTTCGATCTCCCGCGCGGCGCCAAAATCGCGGGCTCGGGGTTCATCGTGTATCGCGGACTCGGCGCGCGCATGGTGCGCTCCCTGATGAACATGATGCTTGATCTGCACACCGGCACCTTCGACTACGAGGAGACGTGGGTCCCGGTCGTCGTCAATCGGGCCTCGATGATCGGCACCACGCAGCTGCCGAAGTTCGAGGACGACATGTACGCGTTGAAAGACGAGGACATGTTCCTCATCCCGACGGCAGAAGTGCCGGTGACGAATCTCTATCGCGACGAGATCCTCAGTGCCGAGGAACTCCCGAAGGCGATGTGCGCGTACAGCCCCTGCTTCCGTCGCGAGGCGGGGTCTGCCGGAAAGGACACACGCGGACTGCTGCGCGTGCACGAGTTCGATAAAGTCGAGCTGGTACGCTACTGCGCGCCGGAAGACGGCGAGGCGCAGTTGCTTCTATTGCTCTCGCACGCCGAAGCAGTGCTGCGACTGCTCGGGCTCCCGTACCGCGTGGTGCTCCTTGCGGCCGGCGACACTGGCTTCGGGAGCGCAAAGACCTACGATCTTGAGGTCTTCGCGCCGGGCGTCGACAAGTGGCTGGAGGTCTCGAGCTGCTCGCTCTTCACGGACTTCCAAGCGCGGCGCGCGAACATTCGCTTCCGTCCCGCCGTCGGCGAGAAGCCGCGCTTCATCTACACGCTCAACGGCTCAGGCCTGGCCTTCCCGCGCGTCTTCGCGGCCATCCTTGAGCACTACCAGACCGCCGACGGCGGGGTGGATATCCCGCCGCCGTTGCGTCGCTGGCTCGGCGTGGACCGCCTCGGGTGAACGGCGCCTCGCCGTTCCCCGGTCTCAATCCGGCCCAGCGCGCCGCTGTCGAACACGGTGACGGGCCGTTGCTCGTCATCGCCGGCGCCGGCTCCGGCAAGACGCGCGTCCTCACTTCGCGCATTGCCCGCCTGGTCGCCGAGCGCGGGGTCGCGCCGCATGAGATACTCGCGGTGACCTTCACGAACAAGGCCGCCGGCGAGATGCGCGAGCGTGTGGCGCGGGCCTTGGGCGAGGAGCCGAGCGGGATGTGGATCGGGACCTTTCACGGCATCGGCGCGCGGGTGCTCCGTGCGAACGCGACGCTCGTCGGGCGCACCTCCGAATACACGATCTACGACGAGGATGATTCCCTCAGCGTGATCAAGCGGCTGATGGAGCGGCATCACATCTCCAACAAGGAGTTCGCCCCCAAAGCCATCTCCGCAGAGATCGGTTCGGCGAAGAACGCGCTCGTCGAGGTCGCCGAGTACGAGACGCTCGCGCGCACGCCGCTCGCCAAGGCGGCGGCCACGGTCTATCGCGATCTCGAGGACACCCTGCGCGCCGCGAACGCGGTGAGCTTCGACGACCTGCTCGTGTTGCCGGTGAAGATGCTGCGCGCCAATGAGGCGCTGCGGGAGAAGCTCGCGCGTCGCTTTCAGCACGTTCTCGTCGATGAGTATCAGGACACGAACCGCGCGCAGTACGAGTTCATACGACTCATTGGCGGCGGACACGGGAACGTCTGCGTGGTGGGCGATGACGATCAGGCGATCTACGGCTGGCGCGGCGCGGACATTCGCAACATTCTCGACTTCGAGCGCGATTTTCCCTCAGCACAGGTCGTTCGCCTCGAGGAGAACTATCGTTCCACCGCCGCCATTCTCAGTCTGGCGAATGCGGTGATTCAGGAGAACACCGCCCGCCGCGGCAAGACGCTGCGCGCGACGCGCCCCGGCGGCGAGAAGGTGGTCGTCCTTGAGTCGGCCGATGACCGTGATGAAGCGGAAGCGATCGCGCACGCGATCCACGCGTGGCGCGCCCAGGGGAATCGTTACGCCGAGTCGGCGGTGCTGTATCGCACCAATGCCCAGAGCCGCGGCTTCGAAGAGCAGATGCGTCGCGCCGGGATTCCGTACCGACTGATCGGCGCGGTCCGCTTCTACGATCGCCGCGAGATCCGCGATCTGATCGCATGGCTGCGCCTCGTCGCGAACCCCGCCGATGACGAAGCGTTTCGGCGGGCCATCTCCGCGCCGCGGCGTGGCGTAGGGGACACCACGGTCGAGGTGCTCTACGCGGCCGCGCAGCAGGCGGGCGTCCCGCTGCTCGAGATGGCGCGGCGCGTGCCCACGCTTTCGGGCCTGCGTCCCGCGACGAAGGAATCGATTGCGAACTTCGTGGCCCTGGTCGATCGACTCCGCGAGGCCGCCGCCGATACCAGTGTCGATCGCCTGCTGGTCGATCTCGTGGAATCATCCGGCTACGATGCCGCCTTGCGCGCCGAGGGCCCCGAGGGACTCGAGCGTCTCGACAACGTGCGCGAACTCGTGACCTCGGCCGCCGAGACCATCATCGACGATGGCGGGGAAGTGGGCCTCCGCCCGCTCGATCACTTCCTGCAGCGGGCGACGCTCGTCACCGCCCTCGACGCGCTCGGCCCCGACGCCGATGCCGTGACCATGATGACCGTGCATACGGCCAAAGGACTCGAGTACGGATTCGTCGCCGTGACGGGGCTCGAGGACGGACTGTTCCCGCTCGCGCGCGCCTTCGATGATCCGGCGACGCTCGAGGAAGAGCGCCGTCTGCTCTACGTGGCCATCACGCGCGCCGGCTCCAAGCTGATCCTCAGCTGGGCGCATCAGCGTCGTCGCAATGGCGAGTTGCTCCCGGGCATCCGCTCGAGTTTCCTGCGTAACCTTCCGGACGCCGAGCTTGAGCAGCAACGGACGGTGAAGCTCCGGGCCACGTCGCGGCTCGCCGCGCCGAGTGGGAGCTCCGGTCTCGGATGGCGACGCGGGGTGCGCGATGATTCGCCGAGCTACGGCGCGCGCGGCAGCGGCGGGACCAAGTCGCCGAGTTGGTCGCCTCGTGAAGCGTCGGTCCCGAGCTTCGCGGCCGAGGAAGAGGGCTCGCAGGATCTGCCGAATTTCGTGAAGGGTGAGCGCGTGAAGCACAGTCGCTTCGGGTCGGGGACGATCTCCGACGTGAGCGGCAGCGGCAAGGATGCGAAGGTCACCGTGGACTTCGATGACGAAGAAGTTGGTCGGAAACGGCTCGTCATCGCCTTCGCCGGACTTCAGCGGGGATACGACTAATGGCGGTCACACCGGACGATGTGCGACATGTTGCCGGGCTCGCGCGGCTCGGGATCCCCGAGGCCACGCTCGTCGGCTACGTCGAGCAGTTGAACGGCATCCTTGCCCATGTCGATGTCCTGCAACGCGTCGACACGGCGATGGTCGCCGGGAAGCCCGTCGTGGGCGAGCAGGGGATGCCGCTCCGCCCGGATGTCGTGAATGCCGTGCCGTTGCATATCCCCCGCGAGCGGTGGGCACCGAAGATGGTCGATGGCTTCTTCCTCGTGCCGCGACTCGCGACGCACGAAGACGCGGGAGAGGCGTCGTGAGCACCCATCTGCTGGATCAAGGCGCGGCGGCCATCGCGGCCGCGGTGCGCGAAGGGCGCGCGACGGCCGCTGAGGTCTTCGCCGATGCCGATGCGCGCCGCGCCGCGACGCATGCGGGCCCGGATTCGCTCAACGCCATTCTCTGGCCCGCGACCGAGGCGCCGGAAGCCGCGGTCCCGCATGGACCTCTCGCTGGGGTCCCCGTCGCCGTCAAGGATAATTTCGCAACGCGGGTGCTGCCCACGTCGTGTGGCTCCAAGATGCTCGAGGGGTGGGTGAGCCCCTACGAGTCCACGGTCATGCGCAAGCTGCGCGATGCCGGGGCCGTGCTCATCGGCAAGACGAACATGGACGAGTTCGCGATGGGATCGTCCACCGAGCATAGTGCCTTCGGCGCGAGCCGGAATCCGCTCGATCGGACGCGCACCCCCGGGGGATCCTCGGGGGGATCTGGCGCGGCGGTCGCGGCCGGCATCGTCCCGATCGCGCTCGGATCAGAGACGGGAGGCTCGGTGCGGCAGCCGGCATCCTTCTGCGGCGTTGTGGGCGTGAAGCCCACCTACGGCCGCGTGTCGCGTTTCGGTCTCGTGGCGTTCGCGTCCTCGCTCGATTGCGTCGCCCCCTTCGGCCGCACCGTCGACGACGCGGCGCTCGCGCTCGAAGTGATCGCGGGACACGATCCACGCGATGCCACCTCGGCCGATCTCCCCGTGCCCGCGATGCGCGTTGGTCCGGGCTCGCTCGACGGCGTGGTGATCGGTGTGCCAAAGGAATATTTTCCCGCGTCGCTCGACCCCGCCGTCCGCGCGCACTGCAACCGCGCGCTTGAAGAGTTGAAGGCGCAGGGCGCGACGATTCGCGAGGTCTCGCTCCCACATACCGACTACGCGATCCCGGTCTACTACATCATCGCGCCGGCCGAGTGCTCGGCGAATCTCGCGCGCTTCGATGGCGTGCGGTACGGCATGCGCATCGAGGGAGAAGGGATGCGCGACCTCTATGAGTCCACGCGCGCCACCGGCTTCGGCGTCGAGGTCACGCGCCGCATTCTCCTCGGGACCTACGCGCTCTCCGCCGGCTACTACGAGGCGTACTATCGCAAGGCGATGGACGTCCGGCGTCTGATCGCGCTGGACTTCGATCGCGTCTTCGCGAGCGGTGTGCAGGCGCTCTTCACCCCGACCGCCCCGACCCCCGCCTTCACGCTCGGCGCCATCTCGGATCCGTACGAGATGTACCTGTCGGACATCTTCACCGTCACGGCGAACCTCGCGGGGATCCCCGGCATGTCGTTGCCGATCGGTCGAGTGAATGGACTTCCGGTCGGGGGACAGATCCTCGCGCCGCACTTCGCCGAGCCGATGATGTTCCGCGTCGCGTACGCGCTCGAAGAAGCGTTGGGGCAGGAGGCGCATCGATGAGCACGACCTCGTGGGAGATGGTCGTCGGACTTGAAGTGCACGTGCAACTCAAGACGCGCACGAAGGCCTTCTGCGCCTGCTCGACGAACTTCGGAGATCCGCCGAACCAGAACACCTGCCCGGTCTGTCTCGCGCTTCCGGGTGCGCTGCCCGTGCTCAATGCGCGTGCCGTCGAGCTCGCCGTGCGTGCGGCGATGGCCCTTGGGTGCACGGTGCATCCGCGGAGCGTCTTTGCGCGCAAGAACTATTTCTATCCTGATCTCCCGAAGGGCTATCAGATATCCCAGGCCGAATTTCCGGTCGCGACCGGA
>CAYUMN010000088.1:0-12583 GCA_964445835.1 uncultured Gemmatimonas sp.
CTTCGCCCGGCGCATCGCCGACCAGCGCCCGGACCTTCGCGACCTCTTGCTCAATGAAATGCCCCGGCGTCCAATCCGCGTGGCACTTCGCGATCTCAAAGAGAAAATTCTGGATGATATCGGCGCCGCGCACCGTGTGCGCCACTTCCGCGTGGAACTGGATGGCGTGGATCGGCTTCGTCGCGTGTCGGAAGCCCACCACCGGGTTCGAATCACTCGCGGCCGTGAGGACATAGCCCGGCGGTACCGCCTCGACGTGATCGCCGTGACTCATCCAGACGATCGAGCGCTCGTCGGCATCGAAGCCGGAAAAGAGTCCGGCGTTCTCCCGCACCTGCATCTCCGCGCGGCCATACTCGCGGTGTCCCCCGCCCGTCACCACGGCGCCGGCCTGCTTGGCGATCCACTGCATGCCGTAGCAGACGCCGAGCACTGGGGCGAGGTCGAGGATGGCCGGATCGAAATCAGGCGCGCCTTCATCGGTCACCGAGCTCGGGCCACCCGAGAGGATGATGCCAGTCGGGTCCCATTCCGTGATCCACTCGAGCGAGCGGGTCGGGGGATGGATCTCCGAGAAGACGCGCGCCTCACGCACGCGCCGAGCGATGAGCTGCGTGAACTGTGAGCCGCAGTCGAGAATGAGAATCCGAGAACCGTCGTGCATCAGAACTTCCACTCCGCGCCGTCAAGCTTGATGAACTCGACCTGCTTGGTATCGAGATCCAGGATGGCGGCCGACGGGGCGCCGTACAGCCAGCCGCAGGCCTCGCCAGGGTTCACGATGAGCGTATCATCGCGCGTCTTCATCTCCTGCAGGTGCGTGTGCCCGTGCACCACGATCGAGTGGGCGAGCACCGAGCGCTCGCCCACTTCGCCGATGTCGTGGACGATCAACAGCTTGTGATCCTGCACCTTCATGCCGTGCGGCGACTCGAAGAGCTCGAGCCCCATGCCCTGAGCGGCCATCGCCATGAGACCTTCGTGATCGCCATCGTTGCGACCGAACGTCCCGGCCAAGGCGATGCCATGATCCTGGAACGGCTTGAGCGAGAAGGGCGAACAATGATCGCCGGCGTGCAGCACGAACGCCACATCGCGCTTCAGGAACTCGCGCAACAGCGCATCGATTGCCGGCACCCGATCGTGGGTGTCCGCCATCAGACCGATTCGCATTATGTCTCCTGCCACAGAGGGGAAGAGGTCTCGTGCTTGACGAGATCCTCATACGTCTCGCGTGCCGTCACCACGGCGAAGCGCGTGCCATCCACCATCACTTCGGGCGCGAGCGGCCGCCCATTGTAGCGCGAGGCCATCGCCGTCCCGTACGCGCCGACCGTATGGACGGTGAGCAACGCACCGGGCGCGACATCCGGAATCGTCCGCGCGACCGCGAGAAAATCCCCGCTCTCGCACACCGGCCCCACCACATCGGCGACCATCGTCCCGTCGACCTGCTGCACGACATCCACCTCGTGATACGCATCGTAGTGCGAGGGGCGCAGCAACTCGGTCATGCCGGCATCACAGATCACAAAATTCGTCCCGCCATTATGCTTGCGATACAACACCCGCGTCAGCAGCACCGCCGAGGCGGCCACGAGATAGCGCCCGTGCTCCACGAGAAGCTCGACCTCACCAAGCGACTCGACCGCACGCCGCATCACGGCGCCATAGGCCGCGAGATCCGGCTCACCCTCGCCCGGCGCGTACGGCACCGGCAGTCCGCCACCGAGGTCGAGGAATCCGATCGTCGCGCCGTCGGCCCGCAGCGTCCGCGCCAGGTCGATCAGTTTCGCCGACCCATCCGCATAGGCCTCATACGCGTAGAGTTGCGAGCCCACGTGCATGTGCAGGCCACGCAGCGCGAGCCCGGGCAGCGCGAGCGCCAGGCGGCCGACGCGCAGCGCGTCATCGAGCGGCACGCCGAACTTGTGTTCCTTGTCGCCCGTTGCGATGTACTCGTGCGCGGTCTCCACTTCGACTTCCGGGTTGATCCGCAGCGCGACCGGCGCCACGAGGCCCCGTGCCGCTGCAATCTCCGAGATCAGGCGCAGCTCGGCATCACTCTCCACATTGATCAACTTCACGCGCGCGTCGAGCGCCTCTTCGAGCTCGCGGCGCGTCTTCCCCACCCCGCCGAACACGATATCCGGCCCAGTGAAGCCCGCGCGCAGCACGCGAAAGAGTTCGCCACCACTCACGACGTCGACGCCGCAGCCGGCCTCGCGGAGCGTCCGCAACACCGCCGCTCCCGCGTTGGCCTTCACGGCATAGTGCACGCGATGCGGCACGCCATGTAGCGCCTCTTCAAGACGCGCCACCCGCGCCCGAATGGTGGCCGCGCTGTACACGTACGCCGGCGTCCCAACGGCGCCGGCAATGCGCTCAAGCGAGACCTCCTCCGCGTGCAGGATGCCATGGCGGCGGGTGAACGCCCCCTCGGCGATCGCTCCGCCATTGCCGCGCGGCGATCCCCGGGTCATCACGTCGCCGTCACGGAGGGGCACCTCTGCCGCCATCAGTACGCCTTCGCCCATAGCACCTCGTGCTTGGCCGGCTCACCGGTGACCAAGCAGGTCCGCGGGGCATCGGGCGAACGGAACTCAGGATCAGGAATGCAGCGAATCGTCGCCTTGGTCTCTTCCTTCACCTTGGCTTCAACCGCCGGATCACCATTCCATCCGGCGTACACGAAGCCGCCAGGACCCTCCATGATCTCCTTCAGTTGCGCGTACGACGTGACGTTGCGATACGAGTTCGCCTCGCGACGCGCTTTTGCGGCCTCGAAGAGATCCCTCTGGATCGTCTCCAGCAGTGCGGCGACCGCCGCTGGCAACCCTTCCAGCGGGAGCGCGGCCTTCGCCTTGATGTCGCGACGGGCCGAGAACACCGACCCCTTCTCGAGATCCTTGGGGCCGATCTCCAAGCGCAGCGGAATGCCACGCATCTCCCACTCGTAGTACTTCGCGCCCGGCTTGATCCCTTCGCGGTCGTCCACGCGCACGCGCAGCCGGTCGGTCGCCCCACGTCCGGTCCACCCGGTCAGCTCGGCCTTCACCGTGTGCGCCGCCTCCACCACGCGGCCACGCTCCTCGTCCGTCTTCCAGATCGGCACGATCACCACCTCGATCGGCGCCAGCTTGGGCGGCGTCACGAGGCCGTTGTCGTCGGAGTGCGTCATCACGAGCCCGCCGACCATCCGTGTGGACACGCCCCACGACGTATTCCACGCGAACTCCATCTCCCCGCTCTCCGCCTGGAACTGAAGTTCGAAGGCCTTGGAGAAGTTCTGCCCAAGATGGTGCGACGTACCCGCCTGTAGCGCCTTGTTGTCCTGCATCATCGCTTCGAGACAGTAGGTGCGCAGCGCTCCCGCGAACTTCTCGCTCTCCGTCTTCTGGCCGGTGATCACGGGCATCGCGATCCATCCTTCCATGAACTCGCGGTACACGCCGAGCATCTTGCGCGCCTCTTCTTCCGCCTCGTCATGCGTGACGTGCGCGGTGTGCCCTTCCTGCCAGAGGAACTCCAGCGTGCGCAGGAACAGGCGCGTGCGCATCTCCCAGCGGACGACATTCGCCCACTGGTTGATCAGGATCGGCAGATCGCGATAGCTCTGCGTCCACTTCGCGAACATGTGGTAGATGATCGTCTCCGGGGTCGGGCGAACGATCAACGGCTCCTCCAGCTTCTTGCCGCCCCCATGCGTGACGACCGCCACTTCCGGTGCGAAGCCCTCGACGTGACTCGCCTCCTTCTTCAGGAAGCTTTCGGGAATGAAGAGCGGGAAGTACGCGTTCTCGTGTCCCGTTGCCTTGAACATGTCATCGAGGGCGCGCTGCATGCGCTCCCAGATGCCATAGCCATTCGGACGAATCACCATCGAGCCCTTCACCGGCGAGTAGTCGGCGAGCTCGGAACGCAGGACCAGCTCGTTGTACCACGCGCTGAAATCTTCGGCGCGGGTCGTGAGCTTCTTGTCATCGGCCATCGTTGGGCTTCCTTACCGCGACCGCTGCACGTGCAGCCAGTGGCGGAGCTCCTGCATCGCCTGCGCATCGCCCGAAAGCGCCCCGCCGGCGTCCACCGCGTGCGTCGCGGCCCCCGTCAACTTGCCGAGCAGGCTCATCGCCTCCACGGCTCCATCCTCGCGGAAATAGATCACCGCGCTGGCACCCGCCTTCTTGGCGCCATCCACCTGATTGCGGGTCGCCTGCGACTTGTAGCGCTCTTCGTTGAGCCCGTGTGCAACACTGAAGTCCGCCGCACGAAGCGTCGTCGCCAACTGCAGCACCTGCGCGTAGGGCTGATGCACCGCCCCATTGCCGGCAACGATCTGGAAGTCAATCGCGTCGGCGCTGAAGTCAGGCCACAACCCGCGCGCCGTGAGCAACTCGCCGAGCACCACATCGCCCATCCCGAATCCAAGCGACGGGAGGTCGGCGCCGCCAATGGCCTTGAGCAGATCGTCATATCGACCGCCGCCGCAGATCGCGCGGAGCTCACCCTTCGCATCGAACAGCTCGAACACGATCCCGGTGTAATACGCGAGCCCGCGCACAATGGAGAGATCGAGCGTGACCCACTGCCCGATCCCGAGGGCATCGCAATGCGCGAGATACATCGCGAAGCGATCGATCGCCTCCTTGGCCGCGGGGGCATCGCCGAACTCGGCGCGCAGTGCCGCGAACGTCGTGCCGCTCGCGAGATGCAGGACACGCTCGACCAACTCAGCGCTCAAGCCCGCCCCCGTGAGCTTCTCGACCGAGACCTCACGCGGCTGCCGCGCGATCTTGTCGACCACCGTATACACCGCCCCACGCTGCGCTTCGGTGACACCGAGCGTCTCCAGCACACCATTGAGCATCCGCCGATCACTCACGCGCGCGCGCACATCCTCATGCGTCAGCCCCAGCTCACGCAGGACGTCCACCGCCACGGCCAGCAGCTCCGCGTCCGCGACCTCACTCGCTTCGCCAACAATGTCCACATTGAGCTGGTAGTGCTCGCGCAACCGCCCGCGCTGGGCGCGCTCGTAGCGGAAAAGCTGGGGGATCGAGAACCACCGCACCGGCTTCCGCAGGGCGCTCGCCTTCGCGCCCACCATCCGGGCGAAGGTGGGGGTCATTTCCGGACGCAGCGCGACCTCGCGGCCACCCTTGTCCGTGAAGTTGTAGAGCTGTCCAACGATCTCCTCGCCGCTCTTCTTCGTGTAGAGGTCGAGGGGCTCCAACGGCGGCCCATCGTACTCCACGAACGCGTACTTGCGCGCTACGGCCCGCCAGGCACGGAAGATGTGCGTCCGGCGGGCCAACTCTTCGGGATAAAAATCGCGGAAACCAGGAAGTGATGCACTAGCCATCGCGCAATTTACCCGTTCGTCGGAGACACCTGCAACCGAGACATGGCGTCGCCCACGGTGTGGAAGCTCCCGGTGACAAGCACCGTGGCGCCGCGTGTGGGCGCGAGCGCGAGCGCACGATCAAAATCGGGCTCGAACTCAGCGCTCCAGCCGCGCGACTTGGCGTACTCCAACGCTTCCGAACCCACCCACGCCCGGCTCGCCGGCGCGGTCGGGGCGTTCGTGAGGACAAAATGGTCCACGTCCCCCGTTAGGGCGCTCAGCATCCCGCGCCAATCCTTGTCGCCCAAGATGCTCACCAAGGCCACAATCGGGCGAGCCGGAGCCGCCCCGCGCAGGGTCTCCGCCGTCACCGCCGAGCCGTCCGGGTTGTGAGCGACATCGAAAATCCAGGCCCCATGCCGCGAGAAGCGCCCCGGGAGCGACACCGCCCGCAGCGCAGGGAGATCGTCCGCCAAGGGGCGCCGGAGCCCTTCCGGCAGGGCATCGAGCATCGTCAGGGCCGTCATCGCGTTCTGGGCCTGATGGCGCCCGGCGAGCCCCGTCGCCACCTCAAGCCGCTCGCCCCCCCGAATCCAGCTGAACTGCGTCCCTTCGGAGGTGACGGTAATCCCCTCCGCGTGCCCCTCGTCGGCCACGATCCGGATCGGCGTTGCCCCGCGCCGGGCGCCCTCTGAGGCCAGCAGCGCCCGAATCGCCGGATTGGGCTCCCCGACCACCGCGGGAGCCCCCGGCTTGAATATCCCCGCCTTTTCCGGCGCGATCGCCTCGAGGGTGGTCCCCAGCCACTCGGTGTGGTCAATCGCGATTCCCGAGACCCCAGCCACAAGCGGCTGCACGACATTCGTGGCATCGAGACGCCCGCCGAGCCCAGTCTCAATCACCGCGACGTCCACCTCGGCGCGTGCGAAGAGATCGAAACCCATCGCCGTGGTGGCCTCAAAAAAGGTCGCCCCCAGCCGCTCGACGGTGGGCGTCCACCGAGCCAACCACTCGGCAATCACCTCATCCGGAAGGACGCGCCCATCGACGATGAACCGCTCGCGGAAATCGACGAGATGCGGCGAGGTATAGATGCCGACCCTGAGGCCGCGTGCCCGCAACGCGCCTTCGAGAAGGGCACAGGTACTCCCCTTCCCGTTCGTCCCGGCAACGTGCAGAACACGCAGCCGTCGATGCGGGTCGCCAAGCTCGCCGAGCAATGCTTCAACGCGCTCCAGCCCGAGCTTCCACACACCGGTGGTGCGAGCGAACAGCGCGTTGAGCGCGGCGTGATAGGGGGAGGGGTTCAAGACCGGTGCGTTCAGAGGACGATAGAGGCTGGAGAATGGAAGTCGCGAGGCCGTACAGCCTCGCTCCCTTCATCCTTCAGCCGCGATCCTTAGGTACTCGCCCACCCAATGGCCGCCGGCGTGCCACTCATGTGCCGCAAGAGCTGCCCCACCGTGCGCTTCAACTGATGTCGGTGGACGACCCCGTCCACCATCCCGTGCGTCAGCAGGAACTCCGCCGTCTGGAACCCCTCCGGCAGATCCTGCCCCAGCGTCTGCTTGATCACGCGCGGGCCCGCGAAGCCAATGACCGCACCCGGCTCGGCGAGAATCGCATCGCCAAGCATCGCGTAGCTCGCGCTGACGCCGCCGGTGGTCGGGTTGGTCAGAATCGAGACATAGGGAATCCGGCGCTCGGCCAGCTGCGCCAGCATCGCCGAGGTCTTCGCCATCTGCATGAGCGAGAGCACCCCCTCCTGCATGCGCGCGCCGCCGGACGCGGAGATCAGGATCAGCGGCCACTTCTTCTCGAGCGAGCGCTGACCGAGACGGGCGATCTTCTCGCCCACGACGGAGCCCATCGAGCCGCCCATGAAGGCGAAGTCCATGACGCCGAGATGCACGGGCATCTGGTCCATCATGCCGGAGACCGTCAGAATGGCGTCGTGCTCGCCGGCATTGGTGAGGGCCTTCTTCAGGCGCCCAGGATACTCGGGGAAGCCGAGCGGATCGACGGAGGCGAGTTCGACATCCTTCTCGTCGATCGTCCCTTCGTCGAGCAGGATGCGAACGTACTCGTGCGCCCGAATGCGACGGTGATAGTCACAGGAGGGGCACACGTTCGAGTTCCGCACGAACTTGTCGCGGATGTCCGTGTGATCGCAGGCCTCGCACTTCTCCCACGCATCAACGGGAATCTCGAGACGCTGCTCGCGCGGGGGGCGGGGCTTCTTGTCTTTCTTGAACCAGGCCATGGGCGAAAGTTGCGCTCTCGTGACCTAAATCACTAGCCCATCGGCCTTTCCGCGCCCTTCGGCCGAGATCAGGACCAGGATCCCGACACTGAGCCAGCAGGCCATCATGAACGACCCCCCATACGAGAAGAACGGGAGGGGGATGCCGGTGATGGGCATGAGCCCGATCGTCATGCCGACGTTCACGAGGATATGGGTCAGGAGGGCAGCCGTCAGCCCGAAGGCGGAGAGCGAGGCGAAGGGGCTCGAGGCGCGGCCGGCGATGCGGACGGTGCGGAGCAGGAAGACACAGAAGAAGGCAAGCACGACGCTCACGCCGATGAAGCCGAACTCCTCCCCGACCACCGCGTAGATGAAGTCGGTGTGCTGCTCCGGAAGAAAGGCGAGCCGCTTCTGTGATCCATCGGTGAAGCCCTTCCCGGCGAACCCACCCGAACCGATCGCCACCTGTGACTGGATCAGGTGATAGCCCGAGGCCCGCGGGTCACTCGACGGATCGAGGAAGACCAGCAGGCGACGCTGCTGGTACGGATTGAGCTTGTCCCAGAGCAATGGTGCGGCAACACCCATGAAGAGATTCGCCGCAATGAGCACGCTCGCTTCGATCCACTCAGGACGCTTCCACGCCACGAGCCCCAAGAGGAGAAAGAACCAGGCTCCCCACACACCGGTGCTGAAGGCCAGCACGAGCGAGACCCCGGGACTCGCCGTCATGAGCAACAGCGGCCACGACACGCCACTCCAGAAGAGCATCGCGAAATAGATGCCAATGAACACGAGCCCCGTGCCCAGATCGGGCTGCGCCATGATCAGCAGCCACGGGACGCCGACAATCAACGTCGGGCGCCAGAGCCCGAAGAGCGTCGTCGCCGCCACGCGCTGCGCCGAGAGCACGCGCGCCAGCATCAACACGACCGCGACCTTGGCGAACTCCGACGGTTGCCCGATGCGCACCCCGCCGATCGCGAGCCACGACTTCGTACTGGCCGCCGTCCCCGCGCCCTGCCCGATGAACAAGAGCAGCACGAGCAGGAACGTCGCCGCGAGGTACACGGGCAGCGCACCGAACTCCAGCAGCCGCACCGAGCTGCGCGACATCGTCCACGCGATCCCAACGCCGATCACGGCCCACATGATCTGCGTCTTCCAGAGATTCGCCACGAAGTTCGGGGCGTCCGTCTGGCCGGCGGAGTAGACCATCGCGATCCCGAAGCTCGTGAGCAGCGCGGCCAACGCCACGAGCGGCCAATCGGTCGGGACGAATTGCTGTCTCACTCGCCTCCCGTGGCCGGTCCGGCAATCACATTGGTCTTGAGGTAATACTCGAAGATGCGCGAGGCCATCCGTGCCGCGCGCGATCCGCTGCCGCCGAACTCAAGCATCAACGCGATCACGATCTTCGGATTCTCCGCCGGCGCGTAGCCCACGAACCAAGCATGGTCGCGCACCGCATCCTGCGCATTCTGTGCCGTCCCTGTCTTGCCGGCAATCGCGATCCCCTGCAGGCGCGAGCCCGCCGCCGTGCCGCGTCCCACCACATTGGTGAGCGCCAGCTGCAATGCCTTCAGCTCGTCCGGCGTGATGTTGAACAGGCGCGTGCGCTCAGTCTCTCCACGCACCACTTCGGGACGCGCCGCTTCGCCATCGGTCGCAAGGGCCGTGTAGAAGCGCGCCATGTTCACGACCGTCTGCGAGTTCTCGCCCTGCCCGATCGACAGGTTCAGCGTCACCGCGTTGGACCACCCACGCGCCCCGAACTTCTTGTCGTAGTACGCGCGCGCGGGATCCGTGGGGAACAACGGCCGCACTTCCGCCGGCAGGTCGATCCCCGAGCGATCGGCGGACCCGAGCCGGATCCCACCGGCGATCAACTCCTGCAGCCCGATCTTCAACCCCAGCTGATAGAAATACGTGTCGCATGACCCTTCAATCGCCGTCGCCAACGTCGTGTGTCCATGCCCGTCGCGCTTCCAGCACCGGAACGGACGATTCCCGAACTGGAACTTGCCCGTGCACGGCACGGGCATCTGATCGTCGATCTTCACCAACCCGCGTTCCATCGCGATGATCGCCGTCTGCAACTTCCAGATCGAGCCGGGAGGATACGTCCCCTTGATCGCCTTGTTGTAGAGCGGTCGTCGCGGATCGGACTGCAGTTCATTCCAATAGTCGCGCGGAATCCCACCAATGAACTCGTTGGGGTCGAAACTCGGCGCGCTGTGCAGCGCCAGCACTTCCCCCGAACGCGGCTCCATCGCGACCACGCCGCCGACCAGGCTGTCGGCAAAGAGATTCGCAACGAAGCGTTGCAGATCCAGATCGATGTTCGTGTAGAGCGCAGCCGGCGCCTCGGCCTGCAGATCGGGACGTGCCTGATCGCGCACGATGCGCCCGCGTGCGTCCACTTCCGCATAGCGCGCCCCTTCGCGCCCACGGAGACGCGCTTCGTATTGCCGTTCGATGCCGTCGCGCCCCACTTGCTGCCCGGGCTTGTAGTCGGCGTACTGCGCCAATTCCAACTCGCGCTCGTTGATCTCTCCCGTGTACCCCACGAGGGCCGCGACGGCGGGCCCATCGGGATAGTGCCGCTTCGGCGCCGACTGAATGATCAACCCAGGGAACTCGACCCGCCGTTCTTCGAGGACGCTCACGAGTTCGAATGGCGCATCGGGAAACAGCACGGTCGGACGCGTCGGCTCGCGGCGGAAGCGACGCACCGCCGCACCCACTTGCTCCGGCGCCACCGGCACGACCTTCCCGATACGTTGCATCACCACGCGTAACGAATCCTCATTGCGCACCAGCACGGAGATGGAATACCCGGGCAGATTCTCGGCGATCACCTTCCCCGTGCGATCGTAGATCACCCCGCGCGGTGCCGGTAACGGCAGCTCGCGCAGTCGATTCTCCTCGGAGGCGAGATGATATCGCGCCCCCTGCAGCACCTGCGTGCGGAAGAACGACCCGCCGAGAAAGAGGAAGATCAGGAAGAGCAACGCCGAGGCGACGCGGGCGCGCTCCTGCACCGCATTCGGATGGAAGCTCATCGCCCGCTCACCGGAAACGCTGCTCGTCGATCGCCGGGCGCACCATCGCCATCACCACGACCCCAACGACGGCCGTCGCCAGCGCGGAGAGCGGCGTCCACGCCAAGAGTTGCCAGAGCAACGCCGAGCCGCGGAGTCGTCCCTCGACAATCGTCGCGAGGACATCGAAGAGCACTTTCCCCCCGAACACGAAGATCGCATTCAGTCCGAGATCATCGGTGAAGAACGCCGCCTTCAGACGCGACGCGGCGAACGCCGTGATGGTCATGGCCAATGCCGCCGCGCCCAGCGCCTCAGGATTCAGCGCATCGAGCACGAGGCCGAACAGGAGTCCCACGACCGCCGCGACGCCAGGGCGCACGCGCACCGCCACCAGCAGCACCCCGATCACGAGGAAGTCCACCCCCGCGCGCCAATCGAGCAACGGCCGCAGCGTGAAGTGCAGCGCCACGAGGACCAGGAGGACGAATCCGACCACAAGCGTGCGCGAACGATTCATGGGATCGAATCCGGCGCAACAGCGGGAACGCCTATCGGCGCAACAGCCGGCACCACACTCGGCGTCGCCTTCGCCACACTATCCGCGGCCGCCTTCGCACGAAGCTCGGCGATACTGTCGGCCGCCGCGCGCACCCGTTGCATCGCCGCCTCCGCTTGCGGGCGCCACACACTCTCCACGCCGGTCGTCGCGCGATTCGGCGCGAGGATCATCACCGAGGCGATGTCCGAGGGGCGCACCGCCGGACGCATCACATAGCTCCGCGCCCATCCCCGTCCCGTCCGCAACTCACGCAACACCGTCCCGATCAACACACCGCGCGGGAAGACGCCTCCAAGCCCCGAACTCACCACGGGAGTCCCCGCGCGCAGCACGGCGCGATACGGCACCCCATGCAGTTCGAGCAGCCAGTCCTCCACGCCATCCCCGCGATGTGCCGTCACAATGCCGAAGGCGCTCCCATCGAGCGTCGTCGCGCTCACACGGAAATCGGGGTGCGGCCAGATGATGGCGATACTGGTGCTCGCGTCGATGTGCTCGACCATCCCGACGAGCCCATCGGCGGCGACCACCGCACTCAAGCGCGCGACTCCCTGCGCTCGGCCGGCGGAAAGCAGCAACGTATGCGCTGCGCCATCCGTGCCACTCACCAGGGCTTCCGCTGGCGTGTATCCCCACTCGAGTGCGCGGCCGAGCCCGAGGAGATCGCGTAAGCGCGCGTTCTCTGCCTCTACGGCGCCAAGTCGCAGTGAGCGCGCCAGCACGCTGTCTCTCACTTGCTGCAGCGAATCGTTCACCGCGAACGCGCGCCCCGCCACCACCGCCCGTTCCTGCATCGCGACGAGTGGGCTGATCACGTTGCCGCGTATGACCCCGGCCACGCGATCGCGCGGCGCAACGGGGAGAATCAACAGCACGATGGCGATGACCACACACGCCGCGGCGACGAGCGTGTCGACGCCGGAATCCGCTCGAGCAGCACCGCGCCGCACGGCTAGCGCGGCCTCAGGTGCTCAACACCGACCAGTACTTCGCCTCGTCGTCGAGGATACGCCCGCACCCGCGCACCACGCAGGTCAGCGGATCCTCGTCCACGTGGATCGGCAATCCCGTCTCCTGCATCAACAGCACATCGAGGTTCCGGATCAGCGCCCCGCCGCCCGTCATGACGATGCCGCGATCCACGATGTCCGACGCGAGCTCCGGCGGCGTGATCTCCAGCGCGCGACGCACGGCATTCACGATCTGCTGGATCGGCTCCTGACAGGCTTCACGGATCTCGGCGGAATGCACACGCACCGTTTTCGGAATGCCGGAGACAAGATCGCGTCCCTTCACTTCCATCTCGCGCTCTTCGCCGAGCGGCGCCGCGCTGCCGATCTGGATCTTGATCTGCTCGGCCGTCGGCTCCCCGATCAGCAGGTTGTAGC
>CAYUMN010000089.1:0-12570 GCA_964445835.1 uncultured Gemmatimonas sp.
TCGACGAGCTCGTCGTCTACCGCACCGTCGCCCCGCCGCTCCCCCCGCTCGATCCCGCAGACTGGGAGCAATACCGCGCCCTCGCCCACCGCATGGTCGACGAATCCCTCGACTACCTCCGCGACATCGCAACGCGCCCCTCCTGGATCCCCACCCCCGACGCCGTGCGCACCGAAATCCGCGACGAGTCTCTCCCACGAGTGGGCCGCGGCGACACCGCCACGTACGAAGACTTCCTCCGACTCGTCCGCCCCTACCCCAACGGCAACATCCACCCGCGCTTCTGGGGCTGGGTGATGGGCACCGGCTCACCGCAGGCCGCGATGGCGGACTTCCTCTCCTCGGTCGTGAACCCGCAGATGGGCGGACTCGACCACGCGCCGATCTACATCGAGCAACAGGTCATCCGCTGGTACGCGGAGTTGATGGGCTACGGCCCCAACGCCGGCGGCCTACTCATGAGCGGCGGCACGATGGCGAATGTCCTCGCATTGGCCGTGGCCCGCACACACTCGGCGGGATGGGACGTACGAAAGACCGGCGCCTACGGTGGTCCCCCGCTCCGCGTGTACGCGAGCGCCGAGACGCACAGTTGGCTGAAGAAGTCCTGCGATTTCCTCGGACTCGGCGACGATGCCTTCCGACGCGTCCCGGTGAATGCGGACTTCCAGGTGGATGTCGCGGCGATGTCGGAGATGATTCGCGCCGATCGTACAGCGGGACTCCGCCCCTTCTGTGTGATCGGCACGGTTGGCACGGTGCAGACCGGCGCGAGCGACGATCTTGAGGCGCTCGCTGACCTCGCCGCGCGCGAAGAGCTCTGGTTCCACGTCGATGGTGCCTTCGGCGCGATGGCCGCGCTCGCCACGCATCCCAAGGCGCAGGTCGCGGTGCGCGGCATGTCGCGTGCCGACTCCATTGCCTTCGATCTCCACAAATGGGGATACCTCCCCTTCGATGTCGCGGTCGTACTCACGAAGGAGGATCGCCATCTCACGGATGCGTTCTCCACGCAGGCGCCGTACCTCGCGAGCGCGACCGGTGGACTCAATGCTTCGGGGAGCATCCACTTTGCGGACCGCGGCATCGAACTCACACGCAGCTTCAAGGCGCTCAAAGTCTGGATGTCAATGCGTGCGCAGGGCACGGATCTGCTCGGCCAGCATATCGCGCGCAATATCGACCAAGCGCAGTACCTGGAAGAGCTCGTGCGCGCGCAAACGGCGCTCGAGCTCCTCGCGCCGGTCCCGCTCAATCTCGTGAACTTCCGCTACGTGGCGCCGGGGCTTGATGCAGGAGCGCTTGACGCGCTCAACCGTCGCATTCTGATTGCGCTACAGGAGCAAGGAATTGCCACGCCCTCAGGAACGACGATCAACGGACGCTTCGCTATTCGCGTGGCGATCACGAATCATCGGTCGCGAAACGAAGATTTCGACGCACTCGTCACTGCGGTGCTCCGACTCGGCGCCGAGCTCAGCGCGTAAGCGAGTGGCCTAGCGTACGGCGAGCGTCACGCCTTGCGCTTCCGATGCTCACGCACGAGTACCGTGGCCGCCACTACGGCGCCAGCGATCGCGCCAGCCTTCAGCGCCTTCTTGGTCACCCGCTTTACTGTGGCGACCTTGGTGCGAACCGAGCGACGCCCTTCTGCAGCGAGGGCGCGGGTCTCGAGGTCGTCAACGGTGGCCTTCACCTGCTTGCCGAGTTTGGTACCGATCTTGCTCAATGAGATCTCCGTGGAGTGGCCGCCTGAATCGGCGTCTACTCCACGGTGGGATATCCTCAAGCAAACCGCTGTAGGGTGTTCTACTGAACCCGCTGTAGGGGAAAGCCTCTTCCGAGGCGAACGGGTTACGGGCGGCGGACGATAATGGGATTGCCGCCGCGTTCGCCGAACCAGAAATCGAGGCGTCCATCGCCGTTGAGATCCATTGGCGTGGCGATGGCCCCGTTCAGGAAGGAAACGAAGGTCGAGAAGGCCTTCATCGAGAAGCCGGTGCCCGTGTTGGTGAGGAGGCCGGAGCCTCCGAGCTCGGGGCAGCCGCCGGGAAGAATCACGTCCGGCCATCCGTCGCCATTCATATCGCGCACGAAGAGGGGCTCAATCAGCTCGGACCCGCAGAGCGTAGGCAGTCCCCACGCTGCGGAAGCGTCGGTGAAGGTGCCATTCCCCGAGTTGAGCCAGAGCCGCGCCACCGACGAGGTCGAGAAGGGTTGGGGAATCTCGAAGAGAAAGAGATCCTGCCGCCCATCGCCGTTGAAGTCGGCGGCCTTGGCGTTGTTCACGCCATGCGCAGTGGTGAAACGCGGCGCCGGAAGCTGCACCGCCGTGCTCCGCCGGAAGTTGCCGAAGCCGTTGTTCACGAGAACCAGGTCCTCATTCCAGCCGGGACCGGAACGCGCGCCGAGGTAGAGATCGGCATCGCCGTCGTTGTCGAAATCGATGAAGGCGACTTCTTGCCAGCGCTGCCCGGCGAGGCCTACCAGCAACGGCGCGCGGGCAGTGCCATCAGTGAAGATGCCGGTGCCGCCGTTCACCCAGAGCCGGTTGCCGACCGCGGGGGAGAGTTGGAGTTCCATGACATCGAGATCGCCATCGCAGTCGATGTCAGCGGTCGCGGAGCCGTGCGAGAACCCACTCGAACTCATGCCGGGGAAGCGAGCCGACGCCACGTTGCCCAGCACTCCGCCCTGCAGGCGGAGCATGATGTTCGGTGCCCCGGGATACGGGGGCGCATCGAAGCCGTGCTGGATCAGCAGGAGTTCATCAACGCCGTTCCCGTCGAAGTCGGCGACTTCGAAGTCACGCGGATGATCGGGAATCACACCAGCCGGCGCATAGGCGGCGGTGGAGTCGCGCAGCACTCCACCATCGTTCTTGAAGACGCGGATCGTCCCGGAGTAGACCGCCGAGGAGGGGAAGCTGTACTCGAACCGCACGACATCGTCATCGCCGTCGTCATCAAAGTCGATGGGAATCGAGCGCGCGCCGACCCATGCGGGGACCGTGAGGCTATTCTGAACTTCGTACGGGCTGTACGTCGCGACGGGGGCGGCTGCGCCACGCGAACCCGCGACCGGGGCCGCGCACGCAAGGTTGCGCTGACTGACCACACGGACGGGAATCGTCGCCTGAACGGCAGGGAAGGTCCCCACCGTTGCGTTGACCTGCGCGAGGGTGCGTCCGGTTCGGACGCTCGTCGCAAGGCCGCTCGCGATCGTCGTGACGGCGGTATTCCCGCTGGACCACGCGAGGGTCGGTGTGGGAACAACGTTGTTGTTGGCATCGCGCACCGTCACGGTGACCGATGCCGTGTCTCCCCACTGATCGAGCAGGAGCGAGTCGCGCGAAAAGCTGATGCTCGCGGGGGCGCCGCTGCTAGCGGTGGCAATGAAAGTCACGACCGCCGCTGGAAGCGGTGCAGTCGTGGCGGTCAGTCGATTCTCGCCGACCGTAGTGCCGAGCGTCCAGCTGCCGACGGTGGCGATGCCGGAGGCATCGGTCACGACACTCCCGCCGCTGACCGCGCCGCCGCCGAGGGTCACGCTGAAGGTGACGGTGAGACCGGGAACGCCTGCACCCGTAGAGGTCGCGACCTTCACGCTTGGGTTGGTTGCGACTGCCGTCCCTGCGACCGCCCCAGTCGTCGTCGCGGTGACCGCGGTCAATGCACTGGGGACCGGAATCGCAGGCTCAGAAGGAGAATCAGAGGAACAACCGACGAGAACGAGTGCGAGCGTGAGATGGCGAAGAGTCATGGGTTGAAATTCGAGGGTAAAAACGGGTCGTGCGCGACGCATTCAAGCGCCGGCGCGCTTACAGATGAGCGCCCATTCGGACGCCCCCACCGGCTGCACCGAGAGCCGCGATCCCTTCTGCAACAGTGGCATCTTCTCAAGCCCTTTCATCGTCTTGAGCGCCGCCAGCGTCAACACGGCCGGAAACGCACGAACGGCGCGCACGTCCACCATGAACCAGGTCGGCGCGTCGGCCTTCGACTTGGGATCGAAGTGGTCGTCCTTGGGGTCCACCGCAGTATGGTCGGGATACCCCTCCTTCACGACCTCACAGATCCCCGCGATCCCCGTTTCGTCCGCATTGGAGTGATAGAAGAACACGAGGTCCCCCTGCTTCATCTGATCGCGAAGCGTGTTGCGTGCCTGATAGTTTCGCACCCCATCCCAGGACGTCGTCTGCTTCGGTGCCTTCAGCAGGTCATCGAACGAAAAGACCTCGGGCTCCGACTTCACCAACCAATGGTTCACTGCAGTCCTCTCGGTGTGTCTCGGGGTTCCGTGTGCACGATGCCGCACGTGACGCGGTGCGCGCAAGTTCTATCAACGCACCTCACGCGATTCCGGTTCGAATGGCCGTCCGCACCGCGCCAACAAACGTGTCAATCTCGTCGACGGTCGTATAGATGCTCGGCGTAATACGAATCCCGCTGAACTCCGGATGCACGATCGGCGTGTTCACGATCCGATACGTGCTCATCAGCCAGTTGCCGAGCTTCACGGGGTCGAGCCCGTCCACCTGCAGGAAGCCGATCGCGCCGGCCTTCGTGGGCCCAAGCTCGGTCGCGCTCTTCACCCGCGGCGAATCGGCCATCAACGCGTTCGCCCATCGGTCACGCAGATAGCGCAGACGAGCGATCTTCCGCTCCGCGCCGATGCCGCGGTGAAAGGTCATCGCCACGGACACCGCATTGAAGTTCGCCTGTGGGTGCGTGCCGATCTGCTCGAACTTCCGGATATTGTCGTCCTGCTCCGGGCCGGCCGCCATCATGGGCCAGAGTGCCTTGATGCGTTCCTTGCGCACATACAGGAACCCCGCACCGATCGGCGCGTGCAGCCACTTGTGCAGCGAGGTGCCGTAGTAGTCGCACTCGAGCTCGTCGCGCGTGAAAGGGAAATGCGCAAAAGCATGCGCGCCGTCGACAATCACTGGGATATTGCGCGGACGCGCCAGACGCACGACCTCGCGAATGGGAAGGATCTGCCCCGTGAGGTTCGTGATATGCGGCAGCTCGATCGCCTTGGTGCGCGGTGTCATCGCCTCACGGATGCGGTTCACCAGCACCTGCGGATCAGTCAGCGGCACGGGGAACGAGACCTGCTTGAGCACGATGCCGTCGCGGCGCACGCGTTGCTCCCACGTTTGGATCATCCGCCCATAGTTCTGGTTGGTGATGATCACTTCGTCACCGCGCTGAAGATCGAGCCCGAGGATGCAGATCTCCAACGCCTCGGAGGCATTGCGCGTGACCGCCATCTCCTCGGTGTCGCAGCCGAACTCCTTCGCGAGCTCGCGGCGCGTGCTCTCCATCCGCGGCTCGAGGATGCGCCAGTTGTGCTCCACCGGGAGCTCGTTCACGAAGCGGAGGTCGCGGACCATCTGCTCGAGCACATGCGTCGGCGCTGGGGAGATGCCGCCGTTGTTGAGATTGATCATCGTGCGATCGGCATCGAAGGCGCGCTGAATCAAGCCCCAGTAGGATTCGTCCTCGGCGACTTCCAAGGCAGCGCGATCTCCCGCGACGGCGTCGGCCTCGAAGAGCCGCGCGAAGGCCCGCTCGTTGAATGCCGGCGCAGCCACTGAGGCGCTGGCCGCGGCACTAGAAAGACCAACAAGGAAATCGCGACGAGAGGTGAACGGCACCGCTGGGCTCCTGTGGAGGGCGCCCTCAAGGTACCACGACCAGCCCCGCTTCGCCGCCGTAGTCGTCGCGCACACGCGCGAGATTTCTCGGCGCACGCCACTCGCCGAGGTTGACGCGCACCGCGACGCGATGCTTGCCCGGACGGAGACGCGCGCGCGCCACCCAGAACGTCCCCTCGCGCTCCATCGGGAGCGGCGCCCAGTCGCTGAAGTCGCCGGCGATCTCCACCAGAATGGACTCCGAGGCGAGCACACGCACGACGAGTTCACCGCCGCCCCCCGCAAAGGCCATCACGCCCGCCTCGGCGATCACCGAGCGCTGCATCACGGGGAGGGGCTTCGGGCCGAACGAGACGCGGGCCGAGGCGGTGACGAGGTCAGCCTGCGGCAGCCCGCGCATGGGATCGGCGAGTTGGCGGCCGCCGGACGCAAGGAGCGCGAACCGCTCAGTGAGTTGCAACGTGCCGCTCGCGGTGAGCGTTCGGTTGCGCGCGGCGGTCGCGCCGAGTCCGTCGCGTGCGATGAAGTTCAGCGTGAAGTCGTGCGGCCCGTTGCGCACCTGCACGGTGAGCATCTTGTCGAGCAGTTCGAAGCGGTCGTCGTTCGTTGCGGTGAACACGCCGGAGGCGTAGAGCAGTGGCCAGTCGGAGGAGCTGAAGTGCGTGAGGGCACCGCTCAGGTAGAGCATGCCGAAGCGCTTCCAGAGTCCGGCATCCACCGACCACGAATCGCTCCCGACGCCATCGCGCGAGGTACGACCACCGGCGAGGCCGATGAACGAACCGCGGGTCGGGCCAACAAAATGCTGCCGGGCAAAGAGATTGCCATTTCCACCGCGCCCGACGCTGCGGAGCGAGAACGAAGCACCGGCCACGCCCAACTCCGTGCGCAATCGCTCGCTGACGTTCCAAGGGAGGTCCACCACCGCGACGCCCTGCGCGGCGGCAAGGGAATCGGCGGCGTACGTGAGGTTGCCGCTCGTCAAGAAGGTCCAGCGCTCGGCGGGGCGTCGCCAGAGGACGGCCAGAAGTGCGGCCCGTTCGGCGTCAAAGCCACGCTGTGAGAAGGAGGCGGTGCCGACCTCAAGACGCAGCTCACTCGCGCGCTGCGCGCCACCCGCGCGGGAGGCGCAGAGAAGGAGGAACCCGAGCGCGACGAGGCGCGTCGGGATCACGCCGTCACTAAGGCCTCGAACCGCGGGGAGCGAGCGCGGCGGCGGCAGCGGGAGACGGGAGGAGCGACATCACACCTCGAGCCCGCACTTCCAACGCCGCATCGGGCGTCAGGCCCGCGGCGACATCGGCTTGCACCGAGGCCCCCAGCGAGGCGATCTGCGTAGGGGTTGCCCCACGCGTCATCAGTTGGGTGATCTGCTCGAGCGCATGATTCGCGGGGACCCCGCGCGCAACGAGTTCGGTCAGGACATCGAGCGGCATCGCCACTGAGTGTCCCGCCGGATACGCGGCGCGGACTTTCTTCAGCATCGGGGCAGGCACACCCACCGCCAGCGCATCTGCACCGGCAACGAGTTCTGCTTCCGACGGCGAGGGAGCGAGAAGGTCGCGCGCCTGCTCAAGACGCCTGGCCTGCGAAGCCACGGCCACCCGGATGCGCTCCCCGGTCGCCCGCTTCGTGACCCCTTCGTGTGCTTTCGCGAGGAGCGGCCGAACCGGCAACCCACGCGCTTCCGCCTGCGCAATCTCGCGCTCGACGGCCGCACGCGCCCTCGCATCGGCGATGCCCAGCACCCGACTCCCCTGTGCGCGAAGCGCAGGGGCGACGGACACGCTGGCGAGCACCAGCGCGACGAAAAGAACTCGATGCCTGTTCATCGGGCGAAGACCATCACGACACTTCCCTCGTTGCCGTAATCGGCGTCGCCCGACTTGGGCGCGCGCGGATCGGCAAGAAGCAATGTACCGTTAACGAGGTAGGCGTACACATGGCGGCCCGGCAGCAGCGGGACCGTCGTGGTCCAGAGGCCGTTCGGGAGCCGGGTGAGCGGCATGGCCTCACCCTTCCAGTCGTTGAAATCGCCGACGAGGGTGATGGACTGGGCCTCGCCGTGCTCGAACACGAACTGTGTGGGGATCTGAATCGCCTCGGCGTCGAAGGCGACCGCCTGGACCGGATACTCTCCCGTCGGCGCCCCCGTGGCGGCAAGCGGCTCGGCTTCCTGCCTCGGATTCACCGCACCGCGGGTCACGAAGCCAATGAGCAGCGCGCCGACCGTCAGCACCCCGGCGCCAAGACCGGAGAGGGCCGGCACGCGCCACGTGTTGATGAACCGACGCCATCCCGAAGGCGGCGGCGATTCCCACACGCTGGACAGCACTCGCGCGACCGCGCGCTGGTCCGGCGCCACATGGGGCGCCGAGCGCAGCGTGTCGCGCACTTTGTCGATGATCGGATCCCGCTCGAACTCACTCATCCCGCATGACCTCCGTAAGACGCACACGTAGCGCGTCGCAAGCCCGCTTGACCCGCATCCGCAGCGCACTCAGGCCGACGCCCGTGATCGCTGCGATATCCTCGTACGCCATATCCTCCACGTGTCGCAGGAGGAATGCTTCGCGCTGTTCGGACGGCAGCGTGTCGAGGACCTTATACACCTCTTCGGTCCAGTCGCGCTCCGCCTCCTGCACCGCACCGATCCGGTCCGGGACGTCCCCGTACTGAATCACCACGGAGTGCCGCTTCCGCTTCTCCAGCACCGTGCGGCACCGGTTGGCGAGGATCCGAAACAGCCACGGTTCGAACCGTGCGTCATCCCGGAACCGATCGAGGTTGCGATGGACACGCACGAAGGTGTCCTGCACCGCCTCCTCCGCGTCCTCCCGATTCCCCACCATGTGGAGGGCGAACCGAAGTGCCCGCGGGTACATCACATCGACCAACTCAGCGAACGCCTGCCGGTCGCCTCCCTTGGCCCTCAAGGGAAGTGTCGGATCGATCGAGGAAGCGGGGCGAGAATCGTTCATAAGTGAGGTTTGGGGAGGATACTCCCGTTGCTCACCCCCTCGCCACGCCGCACTCCCCTGGAAAGGGTCGTCCATGGCTTGGTCCGTCATATCTCAACTACCCGCCGGAGGGGGGCGCCGTCACATTTCGGGGGGGGTACCTGGCGGCCCTCTGGGTCCTCCGTCCCTGTTCGGGGGAGCGCGGGATGACAGATTTCAGCCATGGCTGAGTTCATCGTGGTGTTGAATGCCGTAATCGGATGGCTGCGGGTCGGTTTCACGGCCGTGCTGGTGGTCGCCGCCGTCCTGGCGACGCTCGCCTGGGCCGAGCGGACCCGGCGCTTGAATGCCTTCGGTGCAGCGGCACGATTCGCGCGGAAGCTGGACCCGTTGATCACCCCGGTCGAGCGGCGCGCGGTGCGGTTCGGCGGCACCCACGCGAGCGCCCCTTGGTGGGCCCTCCTCGCTCTGCTGCTCACCGGCGCCGCCCTGCTCGGGCTGGTCGGTTATCTGCGTGATGTACTCTCGAGCATCTACTACGCCATGGACCAAGGGCCGCGCGGCTTAGTTCGGCTCGCGATTTCATCGGTCTTCATGGTCATCCAGTTGGCGATCATTGCCCGCGTCGTGATGAGCTGGATCGGCGGCACGTACTCACGCCTCGGGCAGCTGGCCTACAAGCTCACCGAGTGGTTCCTCGCTCCGCTGCGCCGGGTACTGCCGACCATCGGGATGGTGGACATCGCACCCCTGGTCGCGTACTTCGGGCTCTCGTTGATCCGCGGCTTCGTGCTCGGCGCGATCTAACGCGCGCGCTCAGGGCGATCTACGCGCGTTCCACATTGAGCGGAGCCTGCCAGTTCGCGAGCACGTCACGCGGCTCATAGCGGTCCAGCGCCCGCGCATTCGCCCAGCCGATCAGTTCGCGCGCCGCAGAAGTACTCAGCAGGGTCGGCTCCGGTGTGATGCCAACGCGGCCGAGGTCAAGGCGATCGGCATCCCAGCAGGTCTGCAGCGTGACGTCGCCGTCCGTGTGGCCATCGGCATGCAGGCGGCAGGCTTCGTAGAGCAGCTCGAAGCGCGCATCGTCCAAATGCACGAGCGAGCCGCGCAACGTCCGTGCGAGCACCCCGCCGCGGAGCCCATGCCCTTCGTCGTCCCACTCGCTGAGGCGACGCGCGTCGTGAAAGAGCGCGAAGAGCATCACGACGTCGCGGTCGGCGCCCGTGCGCTCGGCGATCGCGAGTCCGTTCTCCAGCACGCGCGCCCAGTGGGTCACGCCATGATCCCCGAACACGCGCAGGGGATAGTCGGAGAGAATGACACGAAGGATCTCAGCGGGATCGTGTCCCCCGCCCCACTTCGTGGGATCGGTGATGGTCGGCGACATGAGCATCACCAAAACTAATCGCGAGGCAGTGCGGGGGCGGTGGTCGGCGGACGACGATGCCTGGTGCGCTGCTCGTACGCGAAGCCGATGGCCAGCAACTCCGCTTCGCTGAAGGGGCGGCCAAGAAACTCGATGCCGACCGGGAGCGTGTTGTCGCTGAATCCGGCGGGGACGGTGAGGGCCGGAAATCCAATTGCTGGACTGAGTCCACGATTGTCGCCGCGACCATAGCCGTCGGCGGGACGCGAGTTCGTGAGGACGTCCGGCGCAATCGGCGTCGGCGGCGCGTCGTATGTCGCGTACACGATTGCCGTGAGGCGTTGATCGGCCATCGTCTTGAGGACGCCGACGCGCAGCGCCTCGCGCTGCTGCATCACGGTGAGATAGCCCGGGTCGCGGGTCGAGTGACCGACGTACGCAATGAGGCTTCGCGCGCGCCACGGGGTCACGTCACCGGTGAGAAGAATCTCCTGCAACGTGCGCACGGGAGCGTTGGGATGCTGCGCGAGGTAGGCGTTGGTCGCTTCCTCGGTCTCGAAGTCATTACTCACGCCACCGCGTCCGCGGGTGGGGATGGCGATCGAGTCGACGATCTCCGCACCAGCGGCGCGCAGGTCGGCGATCGCGCGTTCGATGACGATTCGTACGGCGGCGAATTCCGCCGCGTAGAGGTTGGTGCTGCTGGTGTCACCTGCGGTGCGCAGGACGCCAATGCGCACACCGCGCAGCGCATCGGGGCGCAGTGCAGTCTGATAGCTCGCGGGCATCCGCCCCACCGACTCGGCGGTGATCGGATCGTTCGCGTCGTAGCCGGCGATGACATCGAGCACGCGGGCGGCGTCGGCCACGGTGCGCGTCATCGGTCCCATGGTGTCCTGCGTGGGATTCGCGGGAAGCATGCCGAAGCGGCTCACGAGACTGAGCGTGGGGCGCAGGCCAACGAGATTGCTCACGGCGGCGGGGCCGCGAATGGAGCCACCGGTGTCCTCGCCGATTCCCACGAGGCCGAAGTTGGCCGCGACGCCGGTCGCCGAGCCTCCGGAGGATCCGCTGGGATTTCGCGTGGGATCGTAGGCGTTGCGAATGATGCCGGATGCCGAGCCGACGTAGCGCTGTGCGAACTCGCCCATCGTGGTCTTCGCGAGGATGATGGCGCCCGCGGCCTCGAGCCGCTGGACGGCGGTGGCATCGCGCCGCGGGGTGAAGTCGCGGAAGACCGCGGAGCCGTAGGTCGTCGGCATGTCACGCGTTTCGATCTGGTCCTTGAGGAGCACGGGCACGCAGTGCAACGGCCCCATCGGTTGACGGGCGCGCCGGGCGGCGTCGAGCGAGTCGGCCTCGAGCAGGGCCCGCGGATTCACGTGCTGCACCGCGTTCAGTGCGGGGCCCGCTTTGTCGTATGCGGCAATGCGGTCGAGGTAGGATTGGACGATCTCGCGGCAGGTCGTGCGTCCCGCGCGTAACGCGTCGTGCGTGCTGGCGATCGTCGCTTCCATCACGTCGAAGCGTGGAGCTGATCGCGACGCTGATCGTTGCGCCGATCGCTGTCCCTCAAGCGCCGCGGGAGATGTGAGCACAGCGAGGAGCAGCAGTCGACGAAGCATGGGATTCTCGGTGTAGTGACGGTTCATCGACGCATCGCCCGCGTCAGCGCGCGGTCGAGCGCATTCGCGAAACGCTGTTTTTCCTTGGCGCCGTACGACGCATGGCCGCCGGTATCGACTCCAGTGCTTCGGAGTCCTTCCATGAAGTTGCGCACGGAGAGTCGCTCGCCGATCACCTCTTCCGTGTACTCATCACCACGCGGGTCGATCACCGTGACGCCCTTGGGCACCAACAACGCCGCGAGCGGGATGTCCTGAGTCACCGCGACATCGCCCTTCTCGGCGTGCTCCTCGATGTAGCGGTCGGCGACATCGGGGCCACCCTCGACCCGTACCGCCGACAGCAGGGGATAACCCACGGGGAGTTGCAGCCGCATGTTCGCCACGAGGATCGTCTCGAGCTTGAGGCGCTCGCACGCTCGGTAGCAGACCTCCTTCACGTCGCGCGGAGCGGCATCGGCGTCGAGCCAGAGTTTCATCTGCGAAACCTAACCTGCAACGGACTTCCCTTCACCGACCGCGTCCCGCTTCTTTCCCGCATGGCACTCACCGCAACCGTCTATACCGTCGACGTCGCGCTCAGCAACGTCGACCGTGGCGTCTACGAACAACTCAGCATCAAGGCGGCGCGCCATCCCTCGGAGAGCGAGGAGTATTTCCTGACGCGCCTCCTCGCCTACTGCCTGGAGTACCAGGACGGCATCGTCTTCTCCAAGGGGGGCATCTCCGATCCCGATGATCCCCCGCTGATGGTGAAGGACCTCACCGGCGCCTGGAAGTCGTGGATCGAGATCGGCGCCCCCGATGCCGCGCGCCTGCATCAGGCGAGCAAGGCGAGTCCGCGCGTCGCGCTGTACACGCACAAGGAACCCCGCATCCTCATGCGTGGCTACGAAGGTCAGCGCATTCACAAGGCCGAACGGGTGGAGATCTACGCGATGGATCGCGAACTGC
>CAYUMN010000090.1:0-2488 GCA_964445835.1 uncultured Gemmatimonas sp.
TTCCGTACGGCGGCACCTTTCTCGTCTTCTCCGACTACATGCGCCCCGCCATTCGCTTGGCCGCGCTCATGAAGCAGCAGGTCATCTACGTCTTCACGCACGACTCCATCGGACTCGGCGAGGACGGCCCCACACATCAGCCGGTCGAGCATCTCTCGTCGTTGCGCTGCATTCCGAATCTGGTCGTGCTGCGACCCGGCGATTCCAACGAGACCGCCGAAGCTTGGCGCACCGCGGTGAAGCATCGCACCGGGCCCGTGGCGCTCGTGCTCACACGCCAGAAGCTGCCACTGATTGATCGCACCACGCACGCGAGCGCGAGCGGTGTGGCCCAGGGCGCGTATGTGCTCAAGGACGCGCCCGAAGGCCTCAAGGCCGCGGCCGTGATCATCGCCACGGGCTCTGAAGTGGAGCTCGCACTCAAGGCACAGGTGACGCTTGCGGGCGAGGGCGTGCACACCCGTGTTGTCTCCATGCCGTCGATGGAGCTCTTCGCCGAACAGTCGCTCGAGTATCAGGCGAGCGTGCTGCCGGCTGGCGTGCGTCGTGTGGCCATCGAGGCCGCGCACAGCATGAGCTGGCACCGCTGGGTCGGCGCCGATGGCGCCATCATCAGCATCGACGGGTTCGGCGCCTCCGCGCCGGCACCCAAG
The DNA here is from genome assembly GCA_964445835.1 of uncultured Gemmatimonas sp. GTDB lineage: Bacteria > Gemmatimonadota > Gemmatimonadetes > Gemmatimonadales > Gemmatimonadaceae > Pseudogemmatithrix. The sequence goes on from CAYUMN010000090.1 coordinate 654, forward strand.
CTCTTTCAGGAATACGGCATCACCGCGCAGGCTGTCGTGGATGCGGTGAAGTCCCGCGCCTAAGGGCGCGGTGAATTTTCTGATGACGCGCGCGCCGGGACTCCTCCTCACCGGAGGGGTTGCCGGCGTTGCGTTTTTTGTCGCGCGGCTCGAAACGCAGCTACTCGGCCAGGCGATCGTCGATGCGCTCGTTCTGGCCATCCTGCTCGGCATTGCGGTGCGCGCGGTCCTGCGCGCGCCAGCGCGCTTTGAGGCTGGCATTGATTTTGGCGCGAAGAACGTACTTGAGGTCGCCGTCTTCTTGCTCGGAGCGTCGGTCGATCTGCCGGCACTGCTCAGCGCGGGCCCCGCGTTGATCGGCGCGATTCTCCTGCTCGTCGCAATCGCCCTGCCGCTCAGCTATGGCATCTCGCGCGCCCTCGGGCTGCCGCATCCCCTCGCGCTCTTGATTGCCTGTGGCAATGCAATCTGCGGCAACTCCGCGATTGCGGCCGTTGCGCCAGTGATTCACGCCGAGCGTGCCCATGTTGCCGCGGCGATTGCCTTCACCGCCGTGCTCGGTGTGGGCGCGGTGATCGGACTTCCCTTCTTGATGGGCCCGCTCGGCTACACCGACCATCAATACGGAGTGCTCGTTGGTCTCACCGTGTACGCCGTGCCGCAGGTGCTGGCCGCTGCCTTTCCGGTGAGTGTCGCTGCTGGGCAGATGGCTACACTCGTGAAGCTCGCGCGCGTCCTGCTGCTCGGCCCCGTCGTGCTGGGTGCCGCCGTGCTGCATCGCCGTGCGCCGACCGAGGAAGCACCCACGCTGCGGCTCGGGCAGATCGTCCCGTGGTTCATTGTTGGCTTTGTGGCGCTCGCCGTGCTCAGGACGCTAGGCTTTTTGCCTGAGCCATTGGTGACTCGCGCACGCAGTCTCTCGCACCTGCTCACGCTCGTGGCGATGGCGGCGCTGGGGCTCTCCGTTGAGATCGGCGCGATGCGTGCGGTGGGGCCGCGCGTTGCGTTGGCCTCGGCACTCTCGCTCGTGGGGCTGGTGGGGATTGGCCTCGGGCTGATCTGGGGGCTCGGGATCGTCTAGTCGGCCCCGAGCGAATCTGCACGCTGGTGCGACCAGGATCTGCGCGGAGTGGGTGCAGCACGATGTCCAATCACCCCAGCGATCATTCGGACGAGATTGGACGTCTGTTGCTCAAGTTCCGGATCTTCGAAGCCGAGGTCCTCGTAGATGTTTCCGGAACCGACGATGACGGGAATCTCCTTTCTGTTGCGCGGCATCTCAGGCATTTGCCGGATCGGCTGGATATTCGGCGTGAAGCGATTCCGCCTTTCGGCGCCGTTCGGTGTTGTGCGCAGGTCCTCACGTGGTATGCCGATGCCTTGCCGAGATTTCTTTCGAACGGCGTGCCGCACGCGCACTGCTTCTGCGTATCGAGCGAAATAGACCACACGGACCGCTCCCCGCTTCGGCCTCCTCGCGTAGCGCGATCAGGCCCGACAAGTTGCCATGCAGCGGCCTGGATCCGATAAAACCACTTGCCGGCGGCCGGATGCTCCGCCCGATCGGCTTTATGCTACATCGGTCATGTCGGGGCAAAGCGGAGCGAGTGGAGCGGATCACCCCCGCGTTTGCCATCCCTCGCGCGAAGGGACACATTCTCCCCCTGCCTGAGCCCGCTCGCATCACTCTGGAGACCCGCATGACCTCCCGCCGCGAATTCCTCGCGACCACCGGACTCGCCGCCAGCGCCGTCGCGCTCGCCAGCCGACAGGTCGGCGCCGCGACCGCCTCGCCCATCCTCACCCCCTCCACCGAGCCCGATCCGCAGGTGAAG
>CAYUMN010000090.1:2498-12527 GCA_964445835.1 uncultured Gemmatimonas sp.
GGTGAAGGTCCTCCTCCTCGAGGCCCTCACCGCCGCCCGACTCGCCGGCGCCAACTGGGCCGATGCCCGCGTCCAACGCCAGCGCCGCCAGAACCTCGGCACCCGCGAACAACAGGTCACCAACGTCCTCGACACCGATACCATCGGGTGCGGGGTTCGCGTCCTTGTCGATGGCACCTGGGGCTTCTCCGCCACCCGCGTCCTCACCAAGGACGGCGTGGCCCGCGCCGCGCGCCAAGCGGTCGCCCTCGCCAAGGCCAATCGCGTCGCGCGCGATCGCAGCGTGACCCTCGCGCCCTCGCCAGCGCACGCGAATGCCTCCTGGAAATCCGCCTACACGATCGACCCCTGGAGCATCCCGGTCGCCGAAAAAGTGGATCTCCTCCTCCGCGCCAACGCCGCCGCGATGCGCGTCCCGAATATCCGCTTCGTCAACTCGAACCTCTCGTTCGTGAAGGAGGAACGCTCCTACGCGAACTCCGAGGGCTCGATGATCGCGCAGGACGTCGTGCGCAGTTGGGTCACCATGACCGTGACCGCGATCTCCAGCGACCGCACCGAGGTCGCCACCCGCGGTCCCGAAGTCGTACAGCCCATGGGACGCGGCTGGGAATACGTCCTCGAGAACGACATCGTCACCAACGCCACCGTCTGGGCCGAACAAGCGCGAGAGAAGCTCACCGCGAAGTCGGTCGATGTCGGCCGCTACGACCTCGTGCTGCATCCCTCGCAGCTCTTTCTCACCATCCACGAATCCATTGGCCACCCGACCGAACTCGATCGGGCGATGGGCTACGAAGCCAATCTCGCCGGCACCTCGTTCATCGCGCCCCCCACGGACGTGCTCGGCAAGCTCCGCCTCGGCCCCGATCATCTCACCATTCGCGGCGATCGCTCCGAACCGCACGGGCTCGCCACGATCGGCTACGATGACGACGGCGTGCAGCCCGACAGCTTCGACATCATCAAGAACGGCATCTTCTGGGATTATCAAACCACGCGCGAACAGGCCGAGTGGCTGCGCCCCTGGTACGAGAAGAACAACATGCCCGTGCGCTCGCATGGTTGTTCCTACGCGCAAAGCTGGAGCGATGTCGCCTTTCAGCGTATGCCGAACGTTTCGATCGTCCCCGACCAGCGTAACGACCGCAAGTGGGACGATCTCATCGCCAGCACCGACAAGGGCATCGCGATGATCGGACGCGCCTCGTACTCAATCGACCAGCAGCGCTACAACGCGCAGTTCGGCGCCCAGGTCTGCTACGAGATCCGCGGCGGCAAGATCGTCGGCCAACTCAAGGACGTCGCCTACGTCATGCGCACTCCCGACTTCTGGAACTCCATCGACATCATCGGTGGCAAGTCCTCCTACGAACTCGGCGGCACCTTCAACGACGGCAAGGGGCAACCCGGGCAATCGAACGCCGTGAGCCACGGCTGCCCACCCTGCCTCTTCCGCAACATCAACGTGCTCAACACGGGGCGCACCCTGTGAGCATCCTCTCCGATTCCCCCGAGCGCCTGCTCGCGCGCCGCGACGCCGAACGCCATGGCGTCCTCGATGAACCGATCGTCCTTTCGCGCGCCGAGTGCGAGGACATCGTGCAACGCGCCATCAAAGCCTCGAAGGCCGATGCCTGCCGCGTGAGCGTCAACAGCTCGTACGCCACGAACGTCCGCTTTGCCGACAACCAGATGTCCACCTCGGGCATCTCCGACGATGCCTCCATCAGCATCACCGCGTTCGTCGGCAAGCGGAACGCCACCGTGCTCACGAACGACTTGGGCCCCGGCGGACTCGAGCGCGCCGTCGCGCAGGCCGAAGCGCTGGCGCGCCTCTCGCCGGAAGATCCTGAGCAACTCCCCGAGCTCGGGCCGCAGCGCTACGTCGAGATTCCTGCGTGGTACGACTCCACCGCGACGCTCAGCGCCGAGGATCGTGCACGCGCCGCACTCTCCACGCTCGAACTCACGCGGCGCGCGAGCGATATCACCGCCGCGGGCTACATAGAGTGCACCGCGAGTTCGCGCGCGATCGGCAACAGCGCCGGTCTCTTTGCCTTTCACCGCAGCACCAACGCGAACTACTCCCTCACCGTCCGCACCACCGACGGCACCGGCAGTTCCTGGATGGGCGCCGACGAGAACGATTGGGCCAAGATCGACTTCCGCGCCATCAGCACCGGCACCGCCGAGCGTGCGCGCGCCTCGCGCAATCCGCAGGCCATCGAGCCGGGCCGCTACACCGTGATCTTCGAGCCCCAAGCCTCGGCCGATCTCCTCGGCTCGATCGGTGGCATCTTCAGCGCGCGCGCGGCCGATGAAGGACGCTCCGCGCTCTCCAAGGCCGGTGGCGGAAATAAGCTCGGCGAGAGGATTCTCGATTCGCGCGTCACGCTGGTGTCCGACCCCGCCGATCCGCAGGTCCTCGGCGCGCCCTTCGGTGGCGATGGTCTCCCGCTCTCACGTCAGGTCTGGGTCGAGAATGGCGTCGTCAAGCAGTTGAGCTACGATCGCTTCTGGGCGCAGCGCACCGGGAATCAACCCACGGGCGGTGGTGGTGGGTTTGGTGGCGGCGGGTTTGGTGGCGGTGGCGGCGGCTTCAAGATGCTCGGCGGCGATTCCACCCTCGACGCGATGATCAAGAGCGCTGAGCGCGCCGTGCTCGTCACGCGCCTCTGGTATCTCCGTCCCGTGAACAACCGCACGCTGGTGTACACCGGTCTCACGCGCGATGGCACCTTCCTCGTGGAGAACGGACGCATCACGCGCTCCATCAAGAACATGCGCTTCAACGACTCCGGGCTGATCATGCTCAACAGTCTCGATGCGATCGGGCCCGCAGTGCGCACCAACAGCGGGGGGGTCTTCCCCGCGGTCAAGTCGCGCGACTTCAGTTTCACGAGCTTGAGCGACGCGGTGTAGATGGTGACCACCTGCGCGGTGCGCTGACCGATGCCCCATCGCTTCCCTTGGGCACGATACTCGGACGAGCGGCTCTTGCAGCTGCGCGTCCGAGACCTCGGGGTGAAGCTGGACGGCACTTGGATCGGCGACTGCGTGAACGATCTGCACGGCGAACTCACAGAACGCGGCATCCGGTTGAAGCCACACGTCTGGGTCTCGGACGAATGGTTCTCGCCAGGGGGCATCTCGGGCTTCGCCGTGCCGTTCTATTTGCTGCATCCGCGTTTGATGCGGCTTGAGCGCACCCAGCTCATTGAGGTCGAGGGGGGCACGTACCACGAGTGCATGAAGATCCTGCGCCACGAGTGCGGGCATGCCATCCAGCATGGGTACCAGTTGCACCGAAAGCGCGAATGGCAGCGACTCTTCGGCAAGTCCTCGCTCAAGTATCCCGACGCGTATCGCCCCAAGCCGGCGAGCAAGCGCTATGTGCAGCATCTGCGCCGCTGGTATGCGCAGAGCCACCCGGACGAAGACTTCGCCGAGACCTTTGCCGTCTGGCTGCGACCGCGTGCCGACTGGCGGCGCCGGTATGCGGGATGGCCAGCGTTGCAGAAGCTTGAGTATGTCGATCGCGTGATGGCGGACCTCGCCGGCACCGTGCCACCCGCGCGCGATCGCCGCGTGATGGATCCCGCGCGTACTAACAATCGCACGTTGTTCGAACACTATGTGTATCGTCGTGCGATATATTCGGTCGAGTATCCCAAGACCTACGACGATGACCTGTCCCGCCTCTTCTCCGACGATCCGCGCGATCGCCACCGCACCACCGCGGCGGCCTTCCTGCGCACGCATCGCGCTCACATTCGCCGCATCGTCTCGCGGTGGACGGGCGAATACCAATTCTCACTCGACCAAGTGCTCACCGATATGATTGGACGCTGTCGCGAGCTGCGCCTTCGCGTGCATGGCAACGAACGGCAGATTCTCACTGACTTCATGGTGCTCCTCACCGCCCGCACCATAAGCTTCCTCGTCGGTCAGGGACGCCGCGACTGGATCGCCGTATGAAAAAGCTCCGCATCCTCGTGCTCACGCACCCGGATCTGGCGCCTCCCGACAACCTCTCGGCTCTGTCGCCAAAGGAACAGTTCGAGATCAAGACCGAGATCGACGTCATCACGACGCTTCGCCAACTCGGTCACGATGTCCTCGTCCTCGGCGTCCAGTGGGAGTTGCGCCCCATTCGTGAGGCGGTCGAAGCGCACAAGCCCGATATCGTCTTCAATCTGCTCGAGGAGTTCCACGGCGAGACGACCTACGATCACAACGTCGTCGGCTTTCTCGAGCTCATGAAGGTGCGCTACACTGGGTGCAATCCGCGCGGGCTCATGCTCTCGCGCGGCAAGGCGCTCTCCAAGAAGCTTCTCACGTACCACCGCATTCGCGTGCCCGACTTCGCGGTCTTCCCGATGGGTCGCAAGGTGCGCCGGCCGCGCGACCTCGCCTTTCCGCTCATCGTGAAGTCGCTCATTGAGCATTCGTCGTTGGGAATCTCCAAGGCGTCCATCGTCAACGACGAGGACGAGCTCAGGGAACGTGTGCGCTTCGTGCACGAGCGGATCGGGACAGATGCCATCGCCGAGCAGTTTATCAGCGGGCGCGAGCTGTACGTGAGCGTGCTTGGGAATGATCGACTCGTCGCCTTTCCAGCCTGGGAACTCGTCGCCGAGAAGAACGATCCCAGTGAACCGCTCATTGCCACCGCGCGCGCCAAACACAATGTCGAGTATCAGGCCAAGAAGGGCATCGCCATTCGCGCTGCGGTGGAGTTGCACCCCGCCGTCGAAGAGCGCCTGATTCACGACAGCAAGCGTATTTACCGAATCCTCGAGCTCACCGGATACGCCCGCATCGATTTCCGACTCGATGCCGAGAACCGGCTCTACTTCCTCGAGGCGAACCCGAATCCCGATATCGCCGAACAGGAGGAGTTCGCCTCGGCGGCGCGGCACGACGGGTTGTCGTTTCCCAAGCTGCTGGAACGCATTCTGCGCCTCGGACTGCCGCGGCAGGAATAGCCTTGCAGCGGGTCGGCCGACATTAGACGTTGTCCAACGGACGGACTCTCTTCCGCGTAGTTGATGATATGCCGCTCTCGACGACGCTCCGACGCCTGACTCTCGCCACGCTGCTCGCCGTTGGCGCGTCGCTTCCGCTCACCGCGCAGGACGCGCCGGCGACGACACGAACGCGCGCTACCCCTGCTTCCGAGCCGCGCTTGCGTGTCTTCCTCGACTGCCCCACCGGCGGCTGCGATCGCAACTTCCTGATCACCGAGCTCCCTTTTGTCCTCTGGACCCAGGACCGGCTCGACGCGGACATTCACGCGCTCATCACAAGGCTCGGCACAGCCTCCGGCGGCAGTGCGTACACCATCAATCTGCTCGGGCGCGGGATCTTTGCCGGGAGAACCGACACGCTCGGGGCGACCGTGCCCCCGAACACCACCGACGACATGCGCCGCCGCGAACTCGCGCGCGTGCTGAAGCTCGGACTCGTCCCCTATGCCATCCGTGTCAGTGACTCCGCGCCGTTCTCGCTCCGCTACGACGCGCCGGCGAACAGCACCGCGGGTGGCAACGCCGTCATTCTGGACCCCTGGGACTTCTGGGTGTATCGCGTGCGCGCCAACGGCAGCGGCAACGCCGAATCATTGAACTCCTCGTACCAGATCAACGGCAGTGTCAATGTCAGCCGGACCACCGAGGAGCTTAAGCTCTCGTTCAACGCGAACGAGGAGTACCGCGCGAACACCTTCACCCTCTCCGACAGCTCCGAGCAGACCTTCATTCTGCGCTCCACCGATCTCAGCGTGCGCATCGTGCGCAGCGTTTCCGATCACTGGTCCATTGGCACGCGCCTCACCGGCGGACGCTCCGACTTCCGCAATCAGGCGGCTTCGGCCGGCCTCGACCTCTCCGCGGAGTACAACTACTTCCCGTGGCGTGACGCCACCTCACGACAGCTCATTGCCGCGGTAGCAATCGGTGGGCGCCACTTCGATTACAAGGAGGCGACCATCTTCGACCTCACCACCGAACTGCGCCCCATCGCCCGCGCCATCATCGCCGGCGAGTCGCGGCAGCAGTGGGGCACGCTCGATGGCGCGATGCGCTACACGCAGTTCCTGCACAACGCGAAGACGTATAACCTGAGCTTCAACGGACGGGCGAACGTCCGGCTCACCCGCGGCCTCGCGCTCGAGATTCGCGGCGACGCCGCCAAGGTCAACGACCAGCTCTATCTGCGCCGCGGAGGCGCGACCGACAGCGAGGTCCTCACGCGCCAGCGCGCCCTCGCCACGAATTTCCGGATTGGCGGAGCGATTGGGCTGACCTTCACCTTTGGGTCGATCTACAACACGATCGTGAACCCGCGGTTGGACGAGCTCGGGACCTGAGCTGCGGTAACGTTCGGGGTCGTACATCAAGATTGTGAGCTCGTAACTACCTATCAACATTGCATTTAGAACGTAAGCGGCTTCCCTTTGAGCATGTCGCAGATCCGTCGCTACCTCGCCGAAATCGGTGTCCGCGGCGGTCGCAAAAGCCGCCGCACACTCGACTCCGACACGGCCCGCCAAATGGTCCGCGTGCGCGAGGCGCGCCGCGCCTTCAAGCAATATCGAGTCCGTTGCTTCCGGTCCTACGACCCCAATTTTCGGGTCACTGCCGCCGACTTTCCCTGGGTCGCCGAGCAACTCATGCGACACGGCGACCGCGAAGCGTTCCAACTCGGAGCGCGCCTGTGCCGCTAACGCCCCCTCAGCTACTCACCGCCATCGCAAACGTGATCGCGTTCCCACCCGGCTCGCGCACCCCGATCTCCTCCATCCCGTAGAACGTCTTCCGACGCGGAAAGACCAGCGGCGCCCCCTCAATCGCCTCGATCGTCGCATCGAGGTTCATCACTTCGAGAAAGAGGAAGGTTCCGCCCCCCGGCGCATCACCAAGGGCCGGAATGTCCGCCTCCACACTGGCCCGCGTCTGGTACATGATCTCGAGCCCACTCTTCTCGAGAATCACGAAGCCAAGTCGCCCGTCATGCTGCACATCGGCGGTCTTGTCGAATCCCAGCGCCTCCCAGAACGGGATGCAGGGTTCGATCTCATTCACGAGCATGATCGGCGTGATCCGCTTGAGCCAGTTCGACATCCTCAGTTCCCCCGCCGCTGGGCGGCGTGCTTGGTCTTGATTCGCTCGGGCGCCGCATTGGATGCGAGGCGGTCTGCGAGATAACTTACCTGTCGATGTCCACCACCGCTCACCCCCCGCGCGCCGGCCTCCTCGGCCTCTCCTGGCGGCAGCTCATCGCGCTGATCGCGCTCGTGAACGCCTTTGTCGCCACCTATCTCCACCTCTGGAAGATCGGCAAGGCGGGCGCACTCTCGTGCGGCGGAGGCGGCGGCTGCGCACTGGTGCAGTACAGCCCATGGAGTTGGTTCCTGGGCGTCGATGTGGCACTGATCGGCGCGGTCGGCTACACGAGCGTCGTCGTCCTTGCCGTAGTCGGCACCACCGAACGCTTCCAGGATGCACGCTGGATCGCCCGCGCGCTCATGGGACTCATCTGGGCGGCGTTTCTCTTCACGCTGCGCCTCAAGTATGCGGAGTTCTTCCTGATGAAGACCTTCTGCCCGTGGTGCGCGATCTCGGCGGTGAGCATCACCCTGCTCAGCGTGATCGTGTATATGGAATGGCGGCGGGTGCGAGCGCTGCGCGCCACACCCGCCGCCTGACCCGCTGTACCGCGGGGCGATTCCGGACTGGCGACTACTTCGCCGCCACCGCCCGCAACGTCGTCGCAATCCCCTGCAGCCGCTCAAGATCCTTCCCCGATGCGCTGCGCGCCAACGTCTCCGCCGCCGCCGCCACACGCTCCAGCGCCGACTTCCGCTGCGCCCCCGTCTCACGCTCCGCCGCCGTCAGTGACCGCTGCAACACCTGCACCCCTGCCGCCGACACCTGCGAGCCACGCGCCAGTTGATCCAGGTACGCCTTCGCCACCACCACGTCCGCCGGCCACACGATCCGCGTCTGCGCCTGCGGATTCGCCGCCGCCACCTGCACCGACCGCGCCGCCGCGAGTTCGTTCTCCGTCAGATGCGCGCTCGGCGTCAGCTCCAGCACATCCAATCCACGCGCGATCTCCGAGCCGTAAATGCGGCCGTTGTACCAGTACGAGGACCACTGCCCGCCGAGCGTGAGCGCGGAGTCCGTCACGGGCCCACGATCGAAGTACGCAATCTCCACGGGCGCGGCGGCATCGGTGAAGTCAAACACCGAGATGCCGCCCTGATACCACGCCTGCACCTTGATGTCGCGCCCGGGCACCGGGACCAACGAACCATTGTGCGCCACGCAGTTCTCCTGCGGCGTCTGCACCGCCGGCAGCTTGTAGTGGCTCGCGAAGGTCAGCTCCGTGCCACTGCGCGTGTAGATCGCATTCGCGCCCCAGGTCGCCTTGTCCGTCGCGCGGCAACGCGGCGACGTGCCGCCGCCCCACTCATCGGTGAAGAGCACCGTCGTGCCGGCATTGTTGAAGGTCGCCGAGTGCCAGTAGGCGAAGTTGTCGTCCGTGACTTCTTCGGCGCGCGTCGGGTTGGCCGGATCGCTGATATCGAGCAGAATGCCATTGCCGGAGCAGGCCCCTGCCGCGAGTCCGATCTCGGGATACGCCGTGATGTCGTGGCACTGATCCGTGCGCGCCGTGCGCTGCGTGCCTTCGCCATGATTGCCGCCAGCCCAGAGTCCATTCACCGCACCCGTCGCGCGATCCGCAAACACACGCGGTGCATTCACGATCTTCGCATCCTGCGGACGCGCGATCGGCACTTCGATCACTTCAATCCGGAAGAACGACGTGTTGGGGTCTTCCCCTGGCATGCGCGCCGAACAGCCGGGCAGTTCCTCGGGAGAGCGCACGCTGCTCGTGCCCGACACATACACGAAGAGGCGCGACGCATCCTTCAGGTCCGGAACAAGCGTATGCGTGTGCGAGCCGCGACAGGTCTGCACGGCGGCGACCTGTACGGGCTTCGTAATGTCCGAAATATCAAAGATGCGCACGCCGCGGAATCGCTCGGCGTTCACCATGCCCGCGGCGCCCTGATTGCCGCAGTCCACGCGGCCGCGTGTTTCTTCGACGCTCAGGAAGAGCAGATTGCCATGCACCGACACATCGCCCTGCCCACCACCACACACGAACGCCGTCTTCAACACCGGCAACGCGGGATTCGATACATCCCAAATCTGGAAGCCGTTGAAGTTCCCCTGGAACACCAGCGGACCGCGGAAGGCGAGATCGCTGTTCGCCGTGCCGAAGTCTCCGGGACGTCCTGCCAAGAAGAATCCGTCGGGGCGCGGAGTCGCCGAGATCAAGCGCATGTTCGACGCCGCGGTGGCCGCGTCGAGCCAGCCACCCTTGAGCCCGACGCGGGGGTCTGGCTGCGGCGCCTGCGCGGCCAACGGAGCAACGGAGAGACTCAGGAGCGCAGCGACGCGTAGCAACGAGCGATACAAGACAATCCTCCAGAACGATGATAGGGCCAAAGATTCCACTCTCGTACAACACCTAGACCCGCGAAACCGTTGACAAGCGGTGTACGCGGCCCTCCGGGAAACAGAACGGGGGCGCAGTCAGTGACCGCGCCCCCGTTCGTGCTCCATCAACATGGCTAGGGCCGGAATCGAACCGGCGACACGCGGATTTTCAGTCCGCTGCTCTACCAACTGAGCTACCTAGCCGCGAGCCTTGGAACTTAGTCTCCCCCACGCCCTGACTCAAGCCACCCCACTCCCCGAACATAGCTCCTAAGTCCCAGCCCGATGGCACTTTCCGCCGCGTCCATCGTACGGAACTGCACCCAGCAACCCCCATCGCGCGGCGGTTGTCCTATAATAGATGCGCCGGGGCAGTCGCCCCGCCCTTTTTCCCCTGAGGATCTGATGCTCCGAATCTCCCGCGCCGCCCTCGTCGCGGCCGCCGGCCTCGCACTCGCGACCACAGCCGATCTGTCCGCGCAAAGCACCCCGCGCGCGCCGCGCGCCCCGCGTA
>CAYUMN010000091.1:0-12339 GCA_964445835.1 uncultured Gemmatimonas sp.
CGCCGACCGCGACGGTTCCTCCTTCACCTCGATGATCTCGAGCGGCCAGTAGCGCGCCGCCCGGGTCTCGTACTCGCGAATGGCCGCCGCGAGCGCCGCATCACGCGGCTTCCCGACGGCGGCCACCCACACCTTCACCGCCGCCCCCGGCCGAGCGGGGCGACGACCGGCTCACGCATAGATGCCGCGGAGGCGGTGCACCGTCGCGACGCGGCTGATCGCCACCATGTACGCGGCCGTGCGCATGTTCACCTTGTGCTGCTGCGAGAGCTTGAGCACGTCGCGGAAGCTGTTCACCATGATGCTGCGCAGGCGGTCGTTCACGGTCTGCTCGTCCCAGTAGTAGCCGCCGCGGTTCTGCACCCACTCGAAGTAGCTGACCGTCACGCCGCCGGCGTTCGCGAGGATGTCCGGAATCACGAAGATCCCCTTCTCGTCGAGAATCGCATCCGCGGCGGCCGTTGTCGGACCGTTCGCACCTTCGCAGACGATCTTGGCCTTGACGTTCCTCGCGTTCTTCGTCGTGATCACGTTCTCCATGGCGGCCGGAATGAGCACGTCCACTTCGAGCTCGAGGAGCTGCTCGTTCGTGATCGCCTCGCCCTTGCCGTAGCCCGCGAGCGTCTTGGCCTTCTTCACGTGGGCAATCGCGTCATCGATGTCGATGCCCTTCGGGTTATACCATCCCCCCGTCCGATCGCTGGCCGCCACGACCTTGCATCCCGCCTGCTGCATGAGCTGCGCGCCGATGGAGCCGACGTTGCCGAAGCCCTGCACCGCCACAGTCGCGCCCTTCACGTCCATCTTGAGATGCTCGAGCGCCTGCGTCGCGGTGAACATCACGCCGCGCCCTGTGGCCTCGCGACGGCCAAGGGATCCGCCCATCTCCACCGGTTTGCCGGTGGTCACGGCGTTCACCGTATGCCCGACGTGCATCGAGTAGGTGTCCATCAACCACGCCATCACGCGCTCATTCGTGTTCACGTCCGGCGCGGGAACATCGGAGTCTGGTCCGAGCGTCTGGATGATCGCGGAGGTGTAGCGGCGCGTGACGCGCTCAAGCTCGCCCACCGACATGTTGAGCGGGTCGCAGATCACGCCCCCTTTCGCGCCACCGAACGGGATGTTCACGACGGCGCACTTCCAGGTCATCCACGCGGCCAGCGCCTTCACTTCATCGAGGTGCACGTTCATGTCGAAGCGGATACCGCCCTTCGCGGGGCCGCGCGACGTGTTGTGCAGCACACGGATGCCGGTGAAGACCTCCACCTCGCCGTTGTCCATGAGCACGGGGATCGACACCGTGATCTCCTTCTCGGGGCTTCGGAGCACCTTGTAGATGCCGGGCTCGAGGTCGAGCAGTTGTGCCGCGCGATCGAAGCGCGACATCATCGCCTCGAACGGATTCTCCTCGTTGGACTGGAACGTGCCCGTCTGGGCCATCTGGGAGAGGAACCGGTCCTTGTCGGGCCGGACGATCGTATCAGTGGGGAGGCGGAAATCGGCCATTGCAGTCGGGGGGCCCGCGCCGGTCACTGACCGGCAAAAGAGGTCGTGTTCAGGGCTGAGTTCCGAGGACGAGTCGAGAGAGCGCTTCACGCAGCAACGCTCCCCCGCGTTCGACCTCGACAGCTTGGGAAAGATACCACACCCCGGGGGCTTGGCGAGGCCAGCGGGGACCGAGCTTCACCGCGTCCTTGAGCGTGCATACCGTGAGGTCCGTCCCCGCGGCCCGACGCGAGAGATCCGCGATGTCGGCGTCCGTGAACGCGTGGTGATCCGGGTACGCGGCGGATTCTACCGTCGCCCCCAGCAGGCGCAACTGCGTCTCGAAGGTCTCCGGTGCCCCAATCGCGGACAGCGCCAGCACGCGCTTCCCCGACAGGGCCGAGAGGGGCAACGAGGCCTCGCTGGTTACGAGCGGTCTCAGGGCGCCGGAAACGAGCGCGAGAATGGCGGTCGGAGGCGCCCCCGAGAACCCGGCCCAGAGCGCCGCGGCCGCCTCCGCCTCGGCCCCGGTCGCCGATTTTCGGGTCACGATCAACAGCTGCGCGCGCCGAAGTGCCCCGCGCCCCTCGCGCAGCGGACCCGCCGGGAGGAGCCGGTGCGCGCTCCGCTGCTCGGCGGCCACCAGCACGACATCAAGATCGCGCCGCGCCCGCCGGTGTTGGAAGGCGTCGTCGAGCACCAGGATGGTCGCTCCCTTCGCCCTCGCCTCGGCCGCCCCGGCAAGGCGATCGGGATTGGCAATGGCCGGTATGTCCGGATTGAGCCGCGCATGAACCAGCGGTTCGTCGTCACCATAGCCGCGGAGCAGAATCGCCGGCCGCGCTCCCATGCCGAGCAGTTCCGCGGCGATCCACGCAGAGACCGGTGTTTTCCCCGTCCCCCCCACGCTCACATTGCCGACACTGACCGCGGGGAGCCCGAGCGGGTACGCGCGCAAGACGCCAAGATCGAAGAGCAGGTTCCGCGCGCCGATCGCCGCGCCAAAGATCCACGAGAGCGGCGTAAGCGCCCACGCCGCAGGGCCATCGGCGGCCCAGATGCGTTCAATCGCGCGGCTCATCTGCGCGCGAGTTGGTTCGAGCCGGGCCCCGATGGCAGGGGGCCCATGCGGGCGACCAATTCGCGTTGCGCCGCCTCGTCGGTCCCCGTGGGGATGTACGGCTCCCCGTAGTGCACGCGCACACGGGCGAAGGGCTTGGGGATCTGCAACCGATCCCAGCTCTGCAGGTGCCAAGCGCTGGAGATCTCGGTCCAAATCGGCACGATGGCCGCCTGCGCGCGGTGTGCGGCGATCAGCACGCCGGCCTGCACCACACCGGCAGGGCCACGCGGTCCATCGGGGGTGATGGCAAACGAACTCCCCGACTCCAGCTCGCGGACCATGGCCGCCAGTGCCGCCCGCCCACCACGGCTGCTCGAGCCACGCACGCCGCGATATCCCCACTGCTCCATAATGCGGAAGATGATCTCGCCATCGCCGTGCTGACTGACCATGGCGCACATGTTGCGATACCGATTCGTCCAGATGTGCGGCAGCAACTGCCCATGCCAACTCGAGAGGATGTACGGCTTCCCGGCGCGCACGAGGGCGCGCCACGGCTCGGCATTCACCTCCTCTAGGCGCCAGCTGCCCCCCAGCAGCTCGATGAGCGGCTTGCCGACGCGGATGGCCCACTTCGTTTTCCGCGCTCGCTTCGCCGCCCTGCGCGCCAGGAGGGCATCGGCCGCCGCGTCCGGGACGTCGTTCACTTCAGCATCCCCGCCGCCATCTCGGCCACGCGCATCGACGCGCCCGGCTGTCCGAGTCTGGCGCGCACCTCCGCGAGTCCCGCCAGCATCTGCTGGCGCGCGGGTGACGCGGGATCGAAGAGCGGCTCCAACGCCGCCGCAACGGGCGCCGTCTGGAACGCATCCTGCACGAACTCCGGCGCCACGGTGCGCCCCGCGACGATGTTGAGCAACCCGATATGCTCGATCTTCACCAACCGCTTCGCGATCGCGTACGAGATCGGGCTGGTGCGATACACGATCGCGCATGGCGTCCCCGCCACGGCGGCCTCCAGCGTGGTCGTCCCACTTTTACAGAGCGCCACATCGGCCGCGCGGAGCACGTCGAAGCTCGCCGAGCGAATGAGCGGCACCGGGACGTCGTCGTCGCGCAGCGCGATCGTGGGCGCCACACTCAACACGACGTTGAGCCCGGGGCGCTTTGCCTGCAGCACGCGCGCCACGGCAAGGAACTCCTCGAGATGGCGCGTGATCTCTTGCGCGCGACTTCCCGGAAAGAGCGCGAGCACTTCGCCTTCGAGCGGCAACCCAAGCTTGAGGCGCGCCGCCGCCTGATTCGGGAGCGCCAGAGCGCGGTCCAGCAACGGATGTCCCACAAAGGTGGCATCGATCCCTGCCCCACGAAGGAGTTCCTCCTCAAAGGGAAGAATCACGGCGGCCTTGGTGAAGATCTTCGCCATCTTCTTGAGCCGTCCCGCGCGCCACGCCCAGACCTGCGGCGTGATGTAGTACAGCACGGGGATCTTCGCGGCGGCCGCCACCGCGGCGACCCGCATGTTGAAGCCCGGATAATCGATGCATACGACCAACCCCACGGAGCCGGTCGCCAGGCGCGCTTTGAGGCGATTCAGCAACCGCCAATGCGAGGGAATGTGCTTCAATACTTCCACAAAGCCCACCACCCCCTCGTGCTCCTCGAGCATCTCGACACCCGCCGCACGCATGCGCGCGCCGCCGGTGCCGATCAACCTGGCGTCCGGGCGCAACGCGCGGAGTCGCTCCGCGAGAATGGCCCCGTGCAGATCGCCCGAGGCCTCCCCCGCGAGGATCAGGATCTCACGCACCGCGCCCCGACATGGCGTTCCGCATCGCGGCCACGCCCTTCTCAATGTCGCTGACGATCCGCAGCGCGACCGCGAGCGCGTCGCGTCCCGCTCGTCCGGTGACGGCGATCGGCGCCTCGCCCTTCAGCGCCGCGATGAAGCTCTCCAGTTCCAACCGCAGCGGCTCCCCTTCGGGCGCGTCGATCAGCACCCGTTCCACGAACGCCTCAAGCGGCTGCGCGCTCTTCGCCAGCGCCACCAGATCCACATCACCACGCAGGCGGTACATCTCGCCGGTGCCCGACGCGAGGTCGAGCGAGAGATATCCGTTCTTCTGGAAGATGCGGAGCTTTCGCATCCGCTCCTTCGACACACGGCTCGAGGTGATCGTCGCGACCGCCCCATTCTCGAACGTGATGCGCGCGTCGGCGATATCGATGCTCGGCGTGAGCACCGGCAGTCCCGCCGCGGAGACCTCGCGCACCTTCGCCCCCGTGAGCGTGAGCACGAGATCGATGTCGTGGATCATCAGGTCGAGCACGACGGCCACATCCGATCCCCGCGGATTGAACGGCGCCAGTCGGTCGCTGTCGATGAACAACGGCGTGTCGACATACGGCAACGCCGCGCGAATGGCCCGATTGAAACGCTCGATGTGGCCGATCTGGATCAGCAACCCCTTCTGCGCCGCGAGCGCGAGCAGTTCGTCCGCTTCGGCGAGTGTCACGGTGATCGGCTTCTCGATCAACAGGTGCTTGCCCGCGTGCAGCGCCTGCATCGCGACCTCGTGGTGCTTCGACGTCGGCACCACGATGCTCACGGCATCGACCTCCGCCAGCAGTGCTTCGACCGAGGGATACGCGCGAATGCCAAGCTCCCGGGCCACCGTGCCAGCGCGCTCCGGGTTTGCCTCAAAGACGCCCTTGAAGACCACCCCATCGAGGTCGCGCAGGATGCGCGCATGATGATAGCCGAGACTCCCGGTGCCAACAACACCGATCCGCATCGGTGCGGTCATGTCACGATCCCGCGGCCGCTCGCCGAGACGAAGTCCACGAAGTCCTTCACTTCCGGGAACTGCTGCAACTCGCCCGCCTTCTCGAGCGCCTGCGACACATTGAGCTCAGAGCGGAAGAACAGTCGATACGCCTTCTTGAGCTCCGCAATGGTCGCCTCGGAGAAGCCCGTCCGCTGGAGCCCGACGGAATTGAGTCCGTACAGCTGGACAGGATTCCCGACGGCCTTCACGAACGGCGGGATATCCTTGGAGATGCGCGACGCCCCACCGATGAAAGCATTGCGTCCGATCTTCGCGAACTGGTGCACCGCGCAGAGTCCGGAGATGATCGCGTTCTCATACACCGTGACATGGCCGGCCAGCTGCGTGCCATTCGAAATGATCACGCCGTCACCCACGTGACAGTCATGCGCGAGATGCACGTACGACATCAGGAAGCAGTCTTTGCCGACCGTCGTCCTGAACGACTCCGAGGTCCCGCGATTGATCGTGAGATACTCGCGCAGCGTCGTCCCTTCGCCGATCTCGACGGTGGTGACCTCCCCCTTGAACTTGAGATCCTGCGGCTTGCCCCCGAGCACCGTCCCGATCCCGACCGTGACCTTGGGCCCGAGGATCACGTGCTCCTCGAGGGTGGCCCGCATCTGGATCACGCTGCCATCGCCGATCACACAATGCGGCCCGACATAGGCCCACGGGCCGATCTCCACATCCTTGCCGATCTCAGCCCTCTTGTCGACGATCGCCGTCGGATGAATGCGCGCAGTCATCGATCGCGGACCATGGCGGCCATCTCGGCTTCGCAGACCACCGCGCCATCGACCTTCGCGACCGCGGCAATCCGACACACCTTGCCGCGCAACTGCACGATGTCGACCTCGAGCCGCAACTGGTCGCCGGGTCTCACCGGCTTCCGGAACTTGATGTTGTCGATGCTCATGAAGTAGACGACCTTGCTCTCCGGATCATCCACGGTCCCCATCAGCAACGCGCCACCGGCCTGCGCCATCGCCTCGACAATCAGCACCCCCGGCATGATCGGATGCCCCGGGAAGTGTCCCTGAAAGAAGGGCTCATTGATCGTGACGTTCTTGATGGCCACGACGCGCTTCTCCTCTATCTCGATGATCCGATCCACCAGCAGGAACGGATACCGATGCGGCAGGATCTTCATGATCTCTTCGATGCCGAGCATACCTCTCCCCGATTGGGCGGGCCGCGCGTGCGCGAGCATCTCGCGCACCAACGTCACGGTCCCGCGATGACTCGGCTTCGTCGCCGAGATCCTGGCTTGCACACGCTGTCCCGCGAGGGCGAGATCGCCCACCACGTCCATCGCCTTATGTCGCACGAACTCGTCGGGCCACCGCAGCGCCGTGCCGACCACAGCGTCCTCATCGAGGACGATCGTGTTCTCGGCCGAGGCGCCCTGAATCAGCCCTTTGCCGCGTAACTCCTCCACCCAGCTCAGCAGCCCGAAGGTGCGCGCCGGCGCGAGTTCGCGCGAGAAGCTCTCGGGCGTGACCACATACCGACCCTCCTGCACCCCGATCATCGGATGCGCGAAGTCTATCCGCACTTCCAGCTCGAAGGCGTCGGCCGGATGCGCAACGTAGACCGAGTCCCCGTCGACCACACGCACCGACTCCGTCAGTCGTAACACCTCGGCCGTCCCCCCATGCTCCTTCACGCCCGCGTCCGCGAGCGCCGCACGGAAGGGCTCGGCCGAGCCGTCCATGATCGGTGGCTCGGCCGCATCCATCTCGATGATCACATCGTCGATCCCAAGACCCGCCACCGCCGCCAGCACGTGCTCGACCGTATGAAGCGCCGCCGCTCCACTCCCGAGCTGCGTGCGCCGCTCGGCGGCGACCGCGACGCTCACGTGCGCGCGGGTCTCAGGATTCCCCGCGACGTCCACTCGCCGAAAGCGGATGCCCACGCCCGGGGCGGCGGGGACGAAACGCAACGTGCACGGACGTCCCAGGTGCAGGCCCACGCCAGAGAGGGTGGCCGTCTTCGCGATTGTGCGGCGCGCGCTCACGCGTCGCCTTCGCGCTTGAGCAACTGTTCGATCTTCCGGAGCAGATCTGGCAGCTTCGAGAGGGCCGCCTGCCCGCGCAGCATCTGCCGATGGGGGCGCGCCGGGAATCCGCCCCACGTCTCACCGGGCGGCACGTCAGAGACGACGCCGGCCTGTGCGGTGAGGGTCGACCGGGCACCAAGGGTATGATGCCCGGCGATGCCCACCTGACCGGCCATCACCACACCGTCCTCCACCCGCACGCTTCCGGCGATCCCGACCTGCGCGGCAATCAGGCAGAGCCGGCCGACGCGCACGTTGTGCCCGATGTGCACGAGGTTGTCGATCTTCGTGCCGTCGCCGATCACCGTGTGATCGATGCTGCCGCGATCGATTGTCGTGTTGGCCCCGATCTCGACGTCATTGCCGATCCGGCAGCCGCCCACGTGTGGAATCTTCTGATGCGCGCCTTCGTTGAAGACGTACCCGAAGCCATCGCTCCCGATGCGCGCGCCGGCGTGAATGGCGCAGCGATCGCCGACGATGGCGCCGGGATAGAGCGTCACCTGCGCGTAGAGTCGTGTCTGCGCACCGATCTGGGCACCGTCCCCGATGACCGTGTGCGCGCCGATCCAACACCCGCCCCCGACCCGCGCGCCGCGGCCGATGACCGCGAAGGCCTCGATGCACACGTCGGCGTCCACCTGCGCATCGTCCGCCACAATCGCGGTCGGATGCACACCCACAAAGGGCCGCTCCGGCGCGCGATAGAAACGCGGAATGAGGGTGAGCATCGCCTCGTGCGGCTTCGACACCACAATGCGAACCGCACAGGGACCCTCCGTCGCCGCCAGCTCCGGGGTGACGAGCACCGCTCCCGCATGGCAGGTCGCGAAGTGCTTCGCGTACTTCACCGACGCCAGGAACGTGAGGTCGCTCGGTCCAGCCCGGTCGAGCGGCGCGATGCCAGTGAGCCGGAGATCCGGGTCACCCTGCAACGCGCCGCTCACCGCTGCGGCCACGGCGGCCGCGCGGAGTCCTGCGGGGTCCTGCGAGGTCGTCATCGCCTGGTGGGGAGGCGTGGGACCGGGCTACGGGCGTCGAGCGCCCGACGGCTGCGCTACTGGGCCGGTCGGACGCGCGGGGGCGGTGGCCGCGGGAGTGGCCGCGGGAGTGGCCGCCGGAGTGGCCGCGGGAGTGGCGGCTGGTCGCGCCGGAGCAGCGGTCGGTCGCACCGGCGGAGGCGCCGCGGCCGCCGGCATCGCCCGGATGCGGGCGAGCACGCGGTCCGAAAGATCGAGGTTCCGATCCATCGAGACGATCGGGTTCGTCTGCCCACCAATGTCGAAGATCATCGCGTAGCCGTCCGCCTGACGGACGTCATCGAGCGCGATCTTGATCAGGTCGAACAGCGGTTGCATCGCCTCGGCCTGCGATGCCTGTGCGCCCTCCTCGAGGACCTGCAACGTGTCGCGGTATTGCGCGTCGTAGGTCTGCATGGACGTGAAGCGCGCCACCTTGTCCGCCTGCGACAGGGTCGCCGAGTCACGCTCAAACCCGGCCATGAGCACGTTCAGCGAGTCCACCATCTTCTTCTGACGGACGCTGAGCGCCTCGAGGCCGACACGCATGCGGGTCTCAGCGGCCGCGCGGGTCGGCATCTCCTGCAGGACCTTGCGCGAGTCGATGTAGCCGAGCTTCTGCGCCGAGAGGGGCGCCACGGCGACAGCGAGGGAAATGAGGGCGGCCACGAGGGCGCCGCGGGACATGACGGTCATCGATGCTCCAGGATGTTGCGAAGTGTTTAAAAGAACTGGCCGAGACGGAAGTGCAGCTGCCACTTGGGATCCGGGTTCCCGAACTGGTCGCGCCGATCAAAGCCGTACGCGAAGTCGAGGCCGAGCGGACCCAACGGACTCACGGTCGAGGCACCGAAGCCGGCACCGCGGAAGAGTCGCGTCGGATCGAAGTCGCGGGGCCGGTCCCAGATATTCCCCACGTCATAGAACGCATTGATGTACAGATTCGAATTGAAGCGAAGGCCGATCTCCGCCGTCGAAGTGAAGAAGGCGCTGCCGAATGACTCGCGCTGCGCGTTGAACGTCCCCGCGGCCGTCGAGAAGCCGCGAGGCGTGATCGAGAACTCCGGGTAGCCGCGCAGCGGCTCACCGAACTGGACACCACCCAACGAGAACTGCTGCGACCAGAAGAAATCGCCCGGGTCGCCGAACACCGCACCAGCGCGCGCCGAAACGCCCATGGTGAGGCGCAGCGGAGTCGTGCCGGGCTTCTGGCCGCCGAGGCGCCCGATGATCGCGTAGTTCCTGAGTTCGGTGGTGTAGCGCTGGAACTGCGCCGATCCCCCCAGCGGTCCCCCGTTGAACTGCGCGCTCACGGTCGCGAGCCGCCCATCCGTCGCGAAGGGCATGTCGGTGCGCGTGTCCTTCGTGATGTCGATGCCGATCGTCGAACGCAAGCACCCCTGACAGCCATCCGACCCAACGCTTCCCAACAAGCCCCCCGACCCGAATCGCACCGACTCAAGGCCGTACGAGGTGAAGACGCGGGTGAATCGCGACTCCGGAAAGGGGAAGCCGACGCGGGTGTTGAAGCCAATGCGCGTCGTCTGACCAAAGTTGGCGATGCGGAAACGGGCCTGCGAATGGTAGGCCTGGATCTGCCCGGAGATGCGCGAACCGCGAATGCCGGGATCCGTGTACGACGCGTTGAAGTCGTTGATGAACCGACCATACTGCCAATTGATCGACCCGCGTTTGCAGCGCCCGAACAGATTCGGTTGCTCCAGCCCGATGAATCCACCGAGGCCCGTCCCCTGTCCCGCCGACGCGCCAAAGCTCACGTTGCCCGTGCGCTTCTCCTTGACACGGAAGATGATGTCGATGTCCCCCGCATCATTGGCCGGGCGGGTATCCGGGAATGCCATCGGCGTTTCGAAGAAGGCGAGATTCCCGATGCCCTGCCAGCTGCGGATCAGGCGGTCCTGGTTGAACACGTCCCCGGGAATGATGAACAACTGCTCTCGGATGCAGCTCTCGACCGTGAAGTCGTTCCCGAGGATCTCGACGCGGTTGATCAGCGCCGGGGTGCCCTCTCGGATATCCCAACGCAGGCGGACGACCGCATTCGAATCCGTCGGGTCACGCTCGACCACGGGATTGATCTGCGCATAGATGTAGCCGTCATTGCTGTAGAGCGTCTGCAGCTCGCGCGTCGCTTCGTCCCATCGCGTGCGGTCAAAGATGTCCGACGCCGGCGCGCGGCGCTTCAACAGCGCGCGGGCGCGCTCGGTCACGGTCGGGGCGCGATCACGGAACGGATACAGCGTGGTGATCTGATCGGCCGTGAAGTGGCGATTCCCCACCACTTCAAAGTTCGAGATCTTGTACAGCGGGCCTTCCTCGACCGTCAGCTCAATCATCGCCTTGCCGCGCGTTTCATCCACGATCAGTGTGTCGCGGCGCAGCTGAAAGTCGACAAATCCGCGATCCCCGAAGAGCTTGGGCACCCGCTCCCCGAGGTCAGTCGCGTACACATCCTCATCGAATTCACCCTGACGGAACCACCAGAATCCCTCGGGCTTTGTCTCCATCGCCCCCGCAATCGCCGCCGGATCCATCGCCGACGCGCCAACAACGCGGAGACCGGAGATGGCGAGGCGGCGGCCCTCATTCACTCGGAAGGTGATGGCGATACGATCCCCGACCATCGTCGTCTCCGGGCGCACTCGTGCGAGATAGAACCCCGCCGACTTGTACAAGGAGTCCACGCGGCGCATCGCCACCGCAATGGCCGCCGGATCGACTGGGCGTCCGATCAATAACCCCACCCGATCCTCGACTTGGCGTGCCTGCACCTGGCGCGCGCCTTCGACCTTCACCGCACTGAGCAGCGGCCGCTCGCGCACGGTGATGACAATCGCCGAGCCCGTCCCCAGGGCCGGCAGGCCACACTCCACCCCGACGTGGTCGAAGTCGCCGGAGGCGAAGAGGTCACGAATGGCCCGCTGAATGAGCGGAAAGCTGAGCTGGGCCCCGGCGCGCATTCCGCTGTTCGCGAGGATGGCCTCACCGTCAACACGCGCACTCCCGCGAACCACGATCGAGTCGGGAACGAGGCAGCGGGCGACGGTGGCTGAGGGGTCCTGCGCGAACAATGGTGACCCCGCCGCCAAGGCGATGGCCACCAAGAGGATACGATGCATAACTGCAATATACACGAATCGGGACCGGACAGGTCCTCCTGTCCGGTCCCGAGTTCCTGACGCCGAGGCGGCGTCAGACCTTCGGTGTGACCGCGGGGACGCGGAATTCGAGCTTCGTGCCATCCGTCGAAACGTCCACGTCGATCTCGTCGCCGCGCCCGAACTCGGCGAGCAGGATGCGCTCCGAGAGCGGGTCCTCGATCCACTTCTGGATCGCCCGCTTCAGCGGGCGGGCGCCATAGGCCACGTCGTAGCCGTTCTTGACCAGGAACTCCGTCGCCGCGTCGCTGAGTTTGAGCGTGAGCTCCTCCTCCGCCAACCGCTTCTGGACGTCCTTGAGCAAGATCGAGACGATCTGGCCGATGTGCTCCTTCGAGAGCGGGTGGAAGACAATCACGTCATCCAGCCGGTTCAGGAACTCGGGGTTGAAGGTGTGCTGCATCTCCTCCTTCACCTTGTCCGCGATCCGGTCGAAGTTCGCCGTCACATCCGTGTTGCCGAACCCGAGGGTGCGGTTCTTCGTGATGTCCTTCGCTCCCACGTTCGACGTCATGATGACGACGGTGTTCTTGAAGTCGATCATGCGCCCGTAGTTGTCCGTGAGGTGACCCTCGTCGAGCACCTGCAGGAGGATGTTGAATACATCCGGGTGCGCCTTCTCGATCTCGTCGAGGAGGATGACGCTGTACGGCTTCCGGCGCACGGCCTTCGTGAGCGTTCCTGAATCCTCGTATCC
>CAYUMN010000092.1:0-12282 GCA_964445835.1 uncultured Gemmatimonas sp.
CTCCACCGGGGTCGCGCCCTTCACGAGCATCGCCCCCATGTTGCGAATCAGCGGCGACATCACCTCGCGCTGCTCAAGCGCGTAACAGGAGCCCACGGAGTCGGCTTCCTGGCCGAGCGAACGGAAGAGTCCGCCAACGACCTTCGTCTGACGGTACAGCGCCACAAGCCGCTCCTCGAGCGTGCGCGTGAGCCGCATCCAGTAGTAGAGCTCGAGCTTCTGTTCGGTCGGCAGGGCCTCGCCGAGGTGCCCCGCACGTGGCGCAGTGCCGCCCGTCGCCAGGAGGCCAGTCTTCGGTGGCATCAGTAGGCGGGCGCGAACGTGTGCGTCGGGTCCATCTGCGTGTGCAGCTGCACGAAGAACTTCTTCACTTTGCGATCGAGACGGCTTTCGCCCATCTGGTCCGAGTGAGCCTCAACGAAGGTGTAGTGGCCGCCTTCCATCTTCACCGTGATGGTGAGCTCTGAGGGGATGTCCGGTGTGCCGACGCTGCCGCGATACGTGCGTGACCGCGGGGCTTCCGTGGCGAGGCGCATGCCGATTGTCGGGAAGAACGCATCCGCCGTGGAGAGCACGAGGTCGGGATGCAGATGGGTGCGGTAGAAGTGGCGCATGTTCTAGGATGAAGGCTGGAGGACGAAGGCTAAACAGCCGGGCTTCAGGGGGTCTTGTTCGTGGAATCGAGGGTCGGCGCGGCGCGGGGCGTGTTCACCGGCGGCGTGGTGGGCACATTGATCCGCGCTTCCTCGCTGGGCGGCAGTTCGTTGCGCACCGACTGGCGCCAGTCCTCGGAGCGCTGCAAGGCACTCGTGGAGTCGCGACGGAACTGGATTCCCATCGCCCAGTCCCCCGCGGTCACGAACATGATGTGGGTGCGGTAGGTCCCGGCCTCGGGGCCATAGGTGAGGCCATTCCACACGGTCTTGCGATCGGCATTGGTGGCGAAAATCCGCCCTTCGCCATTCACCACCGGCTCGCGCGTCTCCTTGTCGAGCACGGTCACCGTGTAGGTGATGCGCTCCAGCGCCCGCGGCGGGACGACGTCCGGGAGGAGCCGAATCTCGAAGTCCTCAGTCCATACGCGCAACACGCCGGCATCCGGGGGCGGACCGCAGCTGGCCGAGGCGGCCAGACTCGCCACCGCGAGAAGGGCCAGGACGCTGGAACGCAGGCGCGTGGACATGCATGGACTCCGAGAACGGGACAGGGCGAACAGCTACGGCGAAAAATAGCCTACTGGCGCCCTCAAAGTGACCCGTCCGCGGCTCGCCGTTCGGGCTCGCGTGTGGAGCCCGGCTACCCGGTCCGGCCCCGCGTCGCGACGGCGACCGCGCGCACGCGTTGGACCACCGTCACCACGGCCGAGAGGGCCAAGAGGATCACCACGCTCCGCAGGACCCAGCCGTTCAGGGCCAGGCCGAAAAATGCTTGGGGTGCCGCCAGAATCGTGATCCGCTCCGGCCGCTCGAGCGCCCCGACCCCCTTCAGGTCGACCCCGAGCGCGTCCGCTTTCGCTCGCGTGTACGACGTGATCTGTACGGCGCTGACCGCCACGAGCGCCACCGCGACCATCCACATCGACTGATACGGCCCAGGCGCCGCAAAGAACCACGCGAGCCCACCGAACAGGAACGCGTCGGCCACGCGATCAAGCGTGGAATCGAAGAAGGCCCCAAAGAGCGTGGCGGTCCCGCTGCGACGCGCCACGGCTCCGTCAATCACATCAAAAAAGGCGGTGAGCCCCAGCGTCCACCCCGCCGCGACGATCCACCCCGCCGCGAACATCGCCGCGACGATCACGCACATCAGGGTGCCGAGCACCGTGAGCGTGTTCGGCGACACGCGATGCCGCACGCACCAATCGATCAGCGGCTCGATGAGCCGGAGATAGCCTCTGACGATTGCGTGCCAGAGTGAGAGCGGGAATGGGGCCGTGGACACACCCTAACGATAAATCAGGTACTTCCGCGTGGCTTGCTGAAAGGCGACGACCCCCGGCAGGGCGGCATCGATGACCTCGTCGGGGTCGCCGGTGCCAAGCAAGGCCTCGCGCCCAGCGGGCGTCCCGAATCGGAGATCGAAGCCGCGGGCCTGCACACGGAGTGAATCCCCGGAGGCGCGCTGAATGGCCCAGAGCACCGCCGCGCCGATGCGCCCCACCTGCAAGCGGTCGCGATCCTCCACGACGATGCGCACCCCCGGCACCGCGCGGCCGCCGAACTTGCCATCGGTCGGTGCGGTGGGGGTGAATCGCTCTGCTTCAAAACGCACCCCGCTCAATCCGCGCTCCTCCAGCAACCTGGCCACGGAATCCGCATTCATCCACGGCGCACCGAAGCGCTGGAACGGACGATCCGTCCCCCGCCCCACGGAGACGTTGCTACTCTCGAACGCCACGAGCGCCGGATACAACAACGCGCTCGTGGTGGAGACCATCGCCGGCGAGGGCACGATCCAAGGGAGCTTGGTCTCCTCCCACCACATCGAGCGCCGCCACCCGGTCACGGGAACGACGTGCAACGTGACGGGGATCTGCAACTCACCGGCAAAGAACTGCGCCAGCTCACCCATCGTCATACCATGCCGGAGCGGGGCCGGGTATAATGCGTACGCCTGCCCGCGACGCTCGGATGTTGGATCCTCAGGATTCGCGAGTGCGCGGTCGAGCAGTGGTCCCTCGGCGCGTCCGGTGAGCGGATTCGGACGGTCGAGGACAATGAACGGGATCCCCACGCGCGCCGCGGCGCGCATCGCGTAGACCATCACGCCCACATACGTCCACGTCCGGGTGCCGATGTCCTGTAGATCGAACACCAATGCGTCGAGATCACGGAGTAAGCTGTCCGGCGGTGGAATGGTCTCGCGGCCATATAGCGAGTGCACAGTGAGTCCCGTGGCGCGATCGATCTCGTCGGGAAGACCGGGGCGGTCCGCCGTCCCGCGAATTCCATGCTCCGGCGAGAAGAGCCGCACGAGCGCCACATTGGCCCGCTTCGCGCGCGCGTCGTGCACGAGCAGATCGACATCGCTCACCCCACTCGCGTCGACCCCCGTCTGGTTCGTGATGAGCGCGATGCGTCGCCCCGCAATGAGATCGAGCGAATCGTCGAGCAACACCGTAATCCCCGGGCGCACCACCACAGGCTCCGGACGTCGTCCCGGCGCCTGCGCGCTCGCCCGCGCGCACGCGTGCGCGCCCCCGAGCATGCTCGCCATGAGCACCCCCACCATCATCCGCCGTACGCCGTGATCCGTCACTCGCTCTCCCTTGCGGCCGCGTTCGCGTGCGGCCTCGTTCTCGCCTCGTGCGCGATGCCGCCGGCGGCAGTCTTGAATCCGCGCACCGTCACCGACGTTGCCCCTGATATCACCCCGATCGCGGTGCCATGGTCCGTCCGCGACCATCGCCCCTCGCTCACCGAGCCGCTCACCGCCGACGCCCAGCGGTGGATCGACCGCACCATCGCCGCGATGCCGCTACGCGCGCAAGTCGCGCAGATGGTGATGATCTGGGTGCTCGGGGATTATACCAGTTCCAGCGATTCATCGTACGTCCTCGCGGTGAATCGGATCCGCCACGATCACATTGGCGGCATCATCATGTCGCTCGGCTCGCCAATCGAAGTGGCCGAAAAAGTGAATGCGCTGCAGCGGCAGTCGTCGCTGCCCCTGCTCGTGGGGATGGACGTCGAGCCCGGTCTCGGGCGGCTCGAGGGGGGCGTCTTCTCTCCTGGCACCCTCACCGGCGGGAGCGCCACGGTGCTGCCGAGCGCGATGGCGATCGGCGCGACCCGCAAGCTCGAGCATGCCCGCGAAGCGGGACGGATCACCGGCGAGGAATCGCGGGCGATCGGAATCCACCTCGCCTTCGCCCCCACCGCCGACGTCAATAACAATCCGGCCAATCCCGTCATCAACGTGCGTGCGTTCGGCGAGGACCCGCTGCTCGTGGCGGCAATGACGACCGCCTTCGTGGAAGGCGTGCAACAGGCCGGAGTCGCCGCGACCGTCAAGCATTTTCCCGGGCACGGCGACACCGACATCGATTCACACAACGCGTTGCCGGTCATCCGTTCGTCGCGAGCGCGGCTCGACCAAGTCGAACTCGTGCCCTTCCGCGCGGCCATAGACGCCGGCGTGCAAGCCGTGATGAGCGCGCACATCGCGCTTCCCGCCATCACGGGCGACTCCACTCCCGCCACGCTCGCGCCTTCGGTGATGACGGGGCTCCTGCGCGATACGCTCGGTTTCAAGGGACTCATCATCACCGACGCGATGGACATGCGTGGCGTCGGGGCCGGCTACGGACTCGGCGAGAGTGCCGTGCGTGCGGTGAAAGCGGGCACCGACATCCTGCTCATGCCCCCGGACGTGCCCGTAGCGATCAACGCCGTCGTCGCCGCGGTGGAACGCGGCGAGATTCCCGCCGAGCGCATCGCCGCCTCGGTGCGACGTGTGCTGGAGATGAAGTTGCGCACCGGCGCGATTCGGCGCCCGATCACGCCGCTCGATTCGCTGCGCGACGTGGTGGGACAGCGTGCACACCGTGCGCGCGCGCAGCGGATTGCCGAGGATGCCATCACGCTGCTGCGCGACACCGACCGAAAGCTTCCGCTTGCCACGTCGCAGCCGACGGTGGTGCTCACGTATGTGCCGGAACTCGACAATCAGGCAGGGCGCGCCTTCACCACCGAGATGCGTGGCGCGCTGCTCTCGATGCGGAGCGCGCGCATCACCTCGGCCACGCCGCGCCAGCGCCTCGACTCGTTGGTGCGGAATGGCACTGAGCAGGTGGTGGTCGCGACGTTCGTGCGCACGATTGAGGGTGAGGGACGTTTCGCGGTCGCCGAACATGTGGCGAAGTGGATCGACTCGTTGGCGGCGGTGCGTCCGGTGTCGGTCGTGGCGTTCTCGAGTCCGTACGTGCTGCGCGAATTCCCACGAGTCAGCGGCTACGTGGCGGCGTACGGCCGCGGTGAGGCCGTGGAGCGAGCCGCCGCGCGGGCTCTTACGGGACGCGTCCCGTTCCAGGGCGTGACGCCGACGACGCTTCCCGGATTCTTCGCCGCCGGACGACCGTACGTCCGCCCACTGCCGCGATGGGCCGCGGCGGTCACCGATTCCGTCCGCGCCGTGATGCTGCGCTCCGTGCGCGACTCCGTGTTCCCTGGCGGCATCGCGATCATTGGGACGCGCACGGATGTCGTGGCGGAAGTCGCGGTCGGCCGCATTGACTGGGCGGCGGATGCGCCGACCCCGAATGCGCAGACGGTGTGGGACATGGCCTCGCTCACCAAGGTCCTCGGGATGACGACGGCGATGATGCAGCTCGTCGAGCAGAAGAAGATCGACCTTGATGCGCCCGTGCAGCGCTATCTCCCGGAATGGACGGGACAATGGAAGGAGCTCGTGACGGTGCGCCACTTGATGACGCACGCCTCCGGCCTCCGCGCTTGGCGCGCGTTCTTTCAGGAGACCGAGACGGTGGACGCGGCTCGCCAACTCCTGCTCGATACCCCTCTCGATACGCTCCCCGGCGTGAAGTACGTGTACTCCGATCTCGGCGCGATTCTCGCGGGGATGGTGATCGAGCGCGTCACCGGAGCGACGCTCGACGCGTATCTGGGCGCGAACGTGTTCGGCCCGCTCAACATGGGAGACACGCGGTATCGCCCCCCGGCGGAGTGGCTGGAACGCATCGCCCCGACGGAGAAGGACCCTTGGCGCGGACGGCATCTGCGCGGGGAGGTGCACGATGAGAACGCGTATCGTTTCGGCGGGGTCTCGGCGCATGCGGGCCTCTTCAGCACCGGTGCCGATCTCACGCGCTTCGCGCAGGCGATGCTGAACGGCGGCGAATTGGGCGGCGCGCGCATCGCGATGCCGCGCACCCTCGCCGACTTCACCAAGGTGCAGAACCCGGCGCTCTCGCACCGGGCCTTGGGCTGGGAATCGCCCAATGGGACCAATTCCGCCGGGACCGTGATGCAGTCGCCCGCCTTTGGACACACGGGCTTCACTGGCACCTCGATCTGGATTGACCCCGCGAGGGACCTCTTCGTGATCATCCTGACGAACCGGGTGAATCCGACTCGGGAGAACTCACGGATCGGGCCCGTGCGGACGACGATTGCGGACGTCACCAGCCGGGCGGCGGCGGCGGCGGCCGCGGCGGCGCACGCCGCGCGAGGGCGTCCGTAGGCCGACCGGATCGGAGGCGGCCGTGCCTCAGTGCGGGGGCGCACGGGGGGGCTAGGCTCTTGTCTCCGGAACCCCGAACCATATATTCCGGATTATTCCGTTACACCCCACGTTGGGGTTTTCAGGGACCCTCAGGAGGCATCACATGAGCACGATGAATACCCCCGAAGTTCTGGTCAGCATCACCGCCGCCGCGGCCGTCGAAGTGCAGAAGTTCATGCAGGCGGAGAATGTGACCCCCGAAGTCGGCGGGCTCCGCGTCTCGGTCCAGCCGGGTGGGTGCTCAGGCTTCAAGTACAGCCTCCTGATTGAGGACAAGCCTGCCGACGACGACACGGTGATCCCGCAGGACGGGTTCAACCTCTTCGTCGACCCGTTCTCGATGCAGTACCTGGCCGGCGTCATCGTGGACCACACCTCCTCGATGCAGGGCTCGGGCTTCACGTTCAAGAACCCGGGCGCGACCGGCGGCTGCGGCTGCGGCAGCAGCTTCTCAGCGTAACGAACGAGGCGCGCCGCACGGTGCGCTAGAGGGTGCGCTAGCGGGTGCGCCAAGCAATGGCCGTTCGAGAGCCGTTCAATCGTCGGACGAAACGGGCGCCCCATCGGGCGCCCGTTTCGTTTTCCCCCTAGTTTCCCGCGATGCCTGAGACCGCGAACGCCTTCACCGCGCTGGATTGGATGATCCTGGTCGTGTACCTCGTCGGTACCACGCTCCTAGGCGTGAAGCTCGGGAGCGGTCAGAAGGACGCCAAAGATTATTTCGTCGCGGACGGGAGCATCCCCTGGTGGGCGGTGCTCTTCTCCGTCGTCGCGACAGAAACGAGTGCGCTCACCTTCATCTCGATTCCCGGACTCGCTTACCTCGGCGACTTCACCTTCCTGCAGGTCGCGACCGGGTACCTGCTCGGACGCATCGTGATCGCCTTCACGCTGCTGCCCCGCTACATGGGGGGCGATCTCGTGACGGCGTACGCCTTGCTGGAGCGCCGCTTCGGTCTCGCGACGCGCCGATTCGCAACCATCACCTTCATGGTCACCCGCGTCTTCGGCGATTCGGTGCGGCTCTTCGCCACGGCGATTCCCGTGGGCCTGATTCTCACCGGGGTCATCGCGCCGGAGATCGCGGGCCCCGCGGCCATCATTATTCTCGGTTTCGCCACCGTGATCTACACGTACCATGGCGGCATGAAGGCCGTGGTCTGGACCGACGTGTTACAGATGGCGGTGTATCTCGCGGGCGGCGTGGGTGCGCTGGTGCTCATCGGCCAGGGGGTCGACGGGGGATGGAGCCGCATCATCACCGACGCCGGGGCCGCGGGGAAGCTGCGTCTGTTTGACTTCCACCTCGGATTCGACCGGCCCCACACGCTGTTCGCGGGACTCCTGGGCGGCGGCTTCCTCGCCATGGCGTCGCATGGCGCGGATCAAATCATCGTGCAGCGCTTGCAGGCGGCGGGAACACTCCGCGATGCACGTCGCGCGCTGATCGGGAGTGGCGTGGTCGTGCTGGTGCAGTTCACGCTCTTCCTGTTCATCGGCATCGGCCTTTGGGCGTTCTACGAGGGGCGCGCCTTTCCCGCCCCGGACAAAATCTTCCCGACCTTCATCATTGAGGAGATGCCCCCGGGCATGACGGGGATCGTGATCGCGGCGATCCTCGCGGCGGCGATGAGCACGGTGTCCGGCGCGCTGAACGCCCTCGCCGCGGCCTCGCTCCACGACCTCTATGTGCCACTGCGCGGCACGCCCGGCCCCAGTGAGGGGCTTCGACTCTCGCGAATCTTCACGCTCATCTGGGCCTGCGTCCTCATTGGCGGTGCGCTGATGTACAAGGCGGAGGGGACGCCGGTGGTGGTGATCGCGCTCAGCATCGCCAGCTTCACCTACGGCGGGCTGCTCGGCGGCTTCTTCCTCGCGATGCTCTGGCCGCGCGCCATTCAGCGGGATGCCATCCTGGGGATGGGGGTGGGTATCTTTACCATGAGCATCGTGGTGTTCGCGGGGCGACTCAGCGCCGCGATCCCTGCACTGGCTGGACCCCTCGCCCCGCTGACGGGGATCGCGTGGCCCTGGTTCGTGCTCATTGGCACGAGCGTCACGCTCATGGTGGGGATGCTCTCCTCGTTCACGCACGAAGCACCACGCGCGTCGTCCTGACGCACGCTCGGCTGTTCACCACCCAGAACACAACTCCTGCAATGGCTCAGCTCGTCGTCGGTGTCGATGGTGGTGGCAGCAAGACCCACGTGATGATCGCAAACGGCAAGGGGAAAGAGTTGGGCTCCCTGATCGGCGATGCGAGTGCGGTGCGTCCCGGTGAAGCACTCACCTCCGCGGAGACGATTGGTGCGCTCGTGCGGGATGCCCTGACGAACGCCGAGATCAGCGACAAGCCGTCGCTCCTCGTGGCCGGCGTGGCCGGCACGGGGCGCGAGAAGGAGCGCAAGGCGTTGTTGCGCGCCCTGCAAGGCGAAGGACTCGCCGATGAAGTGCAGGTCGTCACCGACGCGGAGATCGCGCTCGCCGATGCGTTCGGGCACGAAGGCGCGGGCATCCTTCTCATTGCCGGCACCGGATCGGTGGCGTACGGACGCGGTCCGACAGGCGCGTTCCGCCGTTGTGGCGGTTGGGGCCCGGACTGCGGCGACGAAGGCAGCGGGGCCTGGATCGGCCGTCGCGCGCTGAGCGTCGTGACCTCGTCCTCGGACGAGCGGGAGCCGGAAACGCGTCTCGTGGGTGCTCTTATGACGGCCCTCGAGCTCGAGTCGATCGAGGACATCATTCCGTGGGCCGCGAACGCGTCACCGAAGGATCTCGCGGCAATCGCCGGGCACGTCACCGCCCTCGCCGCCGACCGCGACCTGCGCGCGAACTCCATCTGCACGGTGGCCGCCGAGGAGTTGGTGGTGCATGTGCGGACGCTCGCGCGGCAGCTCTTCGTAGACGAGCGTACGGCCTTCAACGTGGCGCTCGCCGGCGGACTCCTTTCGCGCGGGTCCTTCATGCGGCGGCTCGTGGAGCATCGGTTGAAGACGGCGGTGCCGGGGGCGCAGCTGCATGGCGACGAGGTGATTGCCGCGCGCGGCGCCGTGAAGCTGGCGTTGGGCCACGCGAAGGTCTAGCACGCGTCGGTGGCATGACGCACGAAGGGCTCCGATGCGCGAGTGGCATCGGAGCCCTTCATGTGTCGTCGAGACGCGCCGCTAGCCGGCCGCGACCTCTTTGGGCACCATACTCGCGTCCCACACCCCTTCCGATCCGGCCACGAAGATCGTCGCCGAAATATCCGACGACACATTGACCACCGTGCGCGTCATGTCGAGAATGCGGTCCACGCCGAGCACGATCGCGATCGCCTCGCCCGGCACGCCCATCATGGCGAGAATGCCGACGAGCAGCGGAATCGATCCCCCCGGCACGCCTGCGGCCCCGACGGCCGTGATGACACTCATGATGATCACGACCACCATGCTGCCGAGGGAGAGATCGACACCGAACACCTGACAGAGGAAGATCACCGTGATCCCCTCAAAGATGGCGGTCCCGTTCATGCACATCGTCGAGCCGAGCGGGAGGACGAAGCCGGCGATCTTGGGCGGCACGCCGAGTCCGTCCTGCGCAGCCTTCAGCGCGGCGGGCAACGTTGCACTACTCGAGCTGGTCGAGAACGCGGTGATCATGGCCGCACGGATCCGCGAGAAGTAGACCAGCGGACTGATCTTGATCACGAACTTCAGAATGAACGACAGATTCACGAACAGGTGGAGCAACAACGCGCCCATCACGACGAGCACGTAGCCGCCGAGTGGCTTGAGCAGCGCGAATCCGAATCGAGACGTCACGCCGAATATCAGACCGGCGACGCCATAGGGCGCCAACTTCATTGCCATGCCTACGATGACAATCACGACATCGTTCAGTGCCTCGAGGAACTGGAGCATCGGCTGCGCGCGCTCGGGCTTCAACTGCGTGAGGGCCGCGCCGAAGACGAGCCCGAAGAAGATGATGCCGAGCATGTCGGTGTCCGCGGCCGACTTCACCGGATTCCGCGTCACGATCTCCACGAACGTATTGATGCCGAATCCACCGGTCGCCTGCGCCTGAACCTTCCCCGCCGCATCATCGGCGAAGGTCGCCATCAACTCCGTGCGCACGCCCTCGGGGATGCCATCGCCCGGGCGAAACACCGTGACCATGATCAAACCGAAGAGCGCCGCGAGCGCGGTGGTGCCGAGGAAGTAGCCGATCGCCTTGCCGCCGACCTTGCCGACCTTGCTCAAGTCGCCCAGTCCCGCCACGCCCAGCGTGATCGACGAGAAGACGAGCGGCATCACGATCATGAACAGCATCCGCAGGAAGACCTGGCCCACCGGCCCTGCGAGATACGTGTTCACCCACTTCACGGTCGGGTCCGCCCCGCCCAGCGTGAGATTCGCGGTGATGCCGGCCCCGGCGCCCACCAAGAGCGCGATGAGGATCTTGGTATGGAGCTTCATGCCCGTCCCGGAGTTGCCGATCGATTCAGCCATCTAGTCCTCGGAAGAGCGCGGGGGGAGTCCGCGGCGGAGCCTGGAGTTCTTGTATCCGTATACGACGTAGATCACGAGACCGATGAGCAGCCAGATGCCAAAGCCCTTCCACGCCAGCAACGGCAGCCCCTGCATCACGAAGAAGCAGGCCGACGCGCCGCCGAGCGTGACGAACCAGACCGCGGGAACCCTGAAGGGACGCGGACGGTCGGGATCCACAAAGCGCAGCACGAGCACACCGATGCAGACCACCACGAACGCGAACAACGTGCCGATGTTCGTGAGATCGTAGGTCGCGGCGTCATCCGCCACGAGTGCCGAGAGGGCCACGAGCACGCCCGTGATGATCGTCGTGACGTGCGGCGTGCGATACTTCGGGTGCAGCTTCGCCGCGAACTTCGGCAGCAACCCGTCGCGCGCCATGGCGTAGAAAATGCGCGGTTGCCCGTACTGGAACACGAGGAGCACGGCGGACATCGAGATGACTGCACCCGCGGCGATGATCCACGAGTATTGCGTGAGCCCCGCCACCTCAAAGGCGTGCGCCAGCGGATCGGAGCTCTTGAGCTGCTGATACGGCACGAGCCCCGTCGCCACGGCGCCGACGATCACGTAGATGAAAGTGCAGATGGCGAGACCGATGAGAATACCACGTGGCATCGTGCGCTGTGGATCCTTCGTCTCCTCGGCCGCCGTCGAGATGGCGTCGAAGCCGATGTACGCGAAGAAGACGATCGCCGCGCCCTGATGAATGCCGCGAAAGCCATTGGGGGCGAACGGCGTGTAGTTCGCCGTATCGATGTGCTGCACGCCGACGATCACGAAGAGCGCGAGCACGGCGAGCTTGAGCAGCACCATCCAGTTGTTGACGCGCGTACTCTCACGCACCCCGATCACGAGGAGCCAGGTGATGGCCATGACGATCACGAACGCCGGCAGATTGATCAACACCGGAATGCCCATGAACTTCGGTGCGGAATCGAACAGCGCGAGCACCGCAGGATCGACGCTGGCCTTGGCCTGGAAGTAGCCGTGGGTCAGCCAGGGAGGGATCGAAAAGAATGGCGACACGAGGGACTCGAAGTAGCCGCCCCAGGCGATCGCCACCGCCACGTTGCCCACCGCGTATTCAAGAATGAGGTCCCATCCGATGATCCACGCGACCAGTTCGCCGAGCGAGGCGTAGCTGTACGCGTACGCCGATCCGGCCTGCGGAATCATCGACGCCAGCTCGGCGTAGCAGAGCGCGGCGAGCGCGCACACCGCGCCGAGCAGCAGGAACGAAACAATGAGCGCCGGCCCCGCGCCGTAGCGAACGACCTCGCCCGCGGCGTTCACTTCGCCCGCGGCCGCGGTACCGAGCGTCGAGAAGATCCCCGCGCCAATGACGGCGCCGATGGACAAGCCGACCAGATCTTTCGTGCCCAGCGTGCGCTTCATCCCCGACCCCTCACTCCCTTCCGGGACGAGTTCGGCGATGGGCTTGCGCGCCCAGAGTGACTTCATGGGTGTTGGAGCGAGGTGGGGGGAGAGCGCGGCGCCGCGATGC
>CAYUMN010000093.1:0-12036 GCA_964445835.1 uncultured Gemmatimonas sp.
TCGGCGGCGAAGAGGGCGGCTTCGTCGCCGCCGGTGCCGGCGCGGATCGCGACGATCGCGTTGCGGTCGTGAAGCGGATCCGGGGGAACGAGGAGGGGACGGAGCGCGAGTTCCTGTTCGAGGATGCTCGCGTTCAGTCGCTCCACTTCGTGTCGGGCTTCGGCAGCCATTTCGGGGTCATCGAACGACAAGAGCTCGCGCGCCTGCGCGAGCTCCAGGTCCAACTTCTCGACCTGCTGGGCGCGCTCGAGGACCTGACCGAGGCGCTGATGCTCCCGACCGAGGGATGCCATGAGCTTGGCATCCTTGACGGTCTTGGGATCGAGAAGGTCGCGCTCGACTGCGGCGGCGCGCAGGAGCGCGTCGGCGAGGCGATCGCGAATGCTCAGACGGTCGCCTTCCCGTACTTCTGACGGAAGCGCTCAACACGGCCAGCGGTGTCGATTAGCTTCTGCTTACCCGTGAAGAACGGGTGGCAAGCAGCGCAGATGTCGGTATGGATGGAGTCGACGGTCGAACGCGTCTGGAAGGTGTTGCCGCAGGCGCAGTGCACAGTCGACGTCGCGTACGTCGGGTGGATTTCGGACTTCATTGGTGCCTCGTGGACAGGTTCGGAGGTAGCAGAGAAACATACCGACCCCCCCGGTAAGATGCAAGGTGACAAGGGTTTGAACGTTTGACAGGGCTCGGACCACGCGGTAGCTTCGCCAGATTACCCTTGCGTGACCGCGCGTTCTTCTGAAGGACCCCCCGTACCAGACCGCATGAGCACCGCCGACTTTCTCCTCACCGTCCCGCTCTTCAAGTCCCTCGGCGTCACCGAGGTGGCGAACTTCGCGCAGCTGGCGCGCGAGAAGAGTTATCCGCGCGGTAGCGTGATTCTCTTCGAGGATGATCCCGGGGATTCCCTCTTCGTGGTTCGCGAAGGACGCGTGAAGGTCGTGCTCGTCGCCGAGGATGGCCGCGAGGTGATTCTCGGTATTCTCGGGATCGGCGAGCACTTCGGCGAGTTGTCCCTCATTGATGATGAGCCGCGGTCCGCGCACGTCGTCGCCATGGAGGACAGCACGCTGCTCGTGCTCCGACGCGACGAGTTCCGGCGCCGCGTGGAGCAGAACCCGGCGGTCGCGTGGGCCTTGCTGATGGGGCTCTCGCGCCGCCTCCGCCGCGCGGACGAGAAGATCGGCTCGCTCGTCCTCTTGGACGTCCCCGGACGCATCGCCCGGGTCATCCTGGATGCGGCGGCCGAGCTCGGCGGGGACTTCATCGATCGGCCCCTGACCCACCAGACCATTGCGCACGTGATCGGCGCCAGCCGCGAGACCGTTTCCCGCGCCATGCGCGAGTTCGTCGAAGCGGGCTGGATCAGCACCGAGCGCCGCCGCATTCGCATCACCGACCGGAGCGCGCTCGAGAAGCGCTCCCAGCAGCGCTTGTGACCACCATCACCAGGACCGCGTGATGCCTCGCCTAGTCACGGGCCGGGCCCCGACCCCATCTTATGGTGTGCTCCGGGGGACACGATGAGCTTGCAAGTGTGTTTCTGGGGGACTCGCGGGTCAATTCCGAGCCCTGGTGCGCAGACGGTTCGCTATGGCGGGAACACCCCGTGCGTGGAAGTGCGGACGGAGTCGGGATGGCTGGTCATCCTCGACGCAGGGACCGGAATCCGCGAGTTGGGGCGGAAACTGATCGAGGGGGCCAATGGGGCGCCGATCGAGGGAGACATTTTCCTGACGCATGCGCATTGGGACCACATTCAGGGGATTCCCTTCTTCGCGCCGATCTTCGGGCGCGGGAATCACTTCACGATCTGGGGCTCCGAGTCGCTGGAACGGAGCTTCGACAAGGTGCTCCGGGACCAGATGTCGCCGGTCGTCTTTCCGGTGACCTTTGAGGAGCTCGACGCGACGATCGACTTTAGGGGGCTGCCCGAGGGCACTCCAACGGCTGGGACCGGGTATGAAGTCACGGCCTTTGGGGTGCAGCATCCCGGGGGAGCGCTCGGCTACCGATTCAGCGCTCCTGGCGGCAACGGGGGCGCGCTGGTGTATGTGTCGGACAACGAGTTGGCGCCGCATCCGCGCTATGGCTCGCCGTCCGACTGGCGGGACCAACTGGTAACGTTCGTGCAGGGTGCAGCAGTCCTGATCCATGACACCACGTACACGACGTCGGAGTATGAGAATCACAAGGGGTGGGGGCACTCGACCTACGCCGAGGCAGTGGAACTCGCGATTGACGCGTCCGTAGGGACGTTGGCGCTCTTTCATCATGAGCCTCGCCGGTCGGATGAACAGCTGGAGCAGTGCCTAGCCGAGTGCCAGCAGTTGGTGAAGGACCGTGGGGCCAAGCTCTCAGTGGTGCTCGCGGCGGAAGGCTTGACCTTGTCTCTCTAACCTCTCCGGAGGATGTGATGTTGAAGCAAATCGTTCGTGCCACCGCCCTACTCGCGTTCGTGGCGGCCCCCGTGGTCGCGCAGGACGACACGCGACCGACGGTCGCGGTGTTGCCGTTCGTGAACAGCGCGATCGGCCAGGCGAACGCCGAGCTGGCGCCGCTCTCGAAGGGCATCGCCGACCTCCTGATCACCGAACTCGCGCAGAATCCGGCGATCCGCGTGGTGGAGCGTGAGAACATCGCGGCGATCCTCGCCGAACAGAACCTTGCGCGTGATGGCCGCGTGGACGACGCGACGGCCGCGCGCATCGGCAAGCTCCTCGGCGCTCGCCACATCGTGACCGGCTCGTTCGTGACCGATCGCTCGGGCACGATGGTCATCACGATCAAGTCGGTCGATACCGAAAGTGGCCGCATCGAGTATTCCGACATGCACCGCGATCGCACGGACAACTTCCTCAGCTTGGTGAGCACGGTGGGCCAGAAGACGAACGCCGGCCTGAAGTTGCCGGCGCTGACCCCGGCCGCGCGTCAGACCAGCGAGGCCCGCACGGAGCGTCAGCGTCGCGTTCCGTTCCAGGCGGTGATGATGTACTCGCGTGCGATCAGCGCGCAGGACTCGGGGAACCGCGCCGAAGCGCTGACGCTGTTCAGCCAGACGATCGAGCGCTTCCCGGAGTTCGAGGACGCGAAGGTCGCGAAGGCCCGTCTTGAAGCTGCGCCCGCGCGCTAGTGCGCGACTGGCGGTCTGGTACCAATCCGGGCTAAGCTTGCACCGCCGGTCCCCACGTGGGGGCCGGCGGTTCTTGCATCCCCTCCACCGAGCGCACGCATCTCATCGGACCCCGTGGCCTCTCGCCGTAACTCCCAGTCGTCCTCCGCGGCCTCCGCGCAGCCGTTGCTCTTCCTGCCCGAAGGGCGCGCCCTGCCGGCCCTTCCGGCATTCGATACCGACCCGGCGTTCGAGTCGCGGCGCGTGCGCGCCCTCCCCGACCCCGCTGCGCTCGACGCCGATCGTCCGACGGTCGTCCTCGTCGATGCCGCGCTGGCGGCGGCGACCGGGGCCTCGGGCCTGACCGCCCTCGCCCAGCGCGCGGCGATCATCGGCGTGGGTGACCCCGGGCAGGCGGCACCGGACGGGTTGCTCGCGGACGCGGAGCTGATCGGCTGGTTGCCAGCCGACGCCCCGGCGAGTGTTGGGCACACCGTGCTGAAGGGGGCGCTGCGCCACGCGGCGGTGCTCGTCGGCGCCGCGCGCTCCGATCGGCTGCAGGAGTCCAGCGCCGTCGACCTGCGCGAACTCTCCCGCGTCGGGGCCGCGCTCGCCACCGAGAAGGATCTCGACACGCTGCTCGGGATGATCCTCACGCAGGCCCGTCGCCTCTCGAATGCGGATGCGGGATCGCTGTACCTCGTGGAGACCGATCCGGATGGCAACCCGGAAGCGCTCCGCTTCAAGCTCTCGCAGAACACCACGCTCCCCGATCTCCCGTTCAGCGAGTTCACCGTGCCGGTGAATCACTCGAGCATCTCGGGCTACGTGGCCGCGACCGGCGAAACGTTGCTGATCGATGACGTGTACCTGCTCCCCGAACATGTCACGTACCGGCAGAACCGTTCGTTCGACGAGAAGTTCGGGTATCGGACGAAGTCGATGCTCGTGATTCCGATGTATACGCTGAAGGATGAGGTGATTGGCGTCGTGCAGTTGATCAACCGGAAGCGCGACTTCGCCGTCCCGCTGAGCTCGGCTGACATCGTGACGGCGCAGGTCGTGCCGTTCGATCAACGCGCGGCCGATCTCGTGGCGGCGCTCGCGGCGCAGGCGGCGGTGGCGATCGAGAACTCGCATCTGTACGAGGACATCGAGCGACTCTTCGAGGGCTTCGTCACGGCGGCGGTCACGGCGATCGAAGCGCGCGACCCCACGACGTCGGGCCACTCGTTCCGCGTGGCGACACTCACGACGGGGCTCGCCGAAAGCGTCGACCGCCACGGCGCGGGACCGTATCGTGGCGTCTCGTTCACGAAAGATCAGATGCGCGAGATTCGCTACGCCGGTCTGCTCCACGACTTCGGCAAGGTCGGCGTGCGCGAGCAGGTCCTGGTGAAGCAGAAGAAGCTCTACACGCACGACCTCGCGTTGGTGCGCGGCCGATTCCAGTATCTGATGCAAGCGGCGGACCTGGAGTACGAGCGCGAGCGCGCGGAGTATCTGGCCGAGCATGGCAAGCGGGAGTACGCAGAAGCGACCGAGCGGCTGGACAAGTTCCGCCGCGAGCAGCGCGATCAGTTCGGTCGGTGGATGGACGCCGTGGTGCGGGCGAATGAGCCGACGATTCTTCCCGAGGGCACGTTCCATGAGCTCGAGGAGATCCACCAGCAGACGTACATCGACTTCGATGGGATCGTGCGTCCGCTCCTCTCCGAGGACGAACTGCGCTTCCTGATGATCAACAAGGGGAACTTGGACCCGCGCGAGCGCCGAGAGATCGAGTCGCATGTGACGCACACGTTCCGCTTTCTCGATCAGATCCCATGGACGCGTGAGCTGCGCGGGATCCCCTCCATTGCGTTCGGGCATCACGAGAAGCTCGACGGGACGGGATATCCGCGCGGGGTGCACGCGCTGGAGATCCCGATCCAGACGCGGATGATGACGATCGCCGATATCTACGACGCGCTGACGGCGACCGATCGGCCGTACAAGCGCGCGGTGTCGACAGAACGGGCGTTGGACATTCTCGGACAGGAAGCGAAGGCGGGGCACGTGGATCAGGACCTGCTCGATACCTTCGCGCAGGCGAAAGTGTTCGAGCGGGTCACGCCGTCGGAGGGGACGAAGCGGAAGTCTTCGTTCTTGACGCCGTCGAGCTGACGCGTGAACGACCGGGACCAGAGGGAACACTTCACTCCGGGTACAGGCAAAGCACGTGGGTGCGGGTGCGCGATGCACACGGGGCGCGGGTTGACTTCACTCTCACCATCGCGCGTCATTTCCCGTGTGGTTCCACCCTCCAGCACCGGGCAGGGTTCAGCGTTCGGCGGGAGGGCCGATGAGACGTTCTCTTCGATGTGAGCGCATGCTGTTCTTCTCCGTCCGAGCACTGAGGGCTATATGCACACGGTCGACCACGTAGATATTCAACGATTCATGGGCGACTGGTTCGTGCTGGCTGGGCGCTTTACGATTCTAGAACGCGGCGCTCACAATGCCCTCGAGAGGTACACCTGGAACGCACCCGAGGATCGCATTGACATCACATTTACGTATAACAAGGGCGCGTTGGATGGACCGATCAAGTCGATCCCGCAGAAGGGCTGGGTCGAAGATAAGACGGCAGGTGGGCACTGGAGGGTCTCCCCGCTTTGGCCGTTGAAATTCGACTATCTCATCATCGACCTGGCAGACGACTACAGTTGGACGGCGATCGGCGTCCCCGATCAAAAATATCTTTGGATCATGGCGCGCGATTGGAAACATCCAGAACCGATTGTCACGCAGGTGGTTCGGCGACTGAACGCGAAAGGGTACAAGACCACGGATCTGGTCGTCGTGCCGCATCAATGGCCTCACCCGTGACCCGGTCACAACGCTCCATGAGTTCGACCTGCCTGTTGGGTTGTGCTTGTCGGTCCGCTGTACAGGCACCGCGTTCGCAGCGCAGGACGACACTCCGGGAGACCGCGGCATGGCAATAGAGAATCACGACACCCAACCCATCGAAGATGGCTACGGCGCGGCCTTCCACCGCACGTACACGATCCGCGTCCCACTGGCGATCGATGCCTCGCGCGCGGCGCTGCGCACCCTCATGGCCGACTTGAACCATTGTGCTCCGCGCCTCCTCGCTCGCTTTGAGAAACTCAGTGGATCAGCCACGCAATTGGCCCCAGGAGACGAATTCCAGATCCATATAACCGGACCGTGGAATGGCCCCGTCCGCGTCAGCAAGGTCACTGAGAACGCGTTTCAACTGATCACCCTGCACGATCATATGGAGGCGGGTCGAATCGATTTCCGCATTCTGCCTGACCCGGATGGTGAGCACAGCTTCTTCCAGATCGAATCCCTCGCGAGAAGTCGCGACCGCGTCGTCGACTTCGTGTACGATAAACTGCCCATCGCGAAAGTTGCGCAGACCCTCATGTGGACCGCCTTCTGCGAGAACTTCGCAAAAGGCGCGACGGCAACGACTGGCGAGGGCGCCACTGACGTCGGCGAAGTGACCATTCGCACGGAACGCCGCGACGAAGCCACCGGCCGCTGGGAAGACGCGTGAACGCTCGGGACTGGGAGCGGTATAAATCGCGGCTCTCGGCGCTCGATTCTCTCGAATACAACTACGACGAGAAGATCTATCACGCGGCCGAAGATAAAAGCGGGTGGAACATCGATCACTACGAAGCGCAGCTTGCGACGGAAGCGCCGGGAACGTCGGTGCCCGACGGCCCGTTCTCAAAGGCCAAGAAAGCCATTCAACTGTATCAATTCCCAGATCCGAATCTCATTCGTGCCGTATTCGAGCCAGAACGAGAACTCTCTGGTCGCAACATGCTGTTGATCGCAAAGTTTGCCGGACTTTCATTCTACTTCGGTGTTCGCGTTGCTGCTGTGATCGACGAAGTACGGAAGAATAAGGAGGGCGACGATGTACAAGTCTGGGGTTACGCCTACCGCACACTGAAGGGACATTTCGAGATCGGCGAGATTCGATTCGAGGTGAGTAAGAACATGCACTCAGGCGTCGTCTCATTCGAGATATCTGCGTATTCAAAACC
The DNA here is from genome assembly GCA_964445835.1 of uncultured Gemmatimonas sp. Lineage (GTDB taxonomy): Bacteria > Gemmatimonadota > Gemmatimonadetes > Gemmatimonadales > Gemmatimonadaceae > Pseudogemmatithrix. Next base: position 7,183 of record CAYUMN010000093.1, read on the forward strand.
TGATCGCATTCACAACCCGTTCTACCGTGTAGGCTTTCGCGTGTTCAGCCGGCCGTTGCAGAAGTATTTCGCAACGTCGTCGATTCGTCGCCTGCAAGAGATCGCGACAGGTCCCACGGTGCAGGAACACCGCGTTGGGACCTGACCAACCCAACGGTGTACGCCCTGCAGAACAAGTCGCGTCATCCTGCGGGTGGAAGCGCCCTTTGCGCTCGTCGCCAATGACGCGACCGGCGCACTCCACGCGCCAGAACCAAGTACCGGCCCACGCCACCAGGCGCCCGGTCGCCTTGTGATCGCTGTTATCACCAGCGTGCACTCCAGTTGCCGTCCAATGGATCGCGACCCAGTCGGGCTGGACGGTGCCGAGCGGGGCATCGAGGCGCAGCCGGCCGTCGCGCCGCAAGCCGAGCCTTGCCCCTTTCTCACGTCAATACCTTCACCGCATCTTTCGGTGTATCCGACATCACCGCATCGCTCCGAGAGCGCATGAGATGGGTGCTCCTGAAATCGCTCCGCATCGTGAAGCGAATGGCTTCGGAAGGATCGGGAAGGCCCGCGCGCGTGACTCGAGGGTCTGGCCGGCAGTGTGTCATCCATTACCACCATCCATCGCCGTGACTCCCTCATGACCGATTCACCACTGACCGCCACCAAGCACTCGCAGTTCACTGGATGGGTGTCGCTGGCACTTGCCCAGGCCGAGCAGGCGCTGGCCGCCGGGGAGGCTCCGATCGGATGCGTGCTTCTGCGCGAAGATGGATCGGTGGTCGCGTCCGCGTACAATACGATGCTCGCGAGTGGCTGCCTCATCGCCCATGCCGAGATCAATGCGCTGACGGCAGCTGCGGGCAAGACGTCTCCAGGGGAACGCCTGACGATGGTCTCCAGCCTTGAGCCGTGCGTGATGTGTACCGGGGCGGCGATGGAGGCTGGCGTGGCGACGATCGTCTTCGCCCTCAGGGCACCGGCCGATGCGGGGTCGACGCGCGTACAACCACCCTCCAGCCCGGAGGCTTCGGTGCCGGATATCTTCGGCGACGTGCTCGCGGACTCCAGTCGGAAGCTGTTCGTGGATTGGATCGACAAACACGAAGGGGACGCGTCTCGCGAGTCGCAACGTCGGTTCATCTCGCAGCTGCTGGCGCTGACCGCGACCTGACACGCATCTGTTGAACGGCGATTACCGCGCCTTGCCCCACCCACCACCGCCTGGGGTACGAATCTCCAGCACATCCCCGGCGACCAACGCGCGGCGGCACTTGGCCGGGAGTGGCTCGCCGTTGAGCAGGTTCTCACCACGCGCCGCGGGACCACCCCCCTTCGCGCCCTGCGGCGCGCGGGCGCGACGTTCGGTCAACAACGTCACCGTGCAGGGCTCGAGCACGCGATAGCGACGAATCACGCCCTCGCCCCCCTGATGCTCACCCGCCCCGCCGGAGCCGCTGCGTAAGGCGTAGCGCTCGATGACAATGGGATACGCCTGCTCCAGTGCCTCGATCGGCGTGTTCCTCGTGTTGCTCATCCCCACGTGCACTCCGCTCGGGCCATTGCCCACGGCGCTCGCGCCTTGGCCGCCACCGAGGGTCTCGTAGAAGGTCCAACCGGCGCCGCCGAAGGTGACGTTGTTCATCGTCCCCTGCCCTTGCGCCGGGACATCGACGCCGGCGTTGGCGAAGGCGGCGAACAGCAGATCAGTGAGACGCTGACTCATCTCGACGTTCCCGGCCGCCACGGCCGCCGGGGCACGCGCGGCGATGCAGCAGTCTTCGGGCGTCGTGATGACAATCGGACGCGCGATGCCGTCGTTGGTCGGGACGTCATCGTCGAGCAACGAGCGCAGCACAAAGAGGGCCGCAGCCCGCGTGACCTGAATAGGACAGTTCACGTTTCCGGGGACCATCGGGGAGGTGCCGGTGAAGTCGAGATGCAGCGCCCCCGCGCGCACGCGCAACGCGACCGTCAGCGGGATCTCCCCGTCGCGCACGCCGTCGCCCTCCAACACATCCTCAGCCGTGCCGACAGCGCCCTCCAGCGAACTGAGCCGTGCGACCGCGCGGCGCTCGGCGTAGTCGAGCAGCGCGGCACCCGCGCGCTCGACTTCCTCGCGTCCATGCCGCGCGATGATCGCGCGCCACCCCGCGGCTCCCGCGGCGCAGGCCGCGCGCTGCGCCGCGAGATCGCCGCGCCGTTCATCCGGCGTGCGCACGTTGGCGAGCACGAGGGAGAGGAGCTCCTCATCAGGCACGCCGGCGCGCACGAGGCGCACGGGCGGGAGAATCAGTCCCTCCTGCACGAGTTCTGTGGCGCCCTGCGGCATCGAACCCGGACTCATCCCGCCGACGTCCGCGTGATGCGCGCGTACCACCGCATAGCCCAGGACTTCGTCGCCGTCGCCAATCGCCTCGACCATCGTGAGGTCGGGCAGATGCGATCCGCCATGCCAGGGACTGTTGAGCAGGAAGACGTCACCCGTTCTTGGGCCATGCTCGCGCACCGCGCGCACCGCTTCCGGGAGCGCGCCGAGGTGCACGGGAATGTGCGCGGCCTGCGCGACCATGCGGCCACGCGCATCGAACAGCGCGCAGCTCGCATCGCGGCGCTCGCGGATGTTCGGCGAGAGCGCGCCACGAATCAGCACGCTCCCCATCTCCTCCGCGATGGTCGCGAAGGCGGAGGCCCAGACGGCGAGACCGAGGACGTCGCTCATGCGAGGACGTCGCTCATACGAGGACGTCGCTCATAGGCGGGTCAGCCTCCATCCACCCGTTTCCAACGCGACCGCGCACCAACCCAATGCGACCCAGAGGGTCGCGTCGGGGAGGGCGATCGCCTGCGGGCCGACGACCACGACGCCGCGTGCAGGGCCGCCGGCATCCGTGTGCGTCGCGGCATCGTACGCCGGACGAGAAGCATCGCGGACGAACTGCGCCTCGCGCTCCGGCTCTCCGGCCTCGTGCCGCAACGCCACGACCTCGGCGTCCGTGGGCAGCGTGAAGCCGTAGCGTGATCCATGCAGCGCCGCGAATCGTGCGGCGAGACTCGCGCCGGCATCGTGCGCATGCACCGGCACGTCGAGCTCATGCCCCTGCCCCTTGTAACGCATGCGGGCGAAGGTGCGTCGCTCCGTTCCCTCAACCTTGGCCGCGAGCTTGGAGACTTCCGCGGCGATGCGCTCGGGGGTGAGTGTTGCGCAGGCCACCAACAGACTCGACGCGATCTCGTGCCGCTCCGACGCCAACGCGAGGCCAACGGCGCTCAGTACACCCGCGAACGGTGGCACGATCACTTCTGGAATACTCAACGCATCAGCCAGCGCGCAGGCGTGCAGCGGTCCACCGCCGCCGAAGGCCACAAGGGCACACCGGCGCGGGTCGACACCGCGCTCGACACTCACACGGCGCAGCGCGCGCGCCATCTCCGCGTCGGCGATGTCGACAATGGCCTGCGCGGTCTCTTCGAGCGTGCGGCCGAGCCGTGTGGCCTTGTGCTCGACGGCGCGGCGGGCGCCCGCCGCGTCGAGCAAGACGCCTCCACTCATGTTTCGTGCACTGATGCGGCCGAGCACGACCTGCGCATCGGTGACGGTGGGTTCGCTGCCGCCGCGCCCAAAGGCGACCGGCCCGGGGCGTGCCCCGGCGCTCCGCGGACCCACGCGCAGCGCCCCGCCGTCATCCACCCACGCGATGCTTCCGCCACCGGCGGACACGGTCTCGACCAAGACGCGCGGTAAGGCGATCGGCACGCCGGCGACGTCACCGCCCGGCTCGACCAACGGCTCGCCGCCAAGGATGAGGCCGGCATCGGCGCTCGTGCCACCGATGTCGATCGTGAGCGCATCGCGCGTGCCAACGGCCCGCATCACTGCCGCCGCGCCGACCACGCCTCCCGCCGGACCACTGAGGGCGAGCGAGGCGGCATGCCGCGCCGCAGATGACGCGGGGCGCATCCCGCCACCCGAGGTCATCACCGCCGGCGCGGGATGTCCCGCCGCGGCCAAGCGCCCAGTGAGTCGTTCCAGATACCGCAGCACCGTCGGACGCGCGTACCCTTCGGCGCTCGCCGTGGCGGTGCGTTCGTACTCGCGGATCTCCGGTAGCACATCCGAACTCGTGACGACCTCGAGATCGGCATTCGCCGCCCGGAGCGCCTCCGCGAGCGCGCGCTCGTGTGCGTCGTCGGCGTACGCGTGCAGGAGCGCAATCACCACGATCTCGGGTTGCAACGCGAGCACGGCGCGCACCGTGACGCGAATGCCTTCCGCCGTGAGTGGACGCTCGACCCCGTGTGGCGTCCGGCGTTCGGGTACCCCCACAACGCGATCGCGTGGCACGAGGGGCGCGGGATGATGCACCGTGAGATCATACAGCGAGGCGCGGTCCTGCCGACGTAACTCGAGGAGATCTGTCGCGCCTTCGGTGGCGCAGAGCACGACACGCGCCCCCGTCCGCTCCAACAGGAGATTCGTGACGATGGTCGTGCCATGCACGATGCGCGTCGCCGGGCCGTCGAGATCCGTCAGCGAGTGCACCACGCCCTCGCCCTGGTCCGACGGAGTGGAGAGCACCTTCTGGGCCTCCACGCGACCATCCTCGGCGAGTGCGGCCCGGTCGGTAAAGGTGCCACCGACATCGATGCCCACTCGCCATGACTGCTTGCTCACGGCGTCGCCGCCGCGCGGGGTCGGGTGTGTCGCCACACAAGTACCGCGAGCCCGATGTGCGCGGGAAGCGCGAGCAGGATCGGCCCCATCAAGCGTTGGTTCACGACCGCACTCAGCAGCAGCGCCAGCACGGCGCCGCCGAGCACGGCGAGCACGAGCCCCTTGGTCCGGGATCCCACTTTGCCAATGAG
>CAYUMN010000094.1:0-569 GCA_964445835.1 uncultured Gemmatimonas sp.
GCCGGCGCGTTGCTGGCCGTCGAGGGTATTCCGACGCGGACCGGAGCCGCATCGAGCACGATCGTTCCGTCGCTGACCGCAAAGATCACCGATGCCTTTGGTAATCCGGTGAGCGGCGAGACGGTCTCTTGGGCAGTGGTCACCGGCGACATCACGCTCTCCGCGCCGACCTCAGTCACCAATGCGTTCGGCGTGGCCTCGGTGGACGTGCTGGCAGGGCCGACCGCAGGAAGTGCCGCAGTGACCGCGTCGAACGGCACACTCACCGGCTCGCCCGTCAGCTTCCCCGTCACCGTCACTGCTGGCGCCGGCACGCAACTGACGGTGGAGATCGGTCCGGTCAACGCGGTGGCCGGCGATCTTCTCACGCCATTCACGGTGGCCGTGCGGGATGCAGGCGGCAACGTGGCGACGGGCTTTGTCGGCAACGTGACGATTGCGGTGGATTCCGGTCCGTCGCTCACGATCGCCGGTGTGACGACCGAAGCCGTGTCCACCGGTGCTGCGACTTTCGCCGCGGCGAGCTTTGAAACCGCGGGCCAGTACCGGCTGCGCTTCTCGGGCGCCGG
>CAYUMN010000094.1:579-2972 GCA_964445835.1 uncultured Gemmatimonas sp.
CTATTCAGCGTGTCAGCTGGTGCGGCGGCGAATCTGGTCGGGCTCGATGGCGATGCGCAGAGCGATACGGTCGCGCTGGCGCTCGACCTTCCGTTGCGCGTGCGGGTGACCGACGCCTTCGGGAACAGCGTCCCCGGTCAGTCCGTGGCGTGGGCACCGATCGGCCTTGGTGCGGTCGCGCAGGACACGACGGTGACTGATGCCAATGGTGTGGCGCAGGTCGGCTTCACGCTCGGCACCGCGAGCGGTGGCACGACCATGCAGGCGAGCGTGACGGGACTGACCGGCTCGCCGGTGGGGTTCAGCGCAACGGCGATTCCCGGTGGTGTGACAAGCTTCGCCGTGACGAGTCCGGCCGACACGGTCGTCGCCGGAAACGTCGGCGCGCCGATCACGGTCGAGGCACGCGATGCATACGGCAACCTCGTGACCTGGTTCACGGGGAACGTGAACGTCGTGATCAACGTCGCGCCAGCCGGCACCTTCCTCGCTGGCACGACGACACAGACGGCGGTCGGCGGCATCGCCACCTTCAGCGACCTCGCGTACCAGTCGGCGGGCAGTTGGTTCATTGATTTCGTGAGCGGGGCGATCTCGTTCGGTCACTCGGTCGAGGTGATCGCGGGCGCGCCGGCGAACGTCGCGGTCCTCTCTGGCGACGCACAGAGCGGTGTGGTGACGCTGCCGTTGCCGCTACCGCTGCAGGTTCGCGTGAGCGACACGAACAACAATCCGATCGTGGGCGACACCGTGGTGTTCCAGGTGACGCAGGGTGGTGGCACGCTCTCGAGCGCCACTGCGCTGGATACCGCCATCACCAACCTGGCCGGTATCGCCCAGACAACTTGGACGCTCGGCTCCGATTCGACCATCACACACATCGTGCAGGCGAACCGCACGGGCTTCGCGACGTTGAGCTTCACCGCGACGCCGCTCCCCTTTGTCGCGAACCGGACGTGGACGGGTGATGTCGATACGAGCATTCTCAACAGCGGCAACTGGATCGGCGGACTCATTCCGGCCGCCACAGACTCGGTGCTGGTGCCGAGCGGCCGTCCCAACTATCCCGTACTGACGTCGAACATCCAGACAGCGCGCCTCACCGTCGCCTCGGGCGCGACGATCGCACTTGGACCGTGGGTGCTCTTTGTAGATGGCTCAACGTCGGTGCTCCCGGGCGGCACGATCACGTCGATCGATACGGGCGCCGTGGCGTTGCAGGGAGCGAGCGGCGGCACGGTGCGTGGAAGCTTCCCGCGCCTCGTGGTGAGCAATGGCAACTACTCGGCGATCGGCAGCATCCAGACCGCGACCGATCTTCAGGTCATCGGCAGCGGCCAGCTCGATCTCCAAGCGACGACCTCGACGGTCGCGCGCGATCTCGCAGTGAGCGGCGCGGCGCGACTCGTGATGAACGCCGCGCCCGATCTCACGGTCGAGCGTGACGCGACCTTCTCCAGCACGAATACCACCACGGGCCTCGACAACGGCACGCTCCGTGTGCGACGCTCCTTCACGGCCAACAGCTTCTTCCGGCCGGCCGCCGGTCACGTCATCACGCTCGACGGCGCGGGAACGCAGAACGTGCAGTTCACCCTGCCCGACTCCAACTTCACCACGACCTGCCTCGTCGGCGGCTGCTTCGGGACGCTGCTCTCGCCCAAGTCGAGCGGCGGACTGGTCTTCCTGAGCAGCGCGAAGGCGACTGGCGGCATGTCCATCTCGGGCGACACGCTCGGCGCGGCAGGGCGCACGCTGATCGGTGTCGGCAGCATGAACTTGCAGAGCGCGGTCACCACGGTCGGCCGCGCTGGTTATACGACGAACCTGCAGATCGGATCGATCTTCCTCGCGGACACACTCGTGGCGTTCGGCGGGAACGGCACGACGCCGCTGCTCGCCGTTGGCGCGACTCCGAGTGTGGTGTCCGGTTCGTATGCGCTTGGATCCAACCATCCCGGCCCGGTCACGGTCACGGGAGTGCTCGACATCGACGGTCCGGGTGCACGCATCGGCGGGAATCTGATCACCGCAGGTTCTGGCCGCATCCGGATGACGAACACGAACGACTCGCTGTCAGTGGGCGGTGCGCAATTGGGCGGCATCACCGACAGCACCTTCCTCGCGGCCGGCGTGCTTGAGGTGCGCAACAACTTCTCACAAGTCGGGAGTGGCGTCACAACCTATGCCGCGCAGAGCGGGCATCGCCTGCGGATGAGCGCCGCGAATCCGATCATCCTGTTCGCGGATCCTCTCCTGAATCCGATCGGTTCGCTGCGTGTGACCGAGGGGTCGACGCTGACCATCGACGGGCTCGGGGCGCGAATCACCGGCCTCGCCGTCCTCGACGGCACCACGGCAGCCGTTGCGTTCTCAACCGCCGAGGTGGTGAT
>CAYUMN010000094.1:2982-11566 GCA_964445835.1 uncultured Gemmatimonas sp.
GTGGTGATCTCGGGCGGACTGGTGGATTCCGTGGGCAATCGGTGGAACGTGCAGACCACACGGTTCCAGGGAGCCAATCCCGTGCTCCCGCTCGCCATCAACAGCGATGTCCTCTTCGCCGATGCCGTAACGCTGAACGATTCGCTCAACGTCACGGGCGGCGTCCGTGTCACGACCGCGAATGGGCTCCTGACGCTGAACGGTCGTACGTTGCGTACGGCCCAGTTCAGCACCGATGACTCTGGTCGACTCGACATGTCGTCGCCCACCGACTTGCTGTTCGTCGCGGGGACGGCGGCCTTCGAGGGCGGCACGAGCGTGCTGACCGATGGCCGTCTCGAGGTGGGTGGCGACTTCATCCAGTCCGTGACGCCCGACGCCTTCGCGGCGGCACCGGCGCACGAGACCTGGCTTACCGGCGGTACGGCGGCCAGCATCACCTTTGCCAACGGCGGGCTCGCTGCTGGGCAGTCGCACTTCGGCACGCTTCGACTGAATAAGGGCGTTGGGCAGCAGTTCACCTTTGCGAGCAACGTGTTTGTCGCGGGCGTGTGGGAGACGACTCCCGCGGCCAATGCGATTCTCGTCGGCGATGGTGCACCCCGCGTGATCGTCACGCGCGGTGCGGCGGTGCAGGACGTCAGCTTCACCGACCTGCGCTGGGAACTGCTCGATGGAGCGGCCGTTTCGGCCCCGATCACCAACGTTGGCTTCGGCACGATGGCCGTCGATGTGCCGCAGTTCCGCGTCGCTCGCGCCGCGGGTACGATCGAATTGACCAGCGTGAGCTTCGCCACGACGCCGACAACGGGCGTCTATGTGGAGGCCGAGGACACGAACACGGGGGATGCCGACACGCTGATCGTCCTGGTGTCGTCCCCGTCGCCGGCGTTCCATGGCGGCAAGATCAACTTCGTGAACGCACAGCTGTTCGGCTGGGACGCTTTCGTGGCGCTCAACTGGACCAACGCTGGCGGCGATCGCGATTGGTTCAACACGGCCAACTGGGCGCAGGGCGTGGTCCCAGGCGCCGCGGACTCGGTCTTTGTGAGCGAGTCCGCGCTCACGCCGATCATTGGCGCGCCGGTGACCATCCGGGCGCTGGCGAGCACGGCGGGAAGCCCGATCGAGGTGAGTGATACGCTCACCGTGACCCGACGTGTCTCGGTGAACCCGTCTACCGGCATGCTGTGCAATACCGGCGGCGCGCTCGTCCTCCAGACCAGCAGTGACTCGGTCACGGTGGCCGGCAGCTATGCCTGCTTGGTGATCGCGCGCAACAGCCTCGTGCGGATGACGAGCCTCACCTCGGTGGATTCGCTGCGGGCGGAAGGTGCGGCCCTCGTGAACCCCGGCGCTTTCACGCTGAACGTGGCGGGGGACTTCACGACGCTCGGCAATGCTGCGCTGATCATGACCGACGCCACTGGCAACGTCGAGATCGGCGGCACGGCGAGTTTCCTCGGGACCGCGTTGCCTGGCGCGATGACCGCCGGCACGCTCGGACTGCTCGGCGACTTCCTCCAAGTGGGCAATCCCAATGCGTTCCAAGCGGACGCGGGGCACACGACGCGCTTCTCCGGCGAATTGGACCAAGTGGTGTTGTTCACGAACCCGGACTCCAGCGCGAGTGGCTCGCACTTTGGAAGCGTGCAGATCGAGAATGCCGGAAGCGGCATTACTGTCGGGCTCGCGTCGAATGTGTTCATGAACGGTGAACTGCGGGCCATCACTGGCCTGCAGCGCTCCTTCTCCAACGCGATGGCGGGTGGCGCGACCATCACGTCGCGCGGGGCGACCGTGAGCGTGGACCTGGATCTCGATGGCGTGCGCTGGGCGATCGGCGAGGGGAACGGCCTCGCCGGCACCCTCAGCAATGTCCGCTTCACGAACCAGCCTGAGGGCATCACCCAGCTCTCGATCGCGCGCAATGGCGGCAGCGTACAGCTGAGTGGGTTCCAGTTCGATTCGCTGCCGGTGGCCACGACTTATCTCGCGGTGACCGACGCCTTGGTCGGAGGCGGCGGCATCTTCACGGTGGACATGTTGACCCCGACGCCGGCTTTCCATGGCGGGCGCGTGAACGTGGACGTGAACGCACTGCTCAACAACTGGAACGTCGAGCCGGGCTTCCTCTGGACCGGCGCGCTCGACGCCACGTGGAGCACGCCAGCCAACTGGTCGGACAACATCGTCCCGAACACGAATAGCATCGTGACGATTCCGCAGGTGGTCACCGCGCCGGCGACCTCCGCACCCGTTGCCGTCCGGCGACTCCTGCTCACCGGCGCCAGCACGGGACTCCAGCTCGGCGACACGCTCTTTGTGCGCGAGGCGCTGCAGGCGAGTCTGACGGCCAATGTCAGCTGCGTCGCGCTCGGGCGAATTCGTTTCGTTCCGACTGATTCCGCATTCGTCCAAGGGACCATCAGCTGCCCCATCGACGTGCTCTCGGGCGTGGTGGCGCAGAACGGGAACACCAGCCTCACCGGCGCCGTCGCGGCTGACTCCGTGGGTCGCCTCGCGATCGGCGCCTTCGACATGTTCCTCGCCAGCGGCTCGAGCTTCAGCACCAACGCGAGCGGCACGCTCTCCCTGACGGATGCCTCGGGCTCGCTCACCGTCAATGGTCCCTCGACCTTTGCCGGTGCTGCCACGACTGGATTGCTCACCGCCGGTCAGCTGATCTTCGGCGGTGACGTCACGCAGGGGGGCGGCGATCCGGCCGCCTTCGATGCGAGCAGCACCATCGGCACGACGATCTCTGTTTCGGGCAGCGCGACCGTCTCGATCGCCGACCCCACAAGCTCTGGATTCGGCACGACGAACGTCGCCGCCGGCACGATGACGGTCGCGGGGACGGTGCCGTTCCGCGGCGCTGTGAATGTTGATGCAGCGGGCTTCATCAACGGTGCCGGACGAATGGAGGTGCCGGGCGACGTGACCGGGCCTGGCGGGATGGTCGTGAGCACGCTTTGGCTCACCGGGAACTACGCCCGCAACGGCACCTTCCAGCCCGATACCGTGATCTTCGCGGGCACAGGGCAGAGCTTCGGCTCCACCTACGCGGCGACTCCCGTCGATTGGCGCTCGATTGTCGTCGAGGGTACCGCCAGTGCCGTCACGAGCGGGGCTGTTACCGACACGCTCAAGCTCGCCAACTCACTGATCGTGCGCGGCGCGGGCGCCCGCCTCACCTTCGACAACACGGTGACCCCAGGCGACTCGCTCCTCGCCCATGTGAGCAATTCGTTGGTCACGCTCGATGGTGGCACAATTGAGATGGCCGAGCCCGGCATCTCAGTGTGGGTCGGCGACTTCTCCAATTTCGCGGGTGGCGATCAGACCGGTCTCCTCACCGAGGGCCGACTCATTCTGCAGGCCGGCTTTCGAGACACGGTCCCGAACGCGTTCGTGGCGACTGGGGCGCACTTGACGGTCATTGGCGGCTGCGGGATCTGTGACGGCATCCCCGTACAGAACACCGAGGCGGCGGCGCTGCGCTTTGCGAGCCTCCGCTTCGTGAATGGACCCTCCTCGACCATTGCCGCGAGCTTCGTGGCGGACACGGCGGCCTTCAATGGCAACGATGTCTCAATGACGGGACTTGGGAAGTCGATGCTCGTGAACGGTGACATCACCGGACTCGGCAGCGCCACGTTGAACGCTACGCGCGTCGCGCTCGGCGGCGCCTTCGTCTTTGATGGCGCGTACAACATCGACACGTTGGCACTGACCGGAATCAATCAGCGCCTGCGCGCGAAGGACGGTGATGGGGATCAGATCCCGTATCAGAACATCGATATCACCGGCACCACGCAGACGTTGATGTCCGACGGGGATTCGCTCACCGTGAATGGGGTGCTGCGCGTCGCGACGACGGGCAACCTGCGCTTCGGCGAGGCGGGGGTCACCAGCATCGCACGCCTCAACACGCTGGTCACCGACGAGAGCGGTACGGTCGAGATCCAGGACCAGACGACCACGGTCCGCGTGATCGGTGTCGCCTTCTTCGGAGGTGGCAGCACCGCAGGCATGCTCGACGCCGGCACGTTCGAGTTCTACAACGGCATGACACAGACTGGTTCGAATTCCGCCAGTGCGTTCAGCGCCGGCGGGAGCAACTTCTCGCGGGTGATCATGGGGGCCGTTGCGCCAGTGATCACCTTTGCGAATCCGGGATCGTCGGCCACCGACTCGCACTTCGGCAGCCTCTGGCTTGTGCCAGACGCCGGCACGATCGTGGATCTCGCGAGCAACGTCTTTGTGGCGTCACAACTGGTACAGAATTCGCTGACGCCAATTGAGATTCGGGCGAATGGTGCGCCATACCGAGAGCTCGTCTCCGACGGCGCATCCATCAGTCTCGCCACGTTCCGTGGCGTCAACTGGGAGATCACCGGCGGGACCGCGCTTGCCTCGCCGCTCTCGAATCTCAGCTTCGTCGACCAAGATCCGACCATCACGCAGTTCGCGATTCGGCGCCCCGGGACGGACGGATTGATCAGTCTGGTCAATCCGGTCTTCGCGACGCCTCCGACGTCCGGCAATTACCTCGAGGTCGAGGACGTGGTGGCGGATGCGAACGTTCTGACGGTCGACGTCACGAACCCGACGCCTGGCTTCCACAGCGGCCTCGCGGTCACGCTTGGCGGGGCCATCCTCACGGGGTGGAGCACCAGTGGTCCAGGGGTCTGGCTCGGCACGATTTCCAGTGACTTCAACACCGCCGCGAACTGGCAGTCCGGCGTTGTGCCGCTGCCGACGGACTCGATCTCCATCGACGATGGAGCATCGCAGACACTGACGATCACGAGCCCGACCACGATCGGTGCGATTCGACTCGTGGGCTTCACCTTGGAATTGCAGGACACACTCTTCGTGACCGGCACCACGTCGCTCGGCGGCGGCACCACGACGTGCTCCGGAATCGGCATGATCCGCGTCGACTACGCCGGCGCCGACTCCGTCGCGTTGAGCGTGAATGGACCGGGCTGTGCCGTCGATGTCTTTGACGGACGCGTCTACCTCGATGCACCGACCTCGATATCGCGTCTATTGATCGACCAGACCGGCATCGTCGATGTGAATGGCAGCTCGCTCACGACTACAGGTGACCTGCGCACCGCTCAGAGTGCGCTCCTCGTTATGACCGACAACGCGGACACGGTCCGCATCGGCGGCCAAGGCGTCTTCCAAGGTGGTGACGAAACGGGGCAGCTCACCGCCGGCGCAATGGTCATTGGTGACAGCTTCTTGCAGGGTGGCTCAAGCACCGCCTTCGCATCGAGCGGCACGCTGCGCGTCTTCCTCGGCGACTCGACAAGCGTTGGGCCGACAGAGTTCACGATCGACTTCAACAATCCACTCACCTCGCCGATCAACCAGCTGACCATCTTCGACATGCGTACGGCATCAAAGCCCGCGTCTGTCTCCGGTGAGCTTCGCCTCGTCGGCGGCGCGACGCTGACCGGGCTCGCCACGACGGTCGGCGGCGGCTTGCGCGTGGAGAACAGCGCCGCGGTCACCGTTGACCGCCTCGCGCTGGCCGGCCAGATGTACATCCAAGGCACCTTTGCGCCCGACACGTTTGATCTCCTCGGAGCCGGCGCGACACTCCAACAGGTGCCAGCGGTCAGAGTGGGCGAAAGCCAACTCACGTATGGCGTCCTGCGAGTGCTCGCCGACTCGGCGATCATGCAGGGCAACCTCCCCTACCGGATTGCCAACAAGATCGAGGTCGGCGCCAACGCGCTACTGGTGATCGGCGATGCGGCCGTGCCGGAGAACCAAGTGACCATCCTCGCCGACACCGCTGACCTCTCGATTGAGGGAGACGGGCGACTCCGCATGCTCGCGGACGGTGCACTGCGGGTCCGCTCCGCGAGTTTCAATGGCGGTGACCACAACGGCATGCTCACGCGTGGCGATTTGGTGGTGCACGGTGACTTTACTCAGCTGCAGAACGGTGCGACCACTAGAACGTTCGTCGGCAGTGAGCGACATCGCGTGGTGTTCGATAGCATCAGCACGATCTCGCTGGCGAATCCAGCGGACGCGCGCTTCTCGAAGATCGCGTTGGTCGGGGCGGCAGAGCTCACACTCTTGTCGGACCTCTTTGTGGACAGCACCTTCGCGAAGCAGGTGTCCGGCGGCGCGGACGTGGTCATCCGGTCCGATGTACTCACCACCGCACCGCCGCGCCTCATCACAGCCCGCGGCACCGATTTCTCGGCAGGCACGGGCTTCCGGACGTTCTTCCATAACGTCGCGCTACGGCTAGAGGGCGACTTCAGCGCCGGCGGCGGATCGTTCTCGTTCTCTGGTATGTCGTTCGAGGACATGGACCCAGCGTCCACGTATCTCGACGTGAACCTGCTCAACTACTTCATCACTTCTGAGGAGATGGACTTCACCACGCCGGTCACCACCGGCAAGTACTTCAACCTCGCCGACGCGAGCACCACGATTGCCTTCCAGACGTCCACGCCGGCCGTTGGTTGCATCAACGCCGTCGAGAACTGCGTCGGGCCGCGGTCTGAGCCGAGCGCTCCGGAGGCCAATACTTGGCTCGGATTGACGAATGACTGGACCCAGCCCACGAACTGGTCGCTGAACGCGGCGCCCTCCACGTGGACGGACGTCACGGTACCGGTCACGTCCGCCGATCCCGTGCTCGGCCTGGACAAGACGGTGCGGAATCTCTCGGTACAGGCCGGCGCCACGCTCACGGTGGTCGGCTCGACACTCAACATCAACGGCACGACGCTTGATGTGCAGGGCACGATCGCCCAGAGCGGCTCGTCCTTCGTTACGATGCATCCGCCGGGCGTGCCGACGATCATCAGTGGCGGCGGCGTCATCGCCAGCACGCTGTCGATCGCCGCTCCGTCAAGCGGGTCGGAGACCACCGTCACCCTGACTGCACCGCTGACGATCGGCGACAGTCTCACGATTCTGGCGAACACTCTCGTGCTCGGCGGCCAGGACCTGAAGGCCACCTCCCTCAGCACGAGCGGCACCGGGAGCCTGCAGATGACGGACGCGGCCGACTCGTTAGAGGTTGGCGATGCGACCTTCAACGGCGGCTCCACCGAAGGATTACTCACGAACGGCCAGTTCGTGGTACGGGGCGACTTCTCGCAGGGCGGGCCTACGCCGACTTCCTTCGCAGCCTCGAATAGTCATGTGACGATGGTGTCGGGTTCCGGCGCCCGAACCTACACCTTTGCCAACCCGGCAGTCAACCAGTCGCATTTCGCCACGCTCCGCGTGCTTGACTTCGTGTATGACGACACGCTGAAGCTCGCGTCTGATATCTATGTGAACGGGCCGTTGCAGACGCCCACCACGCGCTTGATGTCGAGCGACAATGTCGGAATCAACCGCCTACTCTCGACATTCGGATTCTCGAACGCGGGCGGGATCAGCTACTTCAATAATCTGCGGTTGGCCACGACCGACAGCGCCGGTATCAGTTTTGTCGGCAGTACGTTCTTCTACAATATGGATCTCACCGTTCCGCAGCTCTCGATCGTTGCAGCTGGAGGCACGGTGAACATCGCGGCCGTCACTTTCACGGGGCTGGGACTCGCGGACGCTGGCAAGTACATCTTCGCGTCTGATAACGTCGCCAACGCGAGTCCGCTGACCATCAACGTGCCGCTCCGCTCTCCTGAGGGACACGAAGGGCACATCCAGTTCGAGAACGGCGCGATTCTCACGGGATGGGATGCCTTCGCGCAGTACGTCTTCACGGGAGCCCAGGACGGCGCGTTCTCGAATCCGCTGAACTGGGATGTCGGCATCATCCCGACCGCTACATCGAATGTCGTGGTGGCCAATGCGTCGGGTGCGGCGCTGGTGATCGCCTCGCCTCTCACCATCAAGAAGCTGACGATGGGGAGCGGCGCAACATCGATCACGTTGCAGGACACGCTCTACACCACCGGTGTCCAAGGCGGCTTTGATCTCGTCTCCGGGACCAAGACCTGCGCTGGTAACGGCGTCTTCGTGTTCAATGACCCATCGCCAGGTCCCACGTGGCTGCGCGCCGACCTGCCGTCCTGCGATCTCGTGGTCCAGCAGGGCAACGTGAATCTGTCCGGGGAATTCTTTCGGGACACCACGAACGTGCGCGACCTGACGCTAGCGGGTGGCATCTTCAACGTAAGGAACACTGTGAACGTCAGCGGCGACCTGCAGATAGTCGGCGCCGGCTATCTCTCTATGTCGGGCGCCGATGATTCACTCGTCGTAGCGGGTAGCGCCTCGTTCCGTGGCGCTTCGACGATTCTCTACGGTGGCGACCTCGTGGTCTTCAACGACCTTGATGTGGGAGCGGGTTCCGATCAGCTCATTGTTCGGGATTCGGCGCGCCTCAGCCTCGGCAACCCCGATCAGAGCGGTGGCACGCGCAGCATCACGATCGATCCCTCCGCGCCGATGTATGTGGACTCCCTCACCATCTACGACGGCACGACGACCATCACGGGCCAGTTGAACGTGCATCGTCGCCTCCGACAGGTGACGAGCACCAGCAATACCCTCACGGGTGGGACCATCGTGCTCGGCGATCGCATCG
>CAYUMN010000095.1:0-11450 GCA_964445835.1 uncultured Gemmatimonas sp.
GTGCTGATCGGGCGTGTCTTCACGATCCTGCCGATTGCGCCGAACATCGCGATGCGCGTGAACATGCTCGCGGCGATCTCGAGTGCCGTGTCCGCGGGCATGTGGTTCCTGATCACCGAGCGGGTCCTGGTGGGCTGGTTCGAAGCACGCTGGCAGCGCATCGTGGGTGGCTCGCTCGCCGTGTTGATCGGCGCGACCGCCTTCACGGTGTGGAGCAACTCGGTGGTGAATGAGAAGGTCTACACCGTCTCACTCGCCTTTCTCGCCATCTGCTCCTGGTTGATCGTTCGCTGGTGCGACGAGCCCGATTCTCCGCAGGCCGACAAGATCCTCGTGCTCGTCGCTTACCTCGCGGGCCTCGGCTACGCGAATCACATGGCCGGGCTGCTCGTGTTGCCGGCGGCCGGTGTGGCGGTGCTGCTCCGCAAGCCGCAGATCATCCTGAAGTGGAAGCTGATCATTGTGGCGGTGCTCGCGCTGGTGCTCGGCGGCTCGTCGTTCGCCACGCAGCCGATCCGCGCCGCGCACAATCCCGCCATCAATGAAGGTGACCCGACGGCGTGTCGTCAGGGGCTCGAGATCGGATGCACTTTCTCGAAGGGCACGTACGACGCGTTCATGTACAACTTCAACCGCGGCCAGTATGACAAGCCTGCGGTGACCGAGCGCATGGCGCCGTTCTCGGCGCAGATCGGCATGTGGTGGCTCTACTTCAAGTGGCAGTGGTTGCGCGACCACAAGCAGGAGAACCCGGGACTCCAGGGCGGGCTCGCCGCGGTGTTCCTCTTGCTCGGCCTGCTCGGCGGTTGGGTCCACTACCGTCGCGACCCTCGAAGCTTCGCGTACTTCGGTCCGCTGATGGCCACGCTGACGATCGGCCTGATCTACTACCTGAACTTCAAGTACGGCGCCTCGCAGAACCCAGAGCTCGGCCAGATGGTCGACCGCGAGGTCCGCGACCGCGACTACTTCTATTTGTGGAGCTTTTCGGCGTGGAGCGTGTGGGCGGCGCTCGGCCTCGTGTACGTCTGGGAGTCAATCGCCGTCGTCGTCGGCCGTGAGCGGGTGACGGTGGGCAAGGAGTCGTATGATCTCCCCACCAAGAAGGCGTGGCTGCTGACGGCTCCCGTGCTGCTCTTCGCGTTCGTCCCGATGGCCGGCAACTGGACCGCGTCGTCTCGCGCTGGCGAAACGGACACGGCGGATTTCGCGGTGGACATGCTGAACTCGGTCGAACCCTACGGCGTGCTGGTGACCGTGGGCGACAACGACACCTTTCCGCTCTGGTACGCACAAATAGTGCTGGGTGTCCGGAAGGATGTCACGGTTGCCAACACCTCGCTGCTCAACACCGAGTGGTATACACGGCAGCTGATTCGTCGTGAAGTGTTCGAGTACGACACGGACGCAGGCCCCGCCGCCTTCCGCGATGGCACTTGGGTGAAGCCAACGCATGGCGTCCTCAAAATGACATTTGACGAGGCCGACCGACTTCCCATGTTTCGCGATCTTGATCGCCCGCAACTGTTCAAGAAGGGGGAGCTTGAGGCGACGATCCAGCCGCGCAGGCTCTGGCGTGCCGATATGCTCGTGCTTCGCATGATCCTCGACAACGACACGCGGGCGATTCACTTCAGCCGCACCGCGGGCAGCCTGGTCGAGGAACTCGGCCTGCAGGCCTACGCCGTCACGCAGGGACATGCGCAGAAAATTCTCTCGCGCCCTGCCACACTCGGTGGGGACATCGTACTCGTCCCAGGCGAAGGCTATGTGGACGTGAAGCGCTCCAGCGCACTGTGGGATGAGTTCAAGGCCCCCGCCTCGCTCATCCGTCGCGGTGACTGGGTCGACTCGCCGTCGCGCGGGATTCCCTTCTTGATCTTCAATACGGGAATCATCACGTCGGAGGCGCTCGCGCGCTCCGGCAATCAGCAGAAGGCAGATGAAGTGCTTGAGGTCGCGCGCCAGGTGGCGATCGCTACGAACTTCGGCGACATCTTCGCACAGATCTCACCGCAGCCGACTGCACCCGTGCCCATGGGTGACACAACAGCGTCGCAGCCGGTGCGCATCCCGCGGTAACGCGCTGGGCAGCACTTCAGCCTTCGATGTCCCCGTCAATCCACGCCAACGCGGTCGCGAGGGCATCGCTGAGCACGTCCAAGGCATGCGCGATCCCGGGCGCATCTTCGCCGGCGCCGGCGAGTTCCACGACCTCGCAGGCCCGGGCCACCTGATGCGCGCCGACTTGTACGGCGCTTACGCGGAGCGCTCTGGCCGCCACAGCCACGCCCTCGTACTGCCGCAGGGCGAACTGCCGCTCGAGCCACGCCATTTGTGCGGTCGCGAACCCACTGAATGCCGCGAGCATCGCCTGCACGAGCTCATCTCCCCCCGCCGCACGGATGGCGGCGAGTGCGGTCTGTGCTTCATATGGCGGCTGGATCATCGTTGTCCCGGAACATGCGTGAGGTAGCGCGCGCGGAGCCAGAGCGAGAGCGCATCCATCGCCACGATCGCCACGAACACGACGGCGAGCAGGGTCACCACCCCATCATACTGCATCATTTGTAAGTAGCGGCCAAGATACGCGCCGATTCCCCCTGCCCCGACAAACCCCACGATGCTCGAGGCCCGGAGGTTGTACTCCATCATGTAGAGCAGATGGCTCACGAGCTGATTCGACGCTTCGGGGACCGCCACGAGACGCGCCAACTGCAGGCGTGTCGCCCCAGCGGCACCGAGCGCCTCGAACGCGTCGGATGGCAGTCCCTCTAGCGCCTCATACGCCAGCTTCGCGAGATGCCCGGTCGTGTAGAGCGCCATCGCCAACACGCCGGCAAGTGGACCGAATCCGACGAGGATCACCATCAGGACCGCCCACAGCAGCGAGGGCATCGTGCGGACGATGGCCGCGATCAGGCGCGCGGGCCCGACCAGCCAGAGCGGAAAGAGCGTCCGCGTCGCGGCCACCCCGAGGGGGAGCGCGAGCACGAAGCCGATCAGCGTGCCAAGAAAGGCGATGGCGAGCGTCTCGATCAATCCGCGCACGGCCGTCGGAAAGACATCGGCCTGCGGTGGGAAGGCATCCTCCGCGAGCTTGCCGAGATTCGTCCACCCATCGAGGAGCCCGCTGTAGTCGAGCTTGAGGTGCCACGCGGCCAATGCCGCGAGCAGCAGCACGACGATCGCCCGCTTCCGCGGTGCCGGAGGCAGGGTGTGGGCGCTCATCCGAGCGCGATCCACTTGAAGAGCGCCGCGGGATCGGCCGCTTCGAGCTCGTCCGCCCCCACCTCGCGCAGCTTGCGGCCCGCCGCCATGACCACGACACGATCCGCGGCAGCCGCGGCGGCGTGCAGATCGTGCTCGACGCAGAGAATCGTCATCCCGGTCGATTCGCGCAGGCGCTGGAGCACCGAGACGATCGCCGCGGAGGTGATAGGGTCCAACTCCGCGAGGAACTCATCGGCAATCAACACCTTCGGGCGCTGGATCATCGCGCGCGCGATCGCCACGCGCCGCCGCTCGCCCCCAGAGAGCTCGGTCGTGCGATCATTGCCGCGCCCGCCGAGCCCGACCTCGCCGAGCGCCGCTTCCGCCGCCGCGACTTCCTCGGCGGTGAATCGCCCGAGCAGCGAGCGCCACGTGCCGAGGCGCGCCAAGCCGCCAAGCAACACGTTCTCGCGCACCGTAAGATTACGCACGAGCCCCAACTGCTGCGGTACATAGCCCAGTGCGTCGCGCGCGCCCGCGGCCGCCGACACCGTCACGCTGCCACTGAAGGGCTTCAGGACGCCGAGGATGGTCCGCAGCAGCGTTGTCTTGCCACAGCCACTCGGTCCCACCACGGCCCACCACGCGCCCTCGGGGACCGTGAACGAGACATCGTGCAACACCGGACGCCCGCGCTGGTAGCCGGCCGTGAGGCCGTCTATCACCAACGCGGGCGTTTCGGAGCGAGCGGTCGCCGAGACCGCGGTAGGACTCACCGGACTTACGGCTTCTTATTCAACAGCGTCTGGTCGTAACCCGGTAGCGCCGACAACGCACGACCGAACTCGCCGAGGTGCGCCTCAGTGGTCGCGGCCACCACGCCGTCCACGCCGTAGATCGCCGTCAGCAACGGCAGATTCGCCGGCTCGTTCAGCGCGAGGAACGCGTCCGTCACTTTCGCGCGTGTCGTGGAGTCCATTCCCGCGGCCACGAGAATCGCGTGCGAGGGAATCTTACCGAAGCGATGGAAGCTCACGATCCGCGCACGTTCCTCCGGCGTGAGAAAGCGATCCGGCACATCGTGTCCGCCGAACGCGACATCGGCGCGCCCATCCAACACTGCCTTGAGCGCCTGCTGATATCCCCCCGCGTCGATCGTCAGCGCATACGTGTTCTGCAGCGCCTGCTCGAGCGCGTCGAGTCCTTCCCCCTCGACCTTCAGCTTGCCTTCGGCGACGAGCGTGCCGATCGGCATCAGGAAGCCGCTCGACCCCGTGCGCGAAGTGAAGGCCAGGCGCTTGCCGGGCAGTTGATCAATGCTCGTGATACCGCTCCCCACCTTCGTGAAGGCCTCGGCCCAATAGAAGGCCACACCTTTGTTCAGCTCGGCGAGAATGACTTCGGCGCCCGTGCGTTTGTGCGCGATCCAGGCCGGCCCACCGTCGAGGAAGGCGATGTCGATGCGATTGAAACGGAAGCCTTCGACCAGCGGCTCGTACGTGGAGGGCACCACCACCTCGACCGGACGTCCGAGGCGCGCGGAGAGGAAGGCGCCAAGCGCCTGCGCATTGGGGAGCACCGAATCGGCCTGCGCCGACGGCAGGAAGCCGAGCACCAACGGCTTCGGCGATTCCTGCTTGGCACACGCCACGGCGAAGAGTGACAGCGCAGCGAACGAGAGAAGAGAGCGAAGACGCATGATTAGAAGCCCCACGAGAGGCCGAGTGTGAGAAGACGGGGCAGCCCGACCTTGATGCCTTCGGGCCGGCGCGATGCCATGTAGGTGAGATCCGACAAGTTCTTCACGGCACCGGTGATGCGCGCCCCTTCGATGCCCGGGAGATCGTATTGCAGTGAGACATCGTAGATGCGATAGGCCGGGATCTCCCCGACGCGCCCATTCGCGCTCCCCGCGCGCGTCTCGAAGTTGTCGCTGAACTGCGCGCCGACATAGCTGCCATCAACACGAAGCCGCAGTCCCCTCGGATGCTCAAGTGAGACGGCGCCGTGCGCCCGATGCCGCGGGGCGTACGGGAGCGTGTTGCCGCGGACGTTCACGGTATCGCCTCCCTGCCCTAGAAAGCGATCCTGGGAGAACACGGCGAGCGAGTAGGTCCAGTTCCCCTCGACCGTGAGGGCCAGCGCGCGACCCGCCACGCGGCCAACGCTCATCGCACCACCGACCTCCACGCCGCGATGCCGCGTGGCCCCCTGGTTCGCCAGCGCGGCGGCCGTGGTGGAGCCCGCCGAGAGGGAGGGTTCGATGATCTGGTTGGTGAAGTCGAGCATGAAGGCCGTGGCCTCGAGCGAGAGCCACGACACCGGCGCGACGCGCGTGCCCAGCTCGAAGTTCCAGCTCTGCTCGGCGTCGAGCTGCAAGGAGACGGGATCGGGCACCTGCTGGTCGGGCGCGAGCGTCGCATCGGCAAAGATCAGCGCGTCCTTGGTACGCGGCGGCGCGAAGCCACGGTGCGCCCCACCGAACACCGTCAGGCGCTCGCGCGGGCGCCACGTGGCGCCAATGCCAGGAATGAACGCCCCGACTTGATCACTTGTGACGATGTTCACGTCCTCGACCAGCCGCGTCGTCCCGCTGCCGGTGCTGCGACGCACCCGAGTGCGCGTGATGTTGCGCGCATACCCGAACTGCTCGACACGCATTCCTGGGGTGAGGTCGATGGTGGAGGTCACCGCAAAGCGATTCTGCACCCACGCCGAGACCGCTTCACCGGAGCGACGCTCGTCATCGCGGATGCTGGTTGGCGTGCCATCGACCGTGGCGTTCACGAACTGGTCGCGCGCGCGTTCCGTATGGTAGCGTGCCCCGATATCGAGGTCAGAGGTCACGGAGCCCGCGGACCACATCAGGCGGAAGCGCGGCTCGAGCCCAGCGACGTCGAAACGGCGGTCGCGTCCACCGCTCGCGTTGCCAAGGACGATGGAATTGCCGGTCGCGTTGTAGGTGTAGTTGCGGCGCATCCAGTCGCGCGTGGTCGTGTAGCCATATGCCGTGGTACGCAGCGTGCCGCGCCCGATCGCGGTCTCGTGCGACAGCGTGAGTGCCTGCCGCGCGATGTTCAGTCCATCCGTCGGCATCGGATGCCGCGTCGGGTCGGCGCGGAACATGGAGTCCGTGAGGCCGACGTAGGTCGCGTTCGATTGTTCCTCGTAGACACTGAGCTTCGCGCTCCAATCGCCGAACGTGGTACGCACCCCGACCTTCGCGGTCGCGTCGCGCACATCGTAGTTGAGACCATTGAAGTCCTCGGCGCTGCGGCGGAATGCGCTCAGGATGCCGCGCGCATTCCCGCGGGTTCCACCGAGCTGCACCTTGGCGAACTGCTGGCCACCGGCGCCGCCGCGGGCATCCACGCGTCCCGCCCACTCCGTGGAGGGATCGGCGGTGACGTAGTTCACCACGCCACCGATCGTCTGCGGGCCGAAGAGGATCGACCCGCTCCCCTTGATGACTTCCACCCGCGACATGCGATCGATAGGAGGCGAGTAGTAGAGCTCGGGCTCGCCATAGGGCGCCAGTGCGACGGGAATGCCATCCTCGAGCACCAGCACGCTGCGCGAGCGATCGGGATCGAGTCCACGAATGCCGATGTTGGCGCGGAGCCCTGCCCCCTCCTCCTCTTGGAGATGCACGCCGGGCACGGTGCGCAGCACATCGTTGGCGGAGAGGGGCTGGATCTGTTCGATCTGCCGCAGCGAGATTGCGGTCGCGGAGCCAGGGATCCGCTCGAGGGCATCGCTCGACGCACCGAGCACGGTGATGCCCGCGAGTTCACGCGGCGCGGTCGCGATGCGGAAGACGACGCGGAGCGTGTCGCCGTCCACGAGGAGCAGGGTGCGCTGCTCGAAGGTGTGGCCGGGCGCGCTCACTTCGATGGTGAGGCGGCCGGAGGAGATTCCGGCGAGAAAGAAGCGTCCCGTGGAGTCGGCGAGTGCGCCAACGGAGGTGCCGGCCACGCGCACGATAGCCCCGACCACGGGGGTGCGATTGTCCGGCAGGGTGATGCGTCCGGTGATGCTTCCCTGCGCGGCGACCGAGGAGGTCAGCGTGGCGAGCGCGACAAGGGAGCGGAGGAGAAGAGGGGAGTGCAATTCGGGAGCAGGGAGGGGGGAGCTTTTCAGTAAGACAAGTAGTTGAGAATCATTCTCAACAGAGAATATAACACCGCATTTAATCCCGTCAACATTTGTCATGTTTCCATGACGCGTCACCGATTTGACATTGTGTGTTATAACACTTATCCTTCTCGCGTGAACTCCACCCCCTCTGCACTGCAGCACGAGATCCAACAGGCCAAGCCCTTCGCCACCGCGCCGCAAGAAGCGACGCTCAGCCTCGGCCGCACCTGGGCCCTGCTCGAACATGCCCTCGCGGAACTGCTCAAGGCCCACGGCCTCACGCCGACACAGTACAACGTGCTCCGCATCCTCCGCGGGAGCGGCGACGAGGGGCTCTGCCGAGGCGAGGTGATGGACCGCATGATCACCAAAGTCCCCGACGCCACCCGGCTGCTCGACCGACTCGAACGCGCCGCACTCATTTCACGGCAGCGGGGCGCGGGCGACCGCCGGTTCGTTTCCACGCACCTCACCGACAAAGGCCGCACCGCGCTCGCCGCACTCGATGCACCCGTCGAGGCGATGCACCACGCGCACTTCGCCGCGCTCGCCACCGACGAAGTCCGCACCCTCATTGACCTGCTCGCCCGCATTCGCGGCGCAATGTGAGACCGCCGCCCCTCGTCCCTCAATCGCCACCGACGCCATGAGACACGCCGCGCTCGCATACGGAATCGCGCCGACCGACTATCGACTGCCGGAGTCGCTCTCCCTTGGGCGCGTGCGGCTCCAGGTGAACGACCTCGCACGCTCGCTCGCCTTTTACACCGAGGTGCTCGGACTTCGCGTCCTCAGCGAACACGGCGCCGAGGCCCTCCTCGGCGCCGCCGATGGCACCCCGCTCGTCGAACTGCATGCTATCCCTGGCACGCGGCCCCTCGCGCCCCACGGGCGCCTCGGCCTCTTCCACTTCGCCATTCTCCTCCCGAATCGTGAGGCACTCGGCCGTCTTGTGTCCCATCTCGCGACCACTGGCGCACGCGCCGGCGCGTCCGACCATCTCGTGAGCGAAGCGCTCTACCTCAACGATCCCGACGGGCTCGGCATCGAGGTGTACAGCGACCGTCCCCGCGACTCGTGGCGGCACGACGCTCGGCAGCTGCAGATGGCGAGCGAACCCCTCGACCTGCGCGCGCTCGTGCAGGCGGCCGGGAGCGATCCGTGGAGCGGCATGCCGGCGGGCACGACGATGGGACATGTCCACCTGCACGTCGGCGATCTGGATCAGGCGTCCGCGTTCTATCACGAGGCGCTCGGCCTCGACCGCGTTGTCTGGAACTACCCGGGCGCCCTTTTTCTCTCGGCGGGGGGCTATCACCATCACCTCGGCCTCAACACTTGGGCGGCCGGTACCCCGCCGGCCGGTCCGACCGATGCCCGCCTCCTCTCGTGGGACGTGCACCTGCCGAGTGCGGCCGATATCGAGGCAGCCCTGACGAGCGTCGAGCGCGCCGGCTTTGCGGTGGAGCGCGACGAGATGGGCGGGACGGTGCGAGATCCTTGGGGAACGGCGTTGCGGCTCAGGCGCTAATCGCTGAGTTTTCATCCTCGCGCAAACCGGTTCGCGAGAACCGGTGCGAGGAGGGTTGGCAGAATGGCTATTGCAACGGTCTTGAAAACCGTCGTCCGCAAGGACTTACAGGTTCGAGTCCTGTACCCTCCGCTCGCACGATGCACGACGCACCCACTGCCATCCTCGCGGCATCGGTGCTAGGATTATGCTCTGTAGGAGGCCAACCCATCGGCCTTCGGAGACGTGGCCGAGAGGCTGAAGGCGGCGGTTTGCTAAACCGTTATACGGGGTTAAACCTGTATCGAGGGTTCGAATCCCTCCGTCTCCGTGTTGCGGGCCCACCGGCCAGTCCGGTTGGGCCCGTCTCCATTTGGACCCGTGTCTGCCCGTGACTCATCGCCCGCCGTCGCGCTCTGCGAGTCGTGCGCCCGGTACCCTCGCTGCCCCTGCTTCCTCCGATGACGACGCCGCGCCTTCGCTTCGCTCCCTCCCCCACCGGCTATCTCCACGTCGGCGGCGCGCGTACCGCGCTCTTCAATTGGCTCCTCGCGCGAAAGACGGGCGGCAAGTTCCTGCTCCGCGTCGAGGACACGGACAAGGCGCGTTCCACCGACGAGTCCACGCAGGCGATTTTCGACGGGCTCAACTGGCTTGGTCTGAAGTGGGACGAGGAGGTCGTCTTTCAGGGCGCGAACCTCGAGCGGCATCGCGCCGACGCGCAGCAGATGCTCGACAACGGCCACGTGTATCGCTGCTTCTGCACGAGCGCGGAACTCGAGCAGCGAAGAGCGGAAGCAGCCGCGCGCAAGGATGCCTTCAGGTACGACCGCCGTTGCGATCGCCTCGACAAGACAGACGTTGACCGTCGCGTCGCCGCGGGCGAGCCCTTCGTGCTGCGCTTCCGCGTCCCCGACGGCGAGACCGCTTGGACCGATCTCGTGCACGAGCGCATCAGCTTTCCGAACAAGGACATCGAAGACTTCGTGATCCTCCGTTCGGACGCCACGCCGATCTACAATCACGCCGTCGTCTCCGACGACATCGCGATGGGGATCACGCTCGTGATGCGCGGCGACGACCACATCTCCAATACGCCGAAGCAGATCCTCCTGTACCAGGCCCTCGGCGCGACCATCCCGCAGTTCGGCCATCTCCCGATGATTCACGGGACCGATGGGAAGAAGCTCTCGAAGCGTCATGGAGCCACCGCCGTCGGGGACTACCAGCACTTGGGCATCCTCCCGCAGGCGATGGTGAACTTCCTCGCGCTCCTTGGGTGGTCGCCGGGCGGCGAGTTCAACGAAGTGATGACGCTTGACGAACTCATTCAGAGCTTCAGCGAGGATCATCTTCTCAAGAAGGCTGCGGTGTTCGATCCGCAGAAGCTCGAGTGGATGAATGGCCAGCATCTCTCCAAGATCCCACTCGCCGATCTCGAGCCACGTGTGACGCCGCTGATCATCGCCGCGGGACTTGCGACCGCCGAGGAACTCGAGGCGCGTCGCGAGTGGTATCATCAGTTGCTGGACCTCCTGCGCGTGCGCTCGCGTCTCGTGGACGATATCGTGCGGCAGGCCGAGCCCTATTTCCGCGACGACATCGCTTACGATGCCGAGGCGGTCGCCAAGCAGTGGAAGGATGCCGCCTCCGCGCTGATGCTCCTCACGGCGACGCGCGAGACGCTGACCACGCTCGTCGACTTCACGCCGGGCCCGATGGAAGAGTCGCTCCGCCAGCTCGCGGAGCAGAAGGGCGTTGGCGGCGGGAAGATCTTTCAGCCGCTGCGCGTTGCGCTGACCGGGCTCGCGGTCTCGCCCGGCATTTTCGACGTGATCGTGATGCTCGGTCGTGAGCGCACCTTGGCGCGGATCGCGCGCGCTGAGGCCCACTTGCAGGGGATGACCGCGAGCCACTGACGATGGATGCTCCTCGTGCGCCGCTCACGGAGATCGAACGGAAGCTCTGGCAGTTCCTGATTGATTATCTGACGACGCACAGCTTCCAGCCGAGTGTGCGGGAGATCGCGCGTCACTTCCGCATTCCGTCGACGCGGACCGTGGCGGATCTCTTGGCCTCGCTCGAAGCCAAGGGTTACATCCGTCGAACGCCGGGGCGCTCACGCGGTGTCGTGATCGAGGGATTCACTGGCGGCGTGGGGACGCAACCAGTGCCGGTCGTGCGATGGACTGCCGATGGGCGCTCGGTCACGGAGGAACACCTCACGCTCGACCGCTCGCTGCTCGCGACGGACGACTCATTTCTGGTGCGCACCAACGCCGAGGACGCGCCAATGCATGCGGTGCGTGAGGGCGATCTCCTGCTCGTGATTCCGGGCGCGCGTGTCCCAGACGACACGCCGGTGGTCGCACGGGTCGGCCACCACATTCTGGTGCGGGCGATCGAACGGCGCGGCACCACGATCCGGCTGATCGCTCCCTCTGCGGACGCCGCGGACCTTGTGCTGGGCGATGGTGATGACTTCCGCGTGCTCGGCCCCCTCGGTGCGGTCCTGCGACTGACCGCGCCGCGCGGAGACGATCAGCTCGAACCCGACAACGAGTTCGTGTGATCGCGAGGTGCGTTACGG
>CAYUMN010000096.1:0-5369 GCA_964445835.1 uncultured Gemmatimonas sp.
CTCGGCAGCATCAACATCGACGGTGGGTTCACGCTCGCCGGCACCCTTGATCAGCGCAATACAGCCACGGTGCAACCAACGCGCACTGCGACACTCACCACGCTCAACCTGCAGCCCGGCTCCACCACCACCGTCGGCGGCACACTCAACGTCACGACCTGCAACCGGCTCGGCGGGACTATCTCTGGCCCCGGTTCCATTCCCGCGATCTGTCTGCCGTAGGCGTTCAGTTGAGCAACGATCTAGGCTGGAGGCTGGAGGTTGGAGGCTAGAGGCCGGAGGTTGGAGGCTGGAGGATAGAAGCTCTAAGCCAGAAACCTTGAGCTCGAAGCCGCAGGCATAAAGACGGGCGCGCCTCCGACACGGCGTCAAGGCGCGCACGTTTTTTGCCCCCGAAACCAGCATCTGGCCCCTCCGCCTCCTCGGCCCCATCTTCAGCCGATGACCGATCCAGTGCGGACCTCCCTCGAACGCGTTGTCGCTGGCCGCTTCACCATCGAACGCGAGCTCGGGCGCGGCGGGATGGGCACGGTCTATCTCGCCCGCGACCTCAGCCTCGATCGCCTCGTCGCCATCAAGGTCCTTCCCCCGGACCTCGCCTTCAATCCGGTGTTGCGCGAGCGATTCGTTCGAGAGGCCAAGCTCGCCGCCTCGCTCTCGCATCCGAATATCGTCCACGTGCACGCCGTCGAGGAGCAGGGCGACCTGCTCGCGATCGTCATGCAATACGTCGATGGTGAGACCCTCTCGCAACGCATCGCCCGCTCCGGGCCCTACGACGAAGCCGACTGCGCGCGCCTGGTGCAAGACGCCGCATGGGCGCTCGGCTACGCCCATGCCCGCGGCATCGTGCATCGCGACGTGAAGCCCGACAACCTGATGATCGAGCGCGGCACCGGGCGCGTGCTCATCATGGACTTCGGTATCGCGCGCAGTGAGGACGCGAGTTCGCTCACTGAGGTCGGGCAGTCGATTGGTTCGCCGCACTACATGAGCCCCGAGCAGGCCGCGGCCGAGGAGATCGATGGACGCAGCGATCTCTATTCGCTCGGCTGCGTCGGATTCTTCGCCGCGACGGGGCGGACGCCGTTCGTCGCCACGGCGGCGCATCGACTGCTCATGCTGCATATGACGCAGGCACCGCCGCTGGTGACTGAGCTGCGTCCGGAGTTCCCGCGCCCGCTCGGCGAGGTCGTCGGGCGACTGCTCTCCAAGGATCGCAGCGGGCGATTCTCCTCCGGCGAAGCACTGGCCGAGGCGATCAACAATCTGCAACTGCGGACCCGTGAGGTCGCGCCACTGCTCAGGCTCTTTCACCAGCAGACCGCGCAGTCGGTGCAGGCGTTGCTGACCATGGGCATCATCCTCTTCACGCTGATGCAGCTCCTTCCGAGCCGTGATGAGGCGGGACGTATCGTGATCTCGCTCTTCGCCGCGACGATTTCCGTCACCATTATCCTGCAGGTGATCGAGCGAGTCCGGTTCGTCGTGCGTCAGGGCTTCACCGCGCCGGACGTCGCGACGGCGGTCGACGACATCACGGGCGAGATCGCGCGAGCACGCGCGCAGTTGTTGGGCGATCCGGTTGAGCGCCTGCGGAACCGGCACCGGCAGCGCTTCGCGATCGCCGCGGGGATACTCGGCATCGCCAGTCAGCCGATCGGTTTAGTCTGGCTCGGTGAGACCGCCAACGGGATTCGCCAGGTCTCCAGGGTCGGGTTCCTGGTGTTGCTCGCGGGCACCGTGTTGATCGGCCTCGCGATTGCCATCTGGGCGATGCGTCCGGTGCGCATCACGCCGGCGCAGCGGTTGGCGGCTCGTTTCCTCAAGGGGAGCCTGTGCCGCGCGGTGTTCGCGCGGTCGGAGCGACGCTACGCCATGGAGATGGCCCGCGCCGAGTCGTTCGCGCGGCGGTAGTCAGCGCGAGTCCGCGGACATTCGCAGTCGTCAGCGAATGCCGCGCAGCACCTCGACCGCTTCGCGCTTCCGCTCGGCATCACCGGGCTCCAGCTCCGGCAGGTTCGCGATCGCGGTCAGAATCGGCCGCGCCTGCGGGCCCTGATCGCTCGCAATAAGCACCCGGCCCAACTCCAGCTCGAACATGATGAAGCCAGGACGCAACTGCCGCGCACGCCGCAAGTTCGACAACGCGTCACCGAGGTTACCGAACCCCAGCCCGATCGGCATCCGCAGCGGACGCGGCGTCTCGGTGAGCTTGAGGTGCGTGCGGCCCAAGATATAGTGCGCGGTGGCGAGCAGAACAGGCGGCGCCGCATTCATGCCGATGACGCGCTCCGAATCTTCTTTCGCTTGCAGCACGAAGTCCGAGGCGTCGAGTACACCGGAGAACAGTGCCACCTTTCCGGACGCGGCCGCGCGACGCACGTAGCCGTCCGGCGCCGACGGGTTCGCGCGGATGGCCTGCTCGGCGATCTGCAACGACTGACGATACAGCCGGTCCTGTTCACGACTCTGCGGAAGGCTCGCGTCTCCCTGGAGGAGCCGCACTCGCGACACACGCCACAGCACTTCGAAATCGCGCGGCGCGCGGCGGACCTCGGCGTCAATGATGGCGGCGGCGCCAGCAACATTGCGCGCGACAATAAGCGAATCCACGCGCGCGAGCTCTGGCGAGAGCTGTTGCGCGGGCAAACGGGTGGCGAGGCCGAGGGCGATCAAGAGGGCGAACGGAACGCGCATGCGGACACCAGAGTTGAATATGTTGAGGATTTCGCTCAGCATTACCGACGCGAATATTCTCTCAAATGGGACGGCGCTCCGCAAGCTCGGGGCGCGGCCCTCACCCTCCGCCAACCCCGGTACCCCAATGTCCAGTTCCCATACCGTGCCCAGTCTTCCGCGGTCGAGTTCCTGTCGCGGGCTGGCGGCGCTGCTCCTGCTGACGGCGCTCGCGCCTCGCCCAGTGGCGGCACAGCGCGAGCGGGTGATTGTCCGCGTGGAGACGTTTGGGTCTACCACCGCGACGGCGCCGGCCGGCACAACGGCCGCCGAGGAGTTCACGCAGGGCGCGTTGCAGTTGCAGGCAACACAGCGGGTGCTGCTCGACGGCGGGAACACGATGTTGTTGGTCGGCGGCGTCTTCCGCCAAGTGATGGTGAGCCTGCCGCGCATGGGCGCGGGCCCGGCTCCCGAGCCGACGGCACTCAACGTGGCGACCGCGGACCTCTGGCTCGCGCGAACGCTGGACGACTCGCGCACACTGTTCGTGGTGCTCCGGCCAGGGCTCTACGGCGATGGTGACGACGCGGGCGCGCAACTGCGCGTTGAAGGAGCGGTGTTCATCGATAAGATCCGTTCCCCGCGCACGACCGTGGGGTTCGGGCTGTCGCTCGCGTCGGGCTTCGGGCGTCTGCTTCCCGTCCCGGTGGTGCACATCGTCGCGCGGCCCAAGCGCCAACTGCTGATCGATGCGCTGCTGCCGGCGCGCGCCGACCTCTGGTGGATGCCGCGGCGCGGCTTGGACATCGGCTTCGGGGCGGCATTGGTGGGGGCGCAGTACGGGCTCTCGGAGGAGCGGCGCGTTGACACGGCCGACCGCCTCTGGCTGGCGAATGCGACGGTGGGTCCGCAGCTCCGCTGGTCGCCTCGTGGCGGCAAGCTGCAGATCACGGCGGATGTCGGCGCGACCGTGCTACGCCGAGTGGTGTTCGCGCGCGGCAGCCGCGAGGTGGCCGACCTCGCGCCGGGAAACGTCGGCTATGCGCGGCTCGGGGCGCAGTGGCTGTTCTAGCGCCGGCGGCATGGCCACGGTGTATCTCGCCGAGGACCTGAAGCACGGGCGCGAGGTCGCGCTCAAGGTGCTGCGGCCGGAGCTGGCCGCGACGATGGGTCCGGAGCGTTTCTTCCGAGAGATTCACGTCGCGGCGCGGTTGCAACATCCGCACATCCTCCCGCTGCACGATTCAGGAAATGCCGAGGGCTTCCTCTATTTCGTGATGCCATACGTCGCCGGGGAGTCCCTGCGTCAGCGCCTTGAGCGCGTGGGGGAGCTCCCGATCAACGACGTCGTGCGGATCCTCACCGAAGTCGTGGATGCGTTGGCGCATTCGCACGAGCAGGGAGTGGTGCATCGCGACATCAAACCCGACAACGTGATGCTCTCGGGGCGACACGCGCTGGTGACCGACTTCGGCGTGGCCAAGGCGGTGACCGAGGCCGGAGGACGCAACAGCGTCACGACCGTCGGGGTCGCGCTCGGCACGCCCACCTACATGGCGCCGGAGCAAGCGACGGCCGACCCGCTGCTCGATCACCGCGTGGACATCTACGCCGTCGGCATTCTCGCGTACGAGAGGCTCACGGGACGTCCGCCCTTTGCGGGGCTCTCGCCACAGCAGATGCTGGTTGCGCAGGTGACGCAGACGCCGGAGCCGGTGCGTGTTCACCGCGGAGCCTGCCCACCGGAGTTGGAGGCGATCATCGCGCGCTGTCTTGCGAAGCGGCCCGCGGACCGGTGGCAGAGCGCGGAGGAGCTACTGCACGCTTTGGAGCCGCTGACGGCGTCGCGTTGCGGAATCACCCCCACGCAGATGCGGCCGGCGGTACAAGTGCCGGGAATCGCCGCATCAGCGCCACGACGCTCTCGGCTCATTGTTGGAGCGCTTGTCGAACGGGTGTGCGATGCCACCGGGCTTTGTGCCGCTGATCTCGTGGTGCAGGACATCTCCGGTGCCGGGCGCCGCACGATCCTGCGAGGTGCTGCTGGCATCAGCGGTGTCAACTGGAGCGCCGACGGACGCTTCCTCGCCTTCTCCGCCAGCATGGATGGTCGTTACGGCGACTGGTCAGCTCGGTGCGCGCGGTGGACGACTGGGATCCCTCGGCGGACGGCCGCGAGATGCTCATCGTGAGTGGGAGCGGGACGCAGCCGCGCACTCGCGTGATGCTCGAGCCGACGACGGGGTGGCAGACCTCGATCGCCAGTGGCTCCGCCCTGAGCCGCCAACATGAAAAAGTTATAGGTGGAGGCTTCCTCAATTCTGAGGGACTCAGCACGCTCCGCACGAATTCCGTCGCCACACGGAAGGACACGACGTTCGATCTCAGCGCGACGGATGCGCGGGACGCCCGAAGCGCAGTGGTGGTCGGCTGGAATCTGAAGGCAGACTCGCTCATCGTCTCGCGCCTTGATCTCCTGACCGGTGCGATGCGCGCGCTTGCGCACGTCTACTCCGAGGGGGGCGACGATCCGGTGCGACTCCCCGATGGCAACGTCCTCGTCGCGGCGCATCGGGCGTCCGACGATCGGGCTCGCGACGTACCGGTTCGGGAGCGACGGACTCAGAGGAGTGGCGCGGCAGCAGGTTCGGCGCCCGGACGTGTATGTGTTGCGGGGAGCGGTGGCGGCG
>CAYUMN010000096.1:5469-8462 GCA_964445835.1 uncultured Gemmatimonas sp.
GTGTTCCTCAGCGCGACGCTTGGCTCCACTCTTGGCTCTACGCTCGGCGCGCAGGCCCCGACCCGCCCGAGCGGTCCGCCGCCGGGTGTCGCCGCGCAACCTGCCGCCGGCCCGGACTCGCTCACGCTGCAGTCTCAGGCGATTCGCGTCTTTCTCGACTGCCAGGGGCGCGCCCGCGGCTGCGACCGCGATTTCTTTGTCACGGAGATCAACTTCGTGAACTGGATGCGCGACCGTTTTGACGCCGACGTGCAGATTCTCGCTCAAGCGCTGACCAACGGTGGCGGCGGCATT
Organism: uncultured Gemmatimonas sp.; assembly: GCA_964445835.1. Taxonomy (GTDB): domain Bacteria; phylum Gemmatimonadota; class Gemmatimonadetes; order Gemmatimonadales; family Gemmatimonadaceae; genus Pseudogemmatithrix. Next base: position 5,764 of record CAYUMN010000096.1, read on the forward strand.
GAGTACACCATCACGTTCATTGGCCGCAACAAGTTCGACGGGATGGCGGACACGCTCACGCTCAACACGCTCCCCAACGATGCCGACGACCGCATGCGCCGAGAACTGGCGCGGGTGTTCAAGCTCGGGCTCACGCGCTTCGTGGCGCGCTCGCCAATCGCCGCGCGCATGCAGGTCGCCTACGCCGCACCCTTCGGCGCGCAGCGCCAGCCGCAGGTGGGCGCCGCGAATCTGCGGGATCCGTGGAACCTCTGGACCTACACCACGAACTTCAACACCTTCGTCCGCGCCGAAGACCGCCAGCAGCAGGTCAACGGATCGCTGTCATTCTCGGCCAATCGCAGCACCGCCGAGTGGAAGCTGAACTTCTCGGTGAGCGGTAACATCAACGAGTCCAAGTTCAATATTCCGGCCACCACCACCCGTCCCGCGTTCACGGTCAGGAACGAGCAGCGCACCTATAACCTCAACGCGTTGATGGTCCGCTCACTCTCCGACCACTGGTCCGCGGGCGCGAAGATCGGCGCCGGCTACTCCGACTTTCTCAATCAGGACGCCGCGATTCGTTTGCAGCCGGCAATCGAGTACAACGTGTTCCCGTGGACGGAGCAGACGCGTCGGCAGCTCACCCTGCTCTACAACGTCGGTCCCAACTACTACAACTACCAGCGTGAGACCGTCCTCGGCGAGACCGCCGAAACGCGGTTCTCCCAGCAGATCACGGCCTCGTTTGTGTCGCGCCAGCAGTGGGGCACGCTGAACATGTCGTTGGACTGGCTGAACTACCTGCATGACTTCGACCGACACGCGCTGACATTCACGACCAACGCGGACCTGCGCCTCGGCCGCGGCTTCTCGCTCAACATCAACGGCTCTGCCGCCCGCGTGCGCGACCAGATCTATCTCCCGCTCGCCGGCAACAGTGAGGAAGAGATCCTGTTGCAGCGTCAGGCGCTGCAGACCGGATTCCGAATCACGACGAACATCGGGGTGCGCTACACGTTCGGTTCGATCTACAACACGATCGTGAACCAGCGCTTCAGCTCGCTGGGCTCAAGTGGCGGCCGGTTCGCGTTCTTCTTCTAGTATCCGCGGGACCGGGCGCTGCGTGATCTCCGCGATGCGTTCGAGCGCCGCCGGCGGCATGTCGGCGTTCGCCGGCACGAAGACGATGCGGCCCATGAATCGCTCGGCGCGCAGCGGCGGCAGATCAGGACGCTCGGGCGGACGTGGGACGGCCGCGATGCTCGACGCACCGGCGGCGACGTCGAGGCCAAGCCGCCGCCCCTGCCTCAGCGCCGCCGCGCGGTCCGCGCACTCGATCGCGAAGAGCCAGTGCGTGCGCTGCGGCTGCTCCGCCCCGAGCACCGGCGCCCAAGGCGCGAGCCGCGCGCGCGCCACCTCGCCCAGCGCCGAACGGCGGGCGAGATGGCGGCCGTCAAAGGTCCGTAGCCGATACCGGAGCAGCGCGACGAGGGCACCGCAGGGCTGGTGGCGCAGCACCGGCAGCAGGGCGCCTCCCGGCGGCACGGGGAACCCCCTCACCGAATCCTGAATGAGCCGGTCGAAGTCGCGGGCGGTCAGTTCGCAGAGCTTCGCGATCGCCCCGTAGATGCGGGGCCGCTGTACGATCAGGAGCATGGCGGTGCGCACGACCTTGGTACTGAACCGCCGCAGGGATTGCCGCGGCCACTGTGCCTGCGCGGCGCGCATGCGCGCGAGCACCTGCGCATCCGCCACGCGAACGAGGGCGCCGCCGAGCGCTGTCATCGTCTTGATCGAACCGAAACTATAGAAGGTGGCGTCGGCGAGTGGTGAGCCGCGCTCGTCCGGCGCGCGGAACGCCTGCGCGCAGTCCTCCACCAATGGTATGCCACGTGCACGAGCCCAGGCGGCGATCGGCGTGAGGTCGTTGCGCCCACCAAAGAGGTGGGCGATGACGAGCAATCGCACGTTGGGCGACCAGGCGCGCTCGCAATCGATCGGGCTGGGGAAGAGCGTCTCGAGCGCGACATCTACGGGGACGGGGACGAGGCCGTGTTCGCGCGCGATGCGCACCATGTCGGGAATCGTCACGCTGCTCAGGAGGATCTCGCTTCCGGCCGGTAGCGCGAGTGCACTGAGGTACAGGTCGAAGGCGGAGCGCACGGAGAGGGCCACGAGCCCATCTCCTTCCGGTGCCCATTCCGACTCGAGCGCTTCGGCCTCGCGTGCGGCGTCAGGCTGGCGCGCACAGGCAGCGACGGCGTACGCGAGGTCGCGCACGGAGAGGTCGAGCGTGAGTCGTGGGTAGAGACGCAACGTCACAGGAATCTCCCGACGCCGGTGGTGCCGTCGTGGATGTGGGTGGCGGACCGTCGGTAGCTGGGCTCGAGCAGATCGTCAATGCGATTCATGAGCGTGCCGGTGGCCTCGTCGAGGAGCGGGCCGCAGTCACGCTCGTGCATCACATCGAACGGCCGGTACGACGAGGGGAGCGAAGCGGTCGCGTGTCGCCACGGCGCGCCGAAGCGGATCTGGATACGGCCGCCGCGCATCCGCACACGGCGCGGTCCCGCGAAGGCCTCTCTGCACCCGCTGATCCCAACCGGCTGCACCGCGAGCCCGAGCGCGTGCGCGAGTTGGAGGGCGCCTCGGCGTCCCGTGCCGAGTCGGCTCGAGACGGTGCCTTCGGGATACAGGTGCACATGATGTCCGCG
>CAYUMN010000096.1:8562-11432 GCA_964445835.1 uncultured Gemmatimonas sp.
GCGCCCACTTGGCCCATCGCCCACGCCATCGACCGCGACTGGAAGTACTTCCCTTTGGCGATGCTGACCACGGGGACGCCCGCTCGGCGCATCGCGCAGCGGAACGGGAAGATGTCATACATGTGCGACGCATTGGTCACGAGCAGGACCGGCTCGCGAGGCAGGAGATCGAACCGCTCGATCTGCACCGTGGTGCGCGTCAATCGCTCGTGCAGGTCGAGGGCCGCGCCACCCACCCAGATCCAGCCGGGGTGGGCGACTCCGCGATGGTTCCTGAAGTAGTCTGCATCGAGCATAAGGGGTACGCGGGCGGCGGTGACGTGGACCCGTCGAGACATTGGGTCTCTCGGCGGGTCTCTCGGCGGGTCTCTCGGCGGGTCTCCGGGCGGGTCTCCGGGAGGGTCTTCGGTGCTCAGAAGATTGAGCCGCGCGCGGCAAGGGGATATGCGTCAGGTGACGTATGCGCCGGAGGTCTTGACGTAGAACAAGGGGCGCGGCGAACTGCGGCGGCGCCCAGAGGGATCCTAGCGCCCGACCAGCACCTGCGAGCCCGTCGTGAAGTTGTACGTCCCGAACTGATAGAACCCATTCGACCAGAGGAGCGTGACGATCTGGCACGTGGCCGGAAGCGACAGCGATGTCGAGGCACCGTGCGCGATGCTGAGGGTCAAGTCGCGCGTCGCGCCGCCGCCCGCCCCCTGCCCATAGATGCCAGTCCCAGCCGGCCGACAAGGGTCGACGTAGATACGCGTGATTGGCGAGGTGTGCCGGGTCGCGCCGTTGTCGATGCGCACGGTCGCGCTGTTCGCCAACGGAGTGGGAACGGTCGGCAAGGCGGCGATAGTCGTCGACTTGAACTCGTCAAGTCCTAGGCTTGTCCCCGCCTGCACGTGACCCGGGTGCCCTTCGAACCGAACGAAGAACAGGTAACAGCCCGACTCGAGGTTGAAGACTCGGCCCCCGCCAGGGCGCGTGATGAATTCGGCAACTCCTCCGATCAGCGTCGCGTCGTTCGTCACGCTACAGCCGCCGATCTGGGTCGTCGGGTGCACGAGCACGTGGGTCATCGACGCCGAGGTGCGGTTCTGGATCTCGAACTGCGACTGGAGATCACGCGCCGTGGGCCCAAGCGATCCGGGAAACGAGTCGCACGCGCTCGCGGTGAGCATGGCAGAGCACACAAGACCGCGCGCGGCCCTGCGGAAGGTGTGGCGGGGAGCGCGGCGCATCAGAAGACCCTCGCGATCGCGCCGTTGTACTGCGCCTTGCCGTTGATGATGACGACGTCGCCGCGGACGAGAAGCCCACGCGAGATCAGCATGAGTCCGGTCTGCCCAGCGTTGATCCAGCGCAGGTCGGTGCCGATGGCGCGATACCCGAAGTGCGGCGCGAGCGAGGCGTTGGCGCCGAGGCGCAGCCGCAGCCACGGCGTTGTCGTCCCTACCACGGCCGTCATCAGACTCTTGCTGGGATAGTAGCGTTGCGCCTCGGCCGCGTCGGATCCGAGGCTAATCATCAATAGGTCGACATAGGGCACCCAGCGCTGGTGCGCCGACATCGCGAAGCCGACGGTCAGGCCCGCGGCTCCGTTGTCCCCCGGAAACCCGGTCGGACCATAGCTCGGGCCGAGGAACAGACCTGTCCCCTCCAGCTTGCTCGTGAAGTAGCTGAAGGCGCTGAACAAGCCGGAGATGCCCTGCGCCAGCTCCTGCTCGTTGAGTTGCGCGAGGCGGGCCGACGCCTGCTCGCCGTACACGAGGCTTCCGGCGAGCTTCTCGAGGAGCGGTCGGGCCGTCGCGATGTCGCCGCGGGAGAGGGCCTGCTCCGCCAGCTCCCACTCCGCCTTCTCGACTGCGAACATCGCGTTGAGGCGCGCGGTCTGTGCGTCACCCGCGACCTCACGATCGAGCGCGTTCTTCCGCTCCCGCTCCTCATCCTCGCGCTCCTCGCGCGCGGTTTCGCGTTCATCTGCACGCCCGACACTGTCGCGCCGCGTCGTCTCTGCGTCGGCGCGCTCGCGCTCCTTCGCCAGATTGGCCTCGCGTGCGCGCTCGAGTGAATCGAGCCTGGCAATCTCGCGGCGTTCGCGAACGCGTACTGAATCGGCACGCTCGCGGTCTCGTCCGATGCGTGCGAGCGAGTCGTCACGCTGCTTCGTGAGCTCGCCGTTGATCCAGGCCTCCGCCGCGGCGTCGCGGTAGCGCGGCTGCGCGAGCGGCTGAATGTAGAGCTCCTCGAGCAAGGCCAGATACTGCGCCGCCGTGGAGTTCTCGCCAAGCTTGGACTTCCGAGTAAAGACCACCTTCGACTGTCCGATGCAGCCGGCTCCCTGACCGCCCTGCGTGTACGGGTCAGCGAATGAACCCATGAACCGTCCTACACGGTCGAGGACTGGCCCGCTGAAATTGATCGAGCTCGGGCGCGACGGGCCGATGTTTCCGGGAGGCTGGTACCAGACCCCGCGGAAATAATATCCGCCAGACACGTTCAGGCTCGCGCGATCCATCGAGTAGAGCACCGCGACATCACCGACGCAATCGGCGAACTGATATCTCACCGTGACGCGGGCATTCACCCAGCCGTCTCCGGTCTCGTTTGCGCGGCCGAACTCGATGACGGCATCGCGGGCTGGGCCGCGCTGCGCGAGGAGCGCAGCGGGAGTGAGCATGAGGCAGGCGCCCGTGACGAGCGCGAGAACCCGCGCCGACGGACGTCGTGCATATAAGTGCATGATGTGGCTTGAAGTCGCTTGAAGTGGCTTGGCGATGAGGAGCGCGCGACCCGAGTAGAATGCCGGTGCGCGCCGTAATGCCGAAGTGTATGTCAAACCGGACTTGCTACACAGTGCGCACAGCGGATCCAAGGAATCC
>CAYUMN010000097.1:0-2966 GCA_964445835.1 uncultured Gemmatimonas sp.
GCGACCTCCTGCTCCCAAAGCAGGCGCGATACCGGGCTACGCTACGCCCCGCGATCAGTCTCCAACGATAGTCAGAGGTGGGGCGCAGGTCAACTGACACCGACTCGCGAGTTCTCACCACGCGCCAACAGGCACGCGCAACACCGTACACGCTGACGGAGCGGCGGCTCGCGCAACGGCTCACGCAACGGCTCACGCAACAGCCCGCGCAAACGCCCGCGCTACCGCCCGAGTTGCTGACGAAGCGCCGCCCCACCGGCCGCCAGCACGCTGCGCAGCGCGCGCGCCCGGTGACTCACGCGCGCCTTCTCCTCCGGGGACGCTTCGCCAAACGTCTTCCCCAACTCGATGCTCTCGAAATAAGGATCGTAGCCGAAGCCGCCACTCCCGCGCGCGTGCTCGCCGATGCGCCCGTCTACCCGCCCCTCGCCACCCCATCGCTGCGCGCCGTAGATGCAGACGGCCACGCACACGTAGTGCGCCTCCCGCCGCAGTTGTCCCTCGAGCGCGCGAAGCAACGCCGCATTGTTCCCCGCATCGCACGCCGCGTCGAGCGCCGCGCCGCTCGCCGAGATCTGTGCCCATCGCTTGCTGTGCACGCCGGGCGCGCCGCCGAGGGCATCCACCACGAGCCCTGAGTCTTCGGCGAGCACGACACGACCCGGCAGCCGCGCCGCAAACCAGCGCGCCTTCGCCTCGGCATTGCCAGGGAACGTGTCGTGGACCTCGATGCCCGCTTCTGCGGCCTCCTCCACGAGGCCGAGCGCATCGAGCGTCTCGACGGCGATCCCCTCAGCGGCACACAACGCCGTCAGTTCGCGAATCTTTCCCGCGCTCCGCGTCGCCAACACGAGCGGCACCCGCGGCACCCGCGGATCGCGCGGATCGCGCGGATCGCGATCAGTCACTCGCGAGCGCGCGGGCCTGCGCCGCATCGAGTGCCCGGATGCCGCCGTGCGCGAGATCGAGCAGCGCGTCGAGTTCCTGCCGCGAGAAGCTGTTGTTCTCACCCGTGCCTTGCACCTCGACAAAACGATCCGCACTGGCCATGACGACATTCGCATCGACGTCGGCGCGGACATCCTCCACGTACTCGAGATCGAGCACCGGGCGCCCGTCCACCACGCCGACGCTCACGGCCGCGACGCGACGTTTCACCGGCGAGACCTTGAGTCGCCCGCTCTTCACCATCCAGTCAAAGGCATCCACCACCGCCACCGCGGCGCCGGTGATTGCCGCGGTCCGCGTGCCGCCATCGGCCTGTAGCACATCGCAGTCGACCTTGAGGGTGTACTCTCCCCACTTGAAGTCATCGAGCATCGCGCGGACGCTGCGGCCGATCAAGCGCTGGATCTCCTGCGTGCGCCCGCCGAGCTGCCCACGTTCGCGCGCGGTCCGCGTGTGCGTCGCCCGCGGCAACATCGCATATTCGGCGGTGAGCCATCCTTCGCCCTTCCCCTTCTTCCAGCCAGGGACGCCATCCTCAACGGAGACCGTGCACAGCACGCGCGTATTGCCGAAGGAGATGAGACAGGATCCCTCGGCGTTCGGCGCCGCGTGGCGCTGCATGACAATGGGGCGCAGTGCATCGAGCGCGCGCCCTGCGGGACGATGGTCTGGCATCAGGTCCGGAGTTTGGCGATGGTCGCCGTTGTGGAGTGGCCCGCGGTCAGCGGGATAATGACGACTCGGCCGCCGCGCGCCCGAACCGTATCGCCACCCGCGACGTCCTCGGGGCGATAGTCGCCGCCCTTGACGAGAACGTCCGGGAGCAACTGCGCGACGAGTTCCGTCGGCGTGTCCTCGTCGAAGATGACGACGCAGTCGACGGACTCAAGCGCGGCGAGCACATAGGCGCGTTCCTGTTCGCTCCGCACGGGGCGCTCCGGCCCCTTGTTGAGCCGACGCACGGAGGCGTCGCCGTTCACGCCGACCATGAGGTGCGCGCCCTCGGCGCGCGCGCCGCGCAGCACGTCGACGTGGCCCGGATGCAGCAGGTCAAAGACGCCATTCGTGAAGACCACCGGCCCGCGCTGCTCGGCGCGCCACTGCGCCGCCGCCGTCCGCGTCATGACCTTGGCCGCTGGGGCACGGACCTGGCTCAGAACGTCCCCACCGCGCGCGGTTCGAAGTAGAACTCCTTCACGAGACCTGGGAGCTCAACCAACTCGTAGTATTCGGCCCAGATTTCGATTGTCCCGGTGCGGCGGCGCACCTTGACCTTCGTGGCGTTCGTCGGCAGTTGGAGCGAGTCAGCGAAATCCCGCAGTCGGCGCTGGATGGTGATGTCGCTCCGCTTGCTCGCAAACCGCACCTCTTGCTGCATGCGGTCCTTGAACTGGTAGTAGCGCCAGAACGGTCGCCCGATGTTCATGGCGAAATACCCGATGGCCAGCACGAGGAAGATGCTGAAGAGGCACCCCACCGTTCCGACGCCAGATCGCGCCCTCACCATTGCGACTGCGCTCCCTCGATGACGTCGTTCACGATCCGATCGATGGCCTGCTTTCGACCGGCGGCCTCATTGCGTTCGGCGTACTCGCCCTCAGCGGTGATACCAGTCTTCGCCCAGAGGACTTTCCCCGTCACCTGATCGATGATCTCAATATCCGCTTGCACCCGGAGCCGGCGTCGTGCCGAGGTGGCCTGGGCCGGGTTGGCGGAGAACGCGACCGGAATGTCGATCTCGTAGCGCGTGATCTTCCCCTTCACCACGGCACTGGCGCGGTCCTCGGGGGCATCGCGCAGCCCGAGGCGCGACTGAATCCCTTCCCGCAGCGCGGCTTGGAGCTCGAGCGGGAGTTCGGGGGCGGCGGTTTCGTTATCGAGCGGCAGGACGGCGACGGTTTTCACATGTACCGGCAATCCGCCGCCGGCAAAGCTGTAGCATCCGGCGCCGAGCAGCAGCGCGAGGCCGCCCAACCAGGCGCGGCGCATCACGGCTCCGCGCATCACGGCTCCGCGCA
>CAYUMN010000097.1:3066-11419 GCA_964445835.1 uncultured Gemmatimonas sp.
GGCTCCGCGCATCATGGCTCCGCGCATCATGCCGCCACCGGGGAGCGCCCGCAATCCAGCAGCGTTCGGATGGCCTGCGGGAGTGCGGCGGGCCGCCCCGACGCGTCGAGCGAGACGAGCGTTGTCGTGGCCGAGGCGAGGCGGTCGGACTCCGCACCGACGTCGGTGAGGCGGAGGATCTCGTATGCAAAGGTGACCATGCGCGACCGTACCCCGGTGAGCCGAGTGACGATCCGCACGCGGTCGTCATACCGCGCACTCGCGTGAAAGCGGACGTGCGCGTCGGCGACGGCGAGCATCACCCCTTGGCGCTCCATCTCGGCATAGGTCATCCCAAGTTCGCGGATGAAGTCGGTGCGTCCGACCTCGCACCAGATGAGGTAGTTGGCATGATAGGCCACCCCCATTTGGTCGGATTCGGCATAGCGCACGCGGATCTCTGAGCGGGACTCCATATGCGGCGAGTCTACCCGGAGCCAACGCCCTTTGTAAAGGGCGCGCCGCTCGCGTAGGATTGAGCGATGCTTCCCGGCCCCGTTTATCTCCTCTCGGACGCGCATCTCGGCGTGGCGCCTGCCGAGACCGAGCGCGATCTCCTGCAGTTGCTCCGCGCCCTCCCAGCGGACGCCCGAGCACTGGTGATCAACGGGGACCTATTCGACTTCTGGTTCGAATGGCGGCACGTGGTTCCCCGGGCCGGCGTCCGGGTGTTGGGCGAGTTGGCGCGACTGGTCGACTCAGGCATCCCGGTGCTCTGGATTGCGGGGAATCATGACTGTTGGGGAGGCGAGATCCTGCGGCAGGACGTGGGGGTGCAGTATCACGTGGGACCCTGGCGCGGATCGCTCGGCGGTTGGGACACGGTGATTGAGCACGGCGATGGTCTGCGCGAGCGCGAGGATGCCCCGTACCGGCGTTTGCGTACTGTCCTGCGGCATCCCCTCTCGCTTCGCGCCTTCCGCTGGCTCCACCCCGACTGGGGCACCGCGCTGGCGATGCGGAGTTCGCACACGAGCCGGAATCATCGCCCGCGCGACGGCGGCGAGGGGCTTCGGTCGGTGGCGCATGCACGGCTCCGTGCGGCGGATGCACCGGAAGCGATCGTTTTTGGTCACTCGCACGTGGCGAGCCTTGAGCGCGCCGAACGCGGCGTCTTCGCGAATCCGGGGGCGTGGCTCGATCAGCCGCGGTTCCTGCGCTTCACGCCGGAGCAGTTGGAGCTGTGCCGATGGACGGCCGAGGGACGCGTGGTGGAGTCGGCGCTCCAACGCCGTCCGAGCTGACGCGACGGGTCCCCCTCGTCAGCGACGCGGCGGGCGACCGAACTGCAGGGTGTAGGCGAGCGCGGGCCCGAACGGCATCTGCCGCAACGCCACCTTGCTCGGTAAGTCCCACAATTGGGCCGCCACGTACGCGTCGGCACCGGCGAAGAGGTGGTTGAAGATCAGCACCGCCATCCAGTCCTCAAGATGCAGGCGTCGCGTCCGGACGAAGGTGTCCGTGTAGCGTGGAACATCCCAGGCGGTGACAAGCGGGTTGCCAAGGGTATCGCGTACCGCGAGCCCGGTGGTCGCATCGAGCTGGTACGTGCGCGGCATGGAATCCCCGCGAAAACTGCGGGCGAGTTGCAGATCCTCCGCCGAGCGATGCAGCATCGCGAGCGCGAGCGCCTCGACGAACAGGAAGACGCCGCCGGCGTAGGGGCGATCCAAGCGGGCTTGGCCCGCCCCCGGGAACACGAGGGAGAGGCGGAACGCGCGGCCCGGCGTGATAGGAGCTCGGGGTTCGTCCTCGGGCGCGACGCGCTCGATCGAGACGGTATCGCGCGCCTGCGCGGCGGTGGAGCGCTCGGCGGGCGGGCGCTGGGCGCCAGCGCGGGTGCCGGCCTGAGTCTGTGCGCTGAGGGAGGCCGCGCGCGGCGCGACGAGCGGCGCGACGAGCGGCGAGAAGGGCATCGCCGTCAGGGACACTACGATTGCCACCGCGAGGGACACCGCGAGGGACCCCGCGAGGGACCCCGCGAAGGACGCCGCGAAGGACGCCACGAGGGACGCCCCGAAGGACGCCACGGGCGCCCCTGCGCCGCTGACAGCCGGGCCAATCCGCGGCGAGCGCGCGGCGCGGCGCGCGGGCGGGAGCGTGTGGGAATCGAACCCACCCAGCCCGACTCGGTCGGGCCGCAACGGTTTTGAAGACCGCGGGGACCACCAGACCCCCTCCACCCCCAGATCCCACACGCGCGACGCACGCCACAGACGCCACATGGGCCCCAGACGCCACATGGGCCGCATGGGCCACAGACGCCCCATAGGCCTCGGGCTCGACGCGACGCGCTCCGATGCGGTCCACCCTGGCGCCTGACGTTTGGGCATGCGCAGCATGTTAGACCACTCGCAGCTGCGGGCCGCTGCTCCACGCCTCGACCCGACCCACCTCAGTCGCGCCGGGCACGCGCGAAATGAACTCGGCGACCTGAGCGGCGTCGAGGGCCACGAGCAACCCCCCTGAGGTCTGTGGATCGGTCAACAGGGTGCGCACCTCGGCACCGGCGTCGTTCCAATCGGTGTCAGGATCGACCCAGCTCGCATTTCGCTTTGCCCCGCCGGGCACATGGCCGGCGATGAGCGCCTCACGCGTCCCGTGAAGCAGCGGGACCGCGGCATGGTCAATCACCACGGTGACGCCACTCGCCTTCGCGATGTGGCGCGCATGCCCCAGCAGGCCAAAGCCCGTCACGTCGGTCGCGCACCGTGCGCCGAGGGCCACCGCGGCACGACTCGCATCGCGATTCAACGCCGCCATCGACTGATACAGTTCTTCATCCTGCTCCGCCGTGAGCAGTCCGCGCTTGCCCGCGGTGGCGAGGATTCCCGTCCCGATCGGCTTGGTGAGCACGAGGACATCGCCGGCGCGAGCGTTGGCGTTGGAGAGGATGCGGTCGGGATGCACCTGTCCGGTGACCGACAGACCGTACTTCAGTTCCTCATCGAGGACCGTGTGTCCGCCAACGATGCGGGCGCCCGCCTCGTGCACGGCGTCCTGTCCGCCGCGCAGGATCTCGGTCAAGACGCGCAACGGAAGTCGCTGGTCCGGGAAGCAGACGATGTTCATCGCGGTGAGCGGCTCGCCGCCCATCGCGTACACGTCGGAGAGGGCATTGGCCGCCGCGACGCGCCCGAAGCGGTACGGATCGTCGACGATGGGCGCGAAAAAATCCACCGTCTGCACGAGCGCGAGCTCGGCGGACAGCCGAAAGACCCCCGCGTCATCGAAGGTCTCGCGACCGACGAGCAGGCGGGCATCAGTTTCACGCGGCAGCGGCGCGAGCGCGGCGGACAGGTCACCCGGACCCATCTTTGACGCTCAGCCAGCGCCGCGTGCGAACTGCGTCAGGCGGAAAATGTCTTCTTTCGTCATGGGAGGAAGATAGGAGGCTGACGGATCAAGGATGCGAGCGGCACCTCGACATCCGCGAGCTTGCTGCGGGAGACTACTTGAGCTTTGCGACGAGTTCGATCTCGACGTTCACGCCACGCGGAAGCGCGCTGACCTGCACGGTCGAGCGCGCCGGACGTGCGTCGCCGAGCGCGGCCGCATAGAGCTCGTTGAACCGCGGGAAGTCGGCGAGGTCGGTGAGGAAGACCGTCGTCTTCACCACGTCACGCCAAGTGACGCCAGCCTCCTGCAACACCGCCGCAAGATTCGCGAGCACCTGCTGCGTCTGCGGCGCAATGTCGCCCGGGACCACCTCGCCCGTCGCGGGATCGAGCGGGATCTGGCCGGCGGAGAACAGAAAGCCGCCGGCGATGGTGGCCTGCGCGTACGGGCCGATGGCCGCCGGAGCGGCCGCGGTACTGAGCGGAATGACAGAATCGGACATCAGGACATCCTAGAAGAGGCCTTCGATGGAGCCGTCCGGATTGATCTTCATCCGTTCGGCGGCCGGCACCTTGGGGAGGCCCGGCATGGTCATGATCTCACCGCACTGCGCGACAACAAATCCGGCACCAGCGACGGGATACACATCGTTCACGGTGACCTTGAAGCCCGTCGGGCGCCCGAGCTTCGTGGCGTCGTCGGACAGCGAGTACTGGGTCTTCGCCATGCAGACGGGCGTCGCGCCGAGCCCGATGCTTTCAAGATACGTGATCGCTCGCTCCGCCTTCGCACTGTACTCGGCGCCGTCGCCGCCGTACACCTGTTTGACGATCGCCTCGATCTTCGCCTTGATCGGCAACGCCGCATCGTACAACGGCACGAACTTCGACTGCCCGCCCTTGAGGATGTCGAGCACTTCCTTGGCGAGCGCTTCGCCGCCAGCTCCGCCCTTCGCGAACACTTCACAGAGCGCGACGCGGGCGCCGGCTTTTTGGGCGGCTTTCCGCACGATCTCGATCTCGGCATCGGTGTCGGTACCGAACCGATTGATCGCCACCACCAGGTCCATGCCGAACTGGCGCACGTTCATGATGTGGTGCTCGAGATTCACGACCCCCTTCTCGAGCGCCCTGAGATCCTCCGTCGCAAGCTCAGTCTTCTTGGCGCCACCGTTCATCTTGAGCGCACGAATGGTCGCGACGAGGACCGCGGCCTCTGGCTGCAGTCCGCCGAAGCGGCACTTGATGTCAAAGAACTTCTCGGCGCCGAGATCGGAGCCGAAGCCCGCCTCGGTGACGACGATGTCGCCCACCGCGAGGGCTGCGCGCGTGGCGAGGATCGAGTTGCACCCATGCGCGATGTTGCCGAAGGGCCCCGCATGCACGAACGCCGGTCCGCCCTCGAGCGTCTGCACGAGATTCGGACGAATGGCGTCCTTGAGCAGCATGGCCATCGCGCCGTGCGCCTTGAGATCACGGGCACGGATCGGCTTCCGCTCGGCGCCGTACGTGGAGCCGACAATGATGTTGCCGAGGCGTTCTTCGAGATCGGCCGCGCTGGTCGCGAGCGCGACAATAGCCATCACCTCCGATGCGGGGATGATGACGAAGCGTTCCTCTCGCACCACGCCTTCCGCAGGGCCACCGAGTCCGATGATCACCTTTCGCAAGGCGCGATCGTTCATATCGATCGTGCGCGGCCAGGTGATACGGCGCGGATCGATATTGAGCGTGTTGCCCTGCTGCAGGTGATTGTCGAGCATCGCCGCGAGCAGGGCGTGCGCCGAGGAGATGGCGTGAAAGTCGCCGGTGAAGTGCAGGTTGATGTCGTCCATCGGCAGCACCTGCGCATAGCCTCCGCCGGCCGCGCCTCCCTTGACGCCGAACACCGGACCGAGCGAGGGCTCGCGGATGCAGAGCACGGCGTTCTCGCCCAGCTTGCGCAGGGCCTGCGCGAGGCCGACCGAGGTGGTGGTCTTCCCTTCACCGGCGGCGGTCGGGTTGATCGCGGTGACGAGGACGAGCTTGCCCTTAGGCGGTCGCGTCGTGAGTTCGAGGGAGACCTTGGCCTTGTACTTCCCATACAAGTCGAGATCGTCGGGGCCGAGACCAATCTCGGCTGCGACGTCGATGATCGGACGCAGGGTCGCCGCTTGGGCGATTTCGATATCGGCAGGAACGGTCATCAGCGAATCCTAAGCCTCGATGGGGGGTGGGGGGAACGAGGAATCAGCGATCAGTCGAGCGCGAACAGGCGCCGTGTGTTCGCGGTGACCATTGGGCCGAGGGTGGTCGCGTCGGTGCCACGCACCTGGGCGAGTCTCTCCAGTGTACGCGCGCACCAAGCGGGTTCGTTGCGTTTCCCTCGAAAGGGCACGGGCGCGAGGTACGGACTATCGCTCTCGAGCAGCAGCCGGTCGTCGGGAACGAGGCGGATGATGTCGTCCCCGTCCCACTTCTTGAAGGTGACGATGCCGGAGAAGGAGACCGACCAGCCCGCGGCGAGTCCGACCTCGGCCAGCGCGGCAGAGCCCGTGAAGCAGTGAAGGATCCCAGTGATCCCGGCCTCTCCCGCTTCGCGAATCATCGCGGCGGTGTCGTCCTCGGCCTCGCGCGTATGCACGACGACGGGGCATTTGTGCTGCGCCGCAAGCGCCAACTGCGCCGCGAAGGCGCGGCGCTGCAGGGCGCGGGGCGAGTGGTCGTAGTGATAATCGAGCCCACACTCGCCGACGGCAACAGCGCCCTGGGTCATCGCCGCGGTGATGGCCTCGACGTCGCGGGTGGGATCGAATCCCGCCGCATCATGCGGATGGACGCCCGCGGTCCACCAGACGAAGCCCGGATGTTGCGCCGCGATGCCGCGTGCGCGGGCGGCGGACTCCAGCGACTCACCGATGCAGACCACCCCGAGCCCACCGGCGTCGCGAATTCGCGCCAGCACTTCCTCGCGATCGTGTTCGAACGCGGGATCAGCGAGGTGCGCGTGGGAGTCGATCCACGGGGCGATCATGGGCAGATGCCGGCCGACGGAAGTCCGGCGATGAGAACGGCCCCGGCGCGAGCGAACTCGTCCCGGGGCCGTCGATCCGTCACGGAAGCGCTCAGCCGCGGGCGGGAGCGGCGGGCCGCGTGTGCGGCTGCGCGTCGGTCGCGTGCGGGTACTTCTTCTCGATCCAGAGCAGAAGCGGCGCGGCGACGAAGATGGAGCTGAAGGTACCGACGATGATGCCGAAGGTCAGGATGAGCGCGAAGGGGCGCATGACCTCGCCACCGAAGGCGATGAGGGCAAAGAGCGAGGCGATCGTCGTCGTGCCGGTCATCACGGTGCGCGGCATCGTCTCGTTGATGGACCGATTGATGATGTCGCGGAGCGACTGCTTGCGATTGCTCCGGAGGTTCTCACGAATCCGGTCGAAGACGACGACCGTATCGTTCATGGAGTAGCCGATGACGGTGAGGATGCCAGCGACGACGAAGAGCGACACTTCGATGTCCGCGTACTTGATGAACGCGAGCGTGGCGAGGGAGTCGTGCAGGGTCCCGAGCACGGCCGCAACGCCGAAGCGCCACTCGAAGCGCCACGCGAGGTAGATCAGCGTGAGGCCGAAGGCGATGATGGTCGCGAGGACGGCATTGCGGCGCAGTTCGCTGCCGACGCGCGGCCCGACGGCCTCACCGGAGAGACGCGTGAAGCCCTCCGCGCCATACTTGGTACGGAGCGCGGCCTCGAGTTCGTCGGCGACGGTTCCGGCGCCCGCGGCCTGGCGCTCGATCTGCGAACGCTCCTGCGCACGGATGCGAATTTCCTCAGGCGATCCGAAGGTCGTGATCTCCGCCTCGCCCAGTCCGGCGTCGGAGACGACCTGACGGACTTCGGCGATGTTCGGGGCCTGTGCGAACTGCAAGCGCAGCTCGGTGCCGCCGGTGAACTCGATGCTATAGTTGAATCCCGTGATCGGGACGAGGATGATCGCCGGGATCACGAAGAGCAGCACCGTGATCAGCGCCAGCTTCCACTGCCGGACGAAGTCCCACGAGGTGTTCTGGAGGATACGGAACATCAGATGCTCAGAGTCGTGGGGGGCGTCTTCTGGCGGCTGAGCCAGACGTAGTAGAGCGAGCGGACGACGAAGATCGCGGAGGCGAGCGAGGCGAAGATACCGGCGAGAAGCGCGACGGCGAAGCCACGCACCGGCCCGGTCCCGAACTGGTACAGAATCGTCGCGGTCAGCGCCGTGGTCACGTGCGTATCAATAATGGCGCTCCAGGCGTGATCGAAGCCTTCATCGATCGCGAGGCGCACCGACTTGCCCGCATCGAGTTCCTCACGGATGCGCTCGAAGACGAGGAAGTTGGCGTCGACGGCCATACCGATGGAGAGCACGAAGCCCGCGATGCCCGGCAGCGTCAACGTGGCGTCGAACGCCGCGAGAATGGCGAGCGTGATCAGGATGTAAAAGCCCAACCCGCAAACCGCCAGAAAACCAGAGAAGCGGTAATAGCCGACCATGATGATGATGATCAGGCCGATCGCGACGATCCCGGAGGTCAGCCCTTCGCGGATGGCGTCGTCACCGAGCGAGGCGCCGATCTGGCGCGCCTCCACCACGATCAGCGGCACGGGGAGCGCGCCAGCGCGCAGGACGAGTGCCAAGTCCTGTGCCTGCTGGATGTCGCGACCACCCATTGTGATCTGACCACGCGTCCCGATGGCGCCTTGAATGACCGGCGCCGACATCACACGATCGTCGAGGACGATCGCCATGTTGTTATTGATGTTCTTGCCCGTTTCGGAGCGGAAGCGGCGACCACCCTCATTGTTCAGCTGGAAGTCCACCTTGGCGCCTTCGAGGGGATCCTGGCTCGGCTTCGCGTCGACCAAGTACTCGCCGGTGATGATATCACGCGACTCGAGCACGTAGAGCGGACGATAATACTGCTGGCCAAGGACGATGGAATCGACGCCCCACCGC
>CAYUMN010000098.1:0-11405 GCA_964445835.1 uncultured Gemmatimonas sp.
CTATTGATGCGGCGAGTTGCTCCCCCCCCGCCGCATCAATAGCTTATGCGAGCCACCCGCTCCGACCCCTCCAGACCGCCTATGTCCTTCTGGGACCGCCTCTTCGGCGGCCGCTCCGATACCGCGCAGGACCGGCAGCGCCTCGACTATCTGAACGAGGCGCTGATTTTGGAGCGTCAGGGAGATTTCGACGCGGCGGTCACCTCGTACCGCCTCGCGCTCCGCGAGCACCCCGATGACCTCAAAGTCCTGCAGAATCTCGCCATCGCGCTCAGTAAGATCGGGCGCGTCGAGGAAGCCATCCGAGCCTACCGGAAGGCATTGGAAATCGATCCCACGCAGTCGGGCGCGCACTACGGCGTCGCCTTCCTGCTGATCAAACGCGGCGAAGGGGCATTCGCCGTGAAGCACCTGCGCGCCTTTCTCTCGCATCCTCCCGCCGGCCCGGATGCCGCGCGGTGGGTGGCCCACGCGCAGACCACGCTCGACACGCTGTTGACCACCGACAGCGCGCCACCTTCCGCCGGGACCTGATGTTGGGGAAGATCCTCGCGATCGTCAGTCAAAAAGGCGGCGTCGGTAAAACGACGACCGCCGTGAATCTCGCCGCCGCCTTCGCGCGCCGCGGCATGAAGACCCTGCTCGTGGACGTGGACCCGCAGGGCTCCGTGCGCTTCGGCGCCGGACTCCGGAAGGGGCATCCCACCTACGGCTTCGCCGATTATCTCGCGGGCGAACGTTCGCTCCGCGAAGTGCTGTTGCCGACGACGCTTCCCTGGATGCGCGTGATGCTCGCCGGGAGCGTCACGGAGATGGCGGACCACACGCACTATGGCGAGCAGATCGCCTCCTCCGATCTCCTGCCGCGCATGCTCGCCGCAGCCGCGGAACGCTGCGACATCGTTGTCGTCGACACGCCGCCGGGGCTGGGGCCGGTCACGCGGCGGACGTTGGAGTCCGCGGATCGCGTGCTCGTGCCGCTGCAGGCCGAGCCCCTCGCACTGCAGACGACCCCGCAGATTCTCCGTGGGATTCAGGATATCGTGACCACGCATGAACAGCTCGTCTTCGATGGCATCCTCCTCACGATGTATGAGGCGGGGAACCCCGCCTGCGAAACAACAGTGCAGTACATCCGCGAGAAGGTCCCGCCGCACCTGATGCTCGACATCGTCATCCCGCGCAGCTCCGCCCTCGCCGAGGCCTTCGCCGCTGGGCAGCCTGCCGTGGTCCGCTCCCCCGCCGATGCGGCCTCACAGGCCTACGTGAACCTCGCGACCCGCCTCGCCGAACGCGCCGCCGGATGACGGCATCATGACGCCGCGCGGACGACGCCCTGCCCCGCCCCTCGCGGTCCTGGCTTCGGTCGTGGTGGCCGCCATCATCGGCTGCGCCGATCTCGGCGCGCCAGGGGGAATCGGGGCGCTCGACTTCACGGGAATCCCCTTCCCCGCCGTCGTCACCGGCGACACGATGCGTGACACCCTCGGGATCGCCGCGCCACTCCGCGCCACGGTCTACGCCGCCAGCGGGGCGGTCCTGCCGGGTGCCCAGGTCCAGTACGTCTCGCTCGACACGGGCGTCGTGATCGACGCCAATGGCTTCCTCCGCGCCACGCGCCGCGACGGCACCGTGCGGCTCGTCGCCTCCGTGAATGGATTGCAGTCGCAACAGCGGATCATCAGCATCACCCGCGCCCCCGATTCCGTGAAGGCCGGGACCACCGCACTCGCCTTCACCTATCGCGTCCCCGACGCAGCGGCGAACGTGAGTCCCGCGCTCGCGCTCACGATCAAAAGCAACGACACCACCGGGGTCAGCCCGAATGTCGCCGGGTGGCTCGTGCGCTGGCGCGTGGTGTACAACGGCGACACCCTCGCCCCCACCGACACGGCCATCGCGGCGCTCTGGTCAGCCTCGGGCACTCGACACACCCTCCGCGACACCACCAAGACCGATGGCGCCGCGGCGCGGCGTCTGCGCGTCTACACCAATCTCCTCCCGCTCCAGCTGGACAGCTTCATCGTGATCGCCGAGGTCAAACATCGCGGCGCGCATGTCACGGGGAGCCCGGTCCGCTATGTCGTCTTGATCAGTCCCCCGGCCTTGTAGTGCGTTCACACCCCACGCTGAGTCTCACGTGATGATCGTCAGTGGCGGCCCCCGTCCCCCCCTCGGGACGCTCACGCAGATCTTCTTCGACTCGGTCGAGAAGTTCGCG
This sequence comes from uncultured Gemmatimonas sp., assembly GCA_964445835.1. Classification (GTDB taxonomy): domain Bacteria; phylum Gemmatimonadota; class Gemmatimonadetes; order Gemmatimonadales; family Gemmatimonadaceae; genus Pseudogemmatithrix. The sequence continues at coordinate 2,222 of CAYUMN010000098.1, forward strand.
CTCCCCAATGCGTATCAGTTCAAGAAGAACGGCAAGTACGTGCCGCTCGCGCACGCCGACGTCCTGCGGCGTGTCCGACATATCGCTCTTGGGCTCGGCGCCATCGGCGTCGAGCGCGGCGCACGCGTGGGCATCATGTCAGAGAATCGCCCCGAGTGGGCCCTCGCCGACTGGGCCTGCCTCTGCAGCGGCCTCACCGATGTGCCGATCTACCCGACCCTCCCGGCCGAGCAGATCGTCCACCCGTTGAACGACTCGGGCGCGGTGGCGCTCTTCGTCTCCAACGCCGATCAGGCGAAGAAGGCAGCGTCCGTTCGCGGGGAGTTCAAGTCGATTCGCACGGTCATCAGCTTCGTGGACGCGAAGCCCGAGGGCGTGGACATGACCATCGCCGAGTTGGAGGCCAAGGGCGCGGCACTGGATAGCGCGGCGAAGGCCGCGGAGTTCAAGGCCGACGCGCTGACGGTCCAGCCCGACGATCTCGCGACGCTCATCTACACGTCGGGGACCACGGGCCTTCCCAAAGGCGTGATGCTCACGCACGACAATATCTCGTCGAACGTGAAGGCCTCGCAGAAGAGAGTCCCCGTCACCGAAGGGGACGTCGCGCTCAGCTTCCTCCCGCTCTCGCATATCTTCGAGCGCATGGGCGACTACCTCTTCTTCTCGATGGGCGTCAGCATCGCCTACGCGGAGAGCATCGACACCGTGCCGTTCAATCTCTCCGAAGTGCGTCCGACCTTCTGCATGTCGGTCCCGCGCCTCTTCGAGAAGATGTATGCGCGCGTCGTGGAGAACGCCGTCTCCGGCGGCGCAGTGAAGGCGAAGATCTTCCATTGGGCGGTCGCGGTGGCGGATCGGTGGGCCGACGAAGTCCTCGCCGGACGGCAGCCCGGCGCCTTCCTCGCCTGGCAGTACGGCGTGGCGCAGAAGCTGGTGTTCTCCAAGCTGAAGGAGCGCACGGGAGGCCGTCTCAAGTACTTCGTCTCCGGCGGCGCACCACTGACGCCGAGCATCAACAAGTTCTTCTACGCCGCGGGCCTCAAGATCCTCGAGGGCTACGGCCTCACCGAAACGTCACCCGTGATCGCGGTGAACAGCGAAGATGCATTCCGCATCGGCACCGTGGGCAAGCCGGTCGAAGGCTCCGAAGTGACCATCGCCGCCGACGGCGAGATCCTCACCCGCGGCCCGCACGTGATGAAGGGCTACTACAATCGCCCCGATGCCACGGCCGAGTGCATTGACGCCGATGGCTGGTTCCACACCGGCGACATCGGCGTGCTCGAGGACGGATTCCTCCGCATCACCGACCGCAAGAAGGACATCATCGTCACCGCGGGCGGCAAGAATATCGCCCCGCAGCCGATTGAGAACCGCATCAAGACCAACAAGTATGTCTCGCAGGCCGTCATGCTCGGCGACAAGCGCAAGTTCCCGAGCGTGCTGATCGTCCCCAACTGGGACAATCTCGAGAAGTGGGCCGGCCGCAAGAACATCATCTGGACCGAACGGAAGCAACTCCTCGAGATGCCGACCATTCAGGCGAAGATGGACAAGGAAGTGCGCAGCACCCTCACCGGACTCGCCAACTTCGAGAGCCCGAAGAAGATCGGGTTGCTGGAGCACGACTTCACGATCGAGCGCGGCGAGCTGACGCCGAAGATGAGCGTCAAGCGCAAGGTGATCGATCAGCAGTACAAGGCGTTGATCGATTCGCTGTACGAAGGGGCGGACTGACCGACTTGCAGTGCTGAGAAAAGGCGGCCCGCTTTCCGGGGCCGCCTTTTTTATCGGCGCTCGATTCTGACGACCCCTGCTGGCCCTGGTTCGCGCTCGCCCACCCACTCGGCGGTATCACGGGCGAGTTCGCGCACGCTATGCGGACGTTCGAGCGGCATCGCGCCAACGAGACGCCCACCGATCTGCAGCACGCGCACGGCATCGAGGAGCACCGGCAACGGCGTATCGGCGTCGAGCGCCGCGGCACGAAAGGTGTTGTCGCTGAACGGCACGACGGGCTCCGCCAGACGCACCACGCTCACCCCTGCGCCACGGGTCGGCTCGGCGTTCCATACGACCACATGCACCTCGACGGCCTCACTCAGTGCGGCCGCGAGGAGTCCGTAGCGCCCCGTCAACAGCACCGCACCGCCGGGCTCCGCGAGTCCGAGGAGTGCCATGAGGCGGTCCAGTCCCTCGCCATCGGTCGCGGGTCGGGCGGTCGTGCGCAGGGAGTCCGCAGTCGTTGGAGTCTTCACGCGCGCGGCAGATGCGCCAATCTCCGATGCACCCGGAAAGATCACATCTCCCGCGCGCACCACCGCCTCACGATGACAGATCATGCACCCGGCGACGCCCTCCATGAGATCACGCTCTACGGTTCGCGTCGCCACAATGACCAGCGGCGTCGCCACGTGCGCGACTGGGCACCGCAGGCGTTCCGCGATGTCAAGACGCACAGGAGGGCCCTCTCGGCGTGCACATTGGTATAAGTTAGACTCTCTGCGTGTGCGGACCTAGTTTCCGGTTGTTCGCACGCTGCACCTCTGGTGACCCCAGACCGGCACTGCCATGCTTGAGTTCGCGAAGTCCGAGTCGTACACGCTCGGTGTCGAGGTCGAACTGCAGGTCGTCGACCGCCAGACGATGGATCTCACCCCCAAGGCCCCGCAACTCCTGAGCCGATGGAGTGGCCCGCCTCGCGTCCAGCCCGAGATCTTCCAGTCGATGCTCGAGATGAGCACGGGGATCTGCGCCGATGCCGCGGCGGCGGACGCCGACCTGCGCGCGACAGCCGAGAAACTGATGCCGCTGGCGCGCGACGCCGGCGTGCGCTTCATCGCCACCGGCACGCACCCGACAGCCCGGTATCAGGACCGCCTCCTCTTCCCCGCGGATCGCTACCACGGACTCATCGCGCGCAATCAGTGGATCGCCCGCCGGCTGTTGATCTTCGGGTTGCATGTGCACATCGGGATGCCGGACCCCGAGACCGCCATCGCCGTGCAGAACGAACTGCTCTACGATCTCGGGCTCTTGCTCGCGATCTCGACGAGTTCACCGTTCTGGCAGGGCGAGGCAACCGGTTTGGCCTCGTCGCGCATCACGGTGTTCGAGGCCCTCCCCACGGGAGGCATGCCCGCACTCGTGCACGACTGGAGCGAGTTCTGCGAATTGGTCGAGACGCTCCAGCACGCGAACGCCATCACCTCGTTGAAGGATCTCTGGTGGGATATTCGTCCGAGCCCACGGTATGGCACGATCGAGATCCGCGTCTGCGATGGCCTCGCCACGCTCCGAGAGACGGCAATGATCGTGGCCCTCTCGCGTGCGCTCGCGATGCGGGCCGGTGCCCGTGTGGCCGCGGGCACGGCACGAAGCTTCCCCCCTGCCTGGCGCATACGCGAGAACAAATGGCGCGCCTCACGCCACGGGATGGAAGCCTCGCTCGTCGTCTCCGATGACGGCGACACGATGCCGGCGCGCCCCTATCTGCGGAATCTCCTCGAGGATCTCATCGCCGGTGGCTTCGCGGATGCCGCGTCGCCGTATATCGCCGACCTCAACCGCGTTGCCGATGGCGCACCAACGAGCGCCGAACGGCAGCGCGCGGTCTACGAACAGACGAGAAGCTTCGAGGCCGTGACGCGCGCGCTCGCGGACGAATTTGAGGATGACCTGCTCACCGGGGTCGGCGGGCGCTGATGCCGCGGAGGTACAGCATGAGCGCAGCGCTCACGGCCACCACAGTGCAAGTTGACGAACTCAGCTCCGTGAGAGCCTGAGTTCGTCGATGTTGACGTGCAGCGGCCGCGTGACGGCCCACAGCACCGCCTCCGCGACATCCTCCGGCCGCATCATCTCGGCGCGGGCGGGAAGGGTGTCCGTCGCGTCGGGATCATAGGGATCCCAGATCGTCGTGTCGGTCGCGGCGGGAGAGATCAGCGTCGCCCGGACCCCGCTCCCGCGTGACTCAGCGCGCAGCACTTCACACGTCGCACGGAGCGCGTGCTTGCTCGCCGCGTAGACCGCGTTCCCCGGAAACACATGGCGATCGGAAATACTCCCGATCATCACCACATGTCCCGAGCTGCGGGCGCGCATGCCGGGCAGCATCTCGCGTGTGAGGCGGAGCGGAGCCGCACTGTTCAGGGCGAAGGCGATCTCGAGGGTCTCGTCATCGGCCGCCTCGATCGGCCCGAGCGGAAAGGTCCCAGCCGCATGGACGACGATATCCGGATCGGCACCAAGGATCTCGCGGGCCGTCGCCGCGACGGTGGGAGCAGACGCCGGCTGAGCGAGATCGGCGCTCAATACCACGGCACCATGCGGGAGTTCCTCCGCGAGGGCGGTGAGCGCCGCGGTGGACCGGGCCACCAACACCACGCGCGCCCCAGCCGAGGCCAGAGCGCGCGCGCACGCCGCACCGATTCCGCGCGAGGCGCCGGTCACCAACGCCGTTCGCCCCGCGAGCGCGCTCACCGACGCGGTCCGTGGGCAAGACGCAGGAACTCGTCGCGCGTCGCCGAATCGGTCTTGAACGACCCCTTGAGCGACGAGGTGATGGTCCGCGAATTCTGCTTCTCGACCCCACGCATCATCATGCACAGGTGCTCGCACTCGATCACGACCCCCACCCCTTCCGGCTGCAGCACATCCTGAATGGCCTGTGCGATCTGCTCCGTGAGGCGCTCCTGCACCTGGAGCCGACGCGCGAACACGTCCACGATGCGCGGCAACTTCGAGAGCCCGACAATGCGCCCCCGCGGGATGTAGGCGATGTGTGCCTTCCCGAAGAACGGCAGCATGTGATGCTCACACATCGAGTAGAGCTCGATGTCGCGGACCATCACCATCGACTCGTGTGCTTCCTCGAACACGGCGTCACCAACGACCTCCGCCACGTCGAGCTCATAGCCGCGCGTCAGCCAGGCCATCGCCTTCGCAACGCGCTCGGGCGTTTTGATCAGCCCTTCACGCGTCGGGTCCTCACCGATCAGCTCGAGCTCCTTGCGCACGAGCTTCTCGAACTCGACCATGCGGCCAATGCTCTTGCCCGCCTCGGCCTCAAACGCGTCCGGACCGGTCGCCTTGCGGGCGACATGGAGCGCGGCCTTAGCGGCCGTCGTATTCGACATAGTGATTCTCCGTCTCCCAGAGCTTGAGGCGAACGAGCCGCGAGGGTGCGACCTTGGGCGCGAGCACGCGCCAGCACGCCAGTACAAGGTTCTCAGTGGTGGGGATGGTTCCCGCCATGAACGGCACGTCGAGGTTCAGGTTCTTGTGATCGATATGCTGGACAAGTTCCGCTTCGGCGATACGCTTGAGTTCGCCGAGATCCATCACGTACCCGGTGTCAGGATCGACCTCACCGCCCACGGTGATCTCGAGCGTGTAGTTGTGGCCGTGCCAATTCGGATTGTTGCACTTCCCGAAGGTGGCCTGATTGCGCTCGTCGCTCCACGCGGGATTGTACACGCGGTGCGCGGCGTTGAAACGAATGAGACGGGTGGCAGTGACGATAGGCATGACGAGGGTGGTAGGTCTACAGTAGATTAAGCGTGGCGCGGGCGAGGCGGTTCCGTCAGGGGCCGGCCCAAAAGGCAGACGCTCCGGTCGCGAAGCGGCCGGAGCGTCTGCAAAGGTGGGAGCGAAGAGAGTTTTTGAAGCCCTGTCGAATGGATGAGGCCCTCACCCTGGTGGCGACTTCCCGGCGTCCGGGCATGTCGGTGACAGAGATATCGGATCCGTTTCTAAGGACTTATCGGCTCAAAAAATAGATCTCTTCGTCCCGTAAGGGATGTCTGCGGAATAGTAGGAGCGGTGTGCGAACGCGTCAATCATCATTTTTACTCGTGAACACGAAATGGACCTCTTGACTATCGCTGGTGTCGTGATGCTGGCGTTCTGGGCAGCAGGCACCTTCCTCTGGGAGGCCCCCGGCATCATCCACCTGTTCCTCTCGCTCGGTGTCTTTCTGATCGCACTCGGCGCCGTGAAGCGGGCCGAACGCGCGCGAAAGGCGAAGTGAGACGCCGGAGGCGACGGATTCCCCTCCGATACCCTTGAGTATCGGTCGCTCGATTCAGATTTCCCAGTTCGACAGCGCGATGCCGCACGACGTCGGCGCTTCCTCGTAGCCGCTCAGGGTCATGCGGAGGTCCGTCCAGCGCACTCGGCCGCCATGGGCGACCATCGCGCGGAACGCGGCCCCGTACTCGCCCTGCATTCGCACGGCGGCACGGAGCGCTCCGCTGCGCCGAGTCTGTGCGCGCAGCAACGCCAACAAGGGCGTGAGGTCCGACTCGTCGCGCACGACGAGCTTGAGGACACGCATCTCCTCGCGACTCCGCCCCTCGACGAGCGGCACGTCATGGTACAGCGCGAAGCCCCGCACTGCGCCAGCGGCATCACGCAGCAGCACGACGTCGCCGATGCCATGCCGCAGCGTGATCGCGATCTCCCGCGAGTGATCGACCCCGGCGCGCGCGGCCGCCGTGAGCGCGCTGAGTTCTTCCATCAACGCGGCGCGCTCCCCGCTCCCCGCCTGGCCGAGCAACTCCGGGGGCGCACCTGCCATACCTTCGACCGTGAGCGTGATGGTCAGGCGCGTCGGGAGAAAGCCAAGGGCGGCATAGAAGCCGATGTTGTCCATCGTGCGGGGCATCGTCTCGAGCCCGATCGTCGTGCAACCCGCACGCTTGAGTCGATCGAGTCCCGCCGTGACGATCTCGCGCCCGAGGCCGCGTCCCTGCAGATCCTCGCGCACCGCCAGGGGGCCCATCCATCCCTCGCGCCCGGAGACGTGGGCGAGGTTGAAGGCGGCGACCGCGCCGCTCGTATCGCGCCAGAGCATCGCACCATCCCCAGCGCCCTCGATTGCGAAACGCCAGATGGCCGGATTCAGCGGCGGCACCCGCACCCCCGCCATCCCGTCGCGGCGATACCGCTCACTGAAGACCTCGCTGAAAATCGTGTTCAGCGCGGGAATCTCGTCCATCCGCATCGCGAAGGGACCGCTGATGCGGCCGGCCGCCTCACTCATGGTTCGCGTCCTGCGCTGAGCAGTTCGAGCGCGTCGGACGACGGATCGACCATCGTCACCGTCGCGGCGCCCGTCGCGTCATCGACGCCCACCTCAATCACGCGATCAAGCCCATCGCGCACCGCCTCGATATGCGTGATCACGATCACTTGGTCGAATCGGTCCTGCAGACCGCGCAGCAGCCCGAGCACGTTCTGGCGGCGTACGTCATCGAGCGACCCGAACACTTCGTCGAGAATCAAGAGCGAGAACGCTTGGCCCGCGCGCTCGGCGATCATCTGCGAGATCGCGAGGCGGAGCACGAGGTTCGCCACGTCCTCCTCGCCCCCGGAGATGACGGGCTTCGGCACCCCCTCCTCGAGCACGAGAATCCGGTACTTATCGTCGAGTTCCAGCTCCGTGTAACGCGCGTCGGTGAGTGAGCGCAACAGTTCCGACGCGATCTCCGAGATATCCGGGCGGAGCTGGAAGTTGAGATCATTGCGCAACTCCGAGTACGCGCGGTGCAGTTCGTCGTGCAAGCGGCGATCGGCGTCCAGCGTCTCGACCTTGGCCGCGAGCGCCTCGTACGCGGCCTTCGACGCCGCGGCGCGCGCGGCCGCGGCGGACGCGATCTCGCGGGCGGCGCGCGTGGCCGCCGCCTTCTGCCCCGCCTCCGCATGCGCCGCGGCCACGCCTTCGTGCAGGCGTCGCAACTCACCGTAGTCGCCATCCGGCACCGCGAGCGTCGTCAGGCGGGTGGCGGCGTCGCTGCGCCGGTGGTCGAGCTCGGCGCGCTGGCGCAGCACGGCCTCACGCTCGCGACGCACGGCCGGCTCGCGTTCGACCCTGTTGGCCAGTCGATTCGCGATCGTCGTGGACTCCACCAGCCGCTCCCGTTCGCGCTCCAGTCCCTGATGCGCCTCGGCATCGTAGCCGCTGGGGATGGCCGCGAGCTCCGCCGAGAGTTCAGTGAGGCGCGCGCGCTTCGCCGCGAGCTCGCGCTCCTCGTTCGCCACGCGACGCGCATCGCCACGGACCTCCGCCAAGCGGCGATCGAGCCCGCTGACGTCGCCCTGCAACGTCCGGCGCAACCCGTCGAGATGCTCGATATCCGCGGGCATCGACTCCAGCTGGTCACGCCGCGTGCGGAAATAGGCGCCATCCGCTTCGACCGTCTCGAGCTGCGCCTCGACGACATCCAGCACCGCGCGGAAGTGCTCGCCGAGCGGCCGCGTGCAGGTGGGGCAGTTCCCGGCGGCGCCCGTGTTCAGCAGGACATCTCGCTGGTCGCGCAGATCAGCATAGGTGGCGCGCAACGTGCGCAGCCGCCCCTCGACGCTCTCGCGCTCGCGCACCCATTCCGTCCGGCGCAGTTCGAGCTTCCCTGTCGCATCCTCGAGCGCGCGGCGGCGGTCCTCGAGGTCGTTCGTGACGGTCGCCTCGGCGGACGCGGACTGGCGCAACCGCATGACCTCCTGCTCCAGCGCGGCCGCGTCCTTCTCCACGTTGCCGCGGCCGGTGGCCAGTGCGCGGCGCCGGCCGTCCCCGGCCGCGAGCGCGCGCATCGCCTCAAGTGCGGCCATCGCGGTCTCGAGCGCCGCCAGATCGGGCAGGAGGGGCTCCAACTGGGCGCGGGCCGCCGCGACCTGCGCGAGTTCTTCGTCGACTCGCTCGATATTACGCTGGAGCGCGAGATCCTCCCCGTTGATGCCCGCGAGTTCGCGCTCGATGCGCTCGCGTTCGTCGCGTCCCGTTTGCGCAGCCAACCAGCGCGGCGCGATGCCCGCCAGCGCGCGGCCCGTCTCCTCCTCCGCACGCTCCGCGTCGGTCAGGCGCTTCGTCGTTTCTCGCAGCGACTCCGCCGTGAGCGAAGTCTCGCGCACCACGGCGTCGCGTTCGGGAAGCCCGGCCCGCAACCCAGCGATCTCGCTGCCGAGTTCCTTGCGTCGCGCCGCGCAGAGGTCCTGCGCCACGCGGAGCTTCTCGTAGCCGAGGACCCGCGAGAGGAACTGCGCCCGCTCACCAGCACTGAGCGCGTGCATGATCGCGAGATCCTTCTGCCCCGTGAAATACGTTTTGCAGATCTCCGTGCGCGTCATCCCGATGCGGCGCTGGAGCATTTCGGCGACCGCCGTCACCGAGACCGCCACGGGT
>CAYUMN010000099.1:0-11380 GCA_964445835.1 uncultured Gemmatimonas sp.
GCCCCGAACTAAGAAGCGATCGACCGATCAATCGCCGCCGCAATGCGGCGCAACTGAAGCACCGCGTCCGTGAACTGCACCGGCGTCAGCGACTGCGCCCCGTCGCTCATCGCCTTCTCAGGATGCGGGTGCACTTCGATCATGACACCGTCGGCCCCCGCCGCGACCGCGGCGCGGGACATCGCCAGCACCTTGTCGCGCCGCCCCGTGCCATGGCTGGGGTCGGCAACGATCGGGAGGTGCGAGAGTGACTGGACCACCGGAATCGCCGTGAGATCGAACAGGTTCCGCGACGTGGTGTCGAAGCTGCGCAGGCCGCGCTCACAGAGAATCACCTGCGAATTGCCTTCGGCGAGGATATACTCGGCCGAGAGCAGGAGGTCTTGGATGGTCGCGGCCATGCCACGCTTGAGGAGCACGGGCTTGCCGATCTTCCCCACCGCCTTGAGCAGCGAGTAGTTCTGCATGTTCCGGGCGCCGATCTGCAGGCAGTCGGCATACTTCGCGACGAGTTCGGCGCCCGCCTCGTCCATGGCCTCGGTGACGATCGGGAGTCCGGTCTCGCGCTTGGCGAGCGCCAGGAGCTTCAACCCCTGCTCACCCATCCCTTGGAACGAGTAGGGCGACGAACGGGGTTTGAAGGCCCCTCCACGCAGCGCCACGGCCCCCGCCTTCTTCACCGCGTGCGCGGCGGCGAGAATCTGCGACTCACTCTCGACCGAGCACGGGCCGGCGATGATCGGGACCTCGGTGCCGCCGAAGCGGACGCCCGGCGCGATCTCGACGATCGTATTCTCCTGCTTCCACTCGCGCGAGACCTGCTTGTACGGATTCGTGACGTAGATGACCTCGGCCACGCCCGGCATGTCCTCGAGCGGCGAGCCATCCACGCGGCCGTCGTTCCCGATGAGTCCGATGGCCGTGCGCTGCGCGCCCGGCATCGGCTGGGCCGTATAGCCCTTCTCCTTGATCCACTCGCAGACCCGCTCGATATCCGCGGGGGTCGCGGTCTGCTTCATCACCACAAGCATCTACGTATTCCTCAGGCCGACGCCGTAGCGCCCGCGGGTTCTGCCGGCGGCGCATCGACCGCAGGGCCGCGCATGCGGACACTCACGAGCGACGACACGCCGGGTTCCTGCATCGTCACCCCGTATACGGCATCGGCCGCTTCGGTGGTCGTGCGCGGATTGTGCGTGATCACGATGAACTGCGTGTTCTGCTTGAACTGGTTCAACATCTTCACGAAACGCCCGATGTTCTGGTCGTCGAGCGGCGCGTCCACTTCGTCCAACAGGCAGAAGGGGCTGGGCTTGGTGAGGAAGATGCCGAATAACAAAGACAGGGCGACCAAGGCGCGTTCCCCGCTCGAGAGCAGGTGAATGCGCTGCGTCCGCTTGCCACGCGGGCTCGCGTGGATCTCGATGTCGCAATCGAGCGGGCGCTCGGGATCCTCGAGACGAAGGTCGCATTCGCCCCCGCCGAAGAGGGTCATGAAGATCTCACGAAAGTGCGCGCGCACCTGGGTGAAGGTCACGAGGAACAGATCACGCGCCGTGACGTCGATCTCCTTGATCGCCTGCGCCAGCTTGGCCTGCGCATCCACCAAGTCGGTGCGCTGCGTGGTGAGAAACTCGAGACGCTTGGTTTCTTCCTCGTGCTCCTCGATCGCCAACGGGTTCACCGGACCGAGCTGTTCGGTCTGGCGACGGAGCTCCTCGGCTTCGGCGCGGAGCCCCTCTTCCTCGGCTTCGACCGGCTGATAATCGGCAAAGAGTTCGTCGAGCGGGCGACGCCACTCGGCCTCGAGTCGCTCACGAATCGCGGCGCGGCGGCCCGAGAGTTCCGTGTGGCGGAGTTCGGCCGCGTGCAACGTCTCGCTCGCGCTGTTCGCCTCCACGCGAGTGGTATCGAGCGCCTGACCAGCCGCCATCAGGGCGGCCTCGGTCGCGCGCACGGTGGCTTCCGCGGTCGCCAGCACCTGGTCGGCCTCGGCGAGTGAGGCACGGCGGGCGGCGATCTCCTCCTGCCACACGCTCATCTGCTGCTCGAGCGCGCCGTCCTCCTGCGCCAGGTTCTCCATCTCGCGCTCAAGCGACGAGAGGCGATCGAGTGCCTGCTTCTGTTCGCGGTGGAGTCGTTCCTTGCGCTCCGCAGCGACCTGACGCCGGGCCTCGGCCTGCGCGTGCGCGACCTGCTGCGCGGCGCGCCCTTCACGCGCTTCGTCTTGGCTGCGCTCGGCAGCCGAGAGCAGTCCGCGGGCGGCATTGGCGGCCTCGTCTGCCGCGATCAGCTTGCGCGCGATGTCGTCCTGCGCCGCCAGACTCTGGTTGACGCGATCGCCGAGATCACTATGGCGACCGGCGAGCTTCTCCTGCAACGCGATCGCATCGGCCAGCTCGCGCGTCGAACGCTCGCGCACGCGATCGCGCTCGTTGCGGATCTGCGCGGCCTGCGCCATCGCCTGCTGTGCGGCGGCTGAGGCGTCGGCCGCCGCGGCGGCGGCGGTTTCCGCCGCGACCACTTCGACGTGCACCTGCTGGGCACGCGCCTGCACCGCCTGACGCCGTTCGTCGAGCGTGGCGAGCGAGGCACGCAGGGTATCGAGTTCGGCGCGACGCGTCAGTGGGCCGGCGCCGGTGTCCTTGGCGGGGAGCCACATGGCGCCGCGGGCATCCACGAAGCCATTCCCGTCATCGGTCGCGCGGACGCGGCCGAGCAGAGCCTTCACCCAGCCACCACCCGCGCCCTCGGCACGCACGCGCGCCGCGAGTTCGGAGGGATCGCTTCCCGCGCCGCCGTCGTGGAGCGAGTCGAGCGGCAGGAGGAGCAGCGCCCCGGGGTTCGTCTCGGCGTGCCAGGCGCGCACGGCATCTGCGGCCGCGCGATCGCGCACCACCACCGCGTGCACCGTGGGACCGAGGAAGCGTTCGATCTGCGCCGCAGCGGTGGCGTCGGCACCGATAAAGTCCGAGAGGGGACCGAGCACCGCATCGTCGCCGAAGCGAGCGCGCTCGCGGAGGAGCTTTGCGGCGGCGGGCGCGAGCCCAACGCGTTCGCGCTCCAGACCTTCGAGGGCGGAGAGACGCCCCTGCTGCGCGGTGTGTTCCTCTTCGACCCGACGCACGTCCACCCGCGCCGCGGCTTCGCGGTCACGCGCCTCACGTGCGGCAATTCGCGCGGCGTCGAGCATGGCCTGCGCCTCAAATGCGCCCTGCTTCGCCACGGTCAGTGCATCATCCGCCGTGGTGAGCTCGCGCTCCGCGAGGGCCAGGCGCGCGGACAGTGCTTCATGTTCGGCGACGAGCGCGGCAGAGCGCTGCGCCACATCGGCGAGTTCGCGTTCGGCGTTCTCGCGCTCGAGTTCGAGCCGACGGGCATTGTCGCGGAGTTCGCGTACGGTGCGATCCGCTGCTTCGGCGGTGCCGCGCGCTGCGAACACCGCAGCGCGCGCCTCTTCCTCGACGGCCACTGTTGTGCGCAGCATCTCGCTTGCTTCGGCGAGGGCTTCGGCGCACTGCGTCTCCTCGGCCTCGGCGGCCTCGGCTTCGTTGCGGATCCGGTCGCCGAAGGCGGCGCCTTCGGCCCGTTCCTGCGCCGCGCGCTCGCGGCGCGTGAGTGCATTGCGATGCCGCTCTTCGGCGACTGCGAGTTCCTGCTGCAACTCCAGCACGGCCTGACGCGCCGTGGCGGCCACGGCGGCGCGCTCGTGGCGCGCTGTTTCGGCGGCAGCACGCGCGGCCTGTGCCGCGTCACGCGCGACTTCGGCCTCACGCACCGCGTGCTGACGCGTCGGGAGCGCCTCGCGCAGTCCGCCCAGACGTGCGTCGAGATCCGTCAGCTCCGCCTGCCACGCTGCCATCTCGCGCGAGGCGAGCGTGAGCTCGACGGCGAAGCGGCGCGTGGTGATCTCCGCCGACTTCTCGGCGCGACGGCGCTGACGCAGCAGCGAGCGCACCTGCGTCTGCACTTCGCTCGTGAGGTCGTCGATCCGAATGAGATCGACGCTGGTGGCCTCGAGCTGACGCTCGGTGCTGCGACGACGATCGCGGTACAGACCCACGCCGGCCGCTTCTTCGAACAGTTCACGCCGGTCATCGGGCCGGTCCGAGAGCAGGGCGTCGATCATCCGGCTCTCGATCACGACACCGGAATCGGCCCCAAGGCCGGTGCCGCGCACGAGATCGTGGATGTCACGCAGGCGGCAGGGCGCGCGATTCAGGAAATACTCGGAGTCTCCGCTGCGCGAGAGGCGACGCGTGATGACGACTTCCTTGAACGGCACGGGGAGCGCGCCGTCGTTGTTCTCGAAGTGCAACGAGACTTCGGCGATGTTCACCGCGCGTCGCGCCGACGATCCCTGAAAAATCACGTCCTCCATCTTGCCGCCGCGCAGCAAGCGCGCGCGCTGCTCGCCGAGCACCCAACGCACGGCGTCGGAGACGTTCGACTTGCCGCAGCCATTGGGGCCGACGATCGCCGTCGCCCCAGGCTCGAAGGTCAGGTAGGTGGGGTCCGCGAAGGACTTGAAGCCGTGCAACTCGAGCTTGGTCAACCGCACTTAGAACGCTCTCCCGGTTCGATACGCGAGTAGGGGCGTGGCCCCCATCTCCCGTAGCATGCTGGCGAACCATGCTGCATGGCTCGCCGATTCAAAGGCGCCCGCGAACACGCGGACGCGGCCATCGTCCTGCACCAAGCGGTACGCACGGATCCCAACGCTTTCCCACCGCAACACGACGGCCGCGGCCTCGCGTGGGGCGAGGCTGTCTTCGAGCAACAGCGCATAGGGCACGGTCACAACGCGTCCCGCCGTTGCGGCCAGCACTCTGGTCGCACGTTGCGCGGCCAACCAGGCCTCGGCATCCCGACGCTCGGTCCACGCGCCAACGAGTGCGTGAAACCAGGGACGGGCCGCCGTTCCGATCACGACCGGCGCGATGGTCATCGCCGGCGCTGGAATCGCGAGCGACGCCAGACGGGAATTTGCACTCGGCAGGGTATTCGCCGCTACGAGTTCGACCGCGAATCCTGCGGCAATCGCGGAGTCCAAGGGGTTGACGAGCGGACCAAGTGTCACTTCGACCAGTTCCGCCGTTGGCGGCAGCGGGAGCGAGCCGGGTCGCAGGGAGTCCGCTGCGCGCGAATCAGTGACGACCGCCACGGCCCACGCGGCGCCTCCCTCTGCGGCGCCTCCCGCTGCGGCCCCCTCGACCGGCGCCTCGACAGGTGCCTCGACAGGTTGCTCGACAGGCGCCTCGGCACGCGCCTCTACGCGCGCAGCCATTGAGGCCGGCCGACTCCGGGTCCACCAAGTGCCGCCCCCGATGCTGGCGGCCACGAGCGCGAGCCCCCCGAGGATGTAGCGGCCCTGGCCGCGTATCGCTCGGGCGACCGGAATGGTGCGCCCCTCGAACGCCCCGTCGAGCGGTGGCCGTCGCACGAGGATAGGCGGTAACTCTGGCTCCGGATGATCGACCGTGGCCACCAGCGGCCACGATCGCACGTCGGCCGGCGGGAGATCCACCGCGACCACGCCGTCGACGCGCGCGATCAACGCCGACAGCCCGGGGGCGTTCGCCCTGGCCACGAGAAGGAGCAGAGCGTCGACCTCACGGAATCCGGCCACGAGTCGCTCCCAGCGGGCGCTCTCGAAGACCCAGCGCTCCGCGATCGGGCCGCGCCCAGAGGGGAGCACGTAGACCTCGGGGGTCCCGGGCAGGGGCTGCCCGATTCCAGAGATCGGCTCCCCGTCGCGCAGGCACTCGAGAAGGCCAGGCTGGTCGTCCTGCGGCGTGAGGAGTGCCACACCGCCAATAAGGTCCGCCACCGCGACGCGGCGGCCCGGGGCGTGCGCCCGGGCGATCCCCAACGCGACGGCGGCGATCGCCTCGGGATCTCGACCCGTCACGATTGCCGCCGCCACATCCTGCAGTGCCCACGCGATCCGTGCGCCTTCATCCGCCCAGACCGCAGGCGGGAGCGGCTCGTCCGTCACGGCATGCCCTCGAACACCCAGTACGAGAGTTGCGACGCCATCCCCGCGCGCTCGGCGGCCGGACGCGAATCGAAGGGACCGAGCAGCACGCGCCACACCGGCACGCCATCGCGATTGCCCGGTACCACGCGCGCCTTCCGGCCGTCGACGCTGATGCTGTCGGCCATCGTGCGCGCGCGGTCCTCGGTGAGCAACGTCGCGAACGACACGGTCCACATACTGCGCTCACTCGCGTCGATCTTGATGGCCTGCTCCACCTGGCTCGACGTGCCCTGCGGGTCGGGCTGCATCGGTTCGGCGCGGCCGACGCCCGAGAGGTCGCCGTAGCGGGAGGCGATCAGCGCGGCGACCGCCGCGTCGGCACTGGCGGAGTCGCCCGAATACTCCTCGAACTCCACCGGGCGGTCGAGTCCCGCCGCGCGCGGCCGGAACCCATTCCAGCGCACGAGGGCCCAGAGGTCCGCCGCGCCGCCGCGATACCGCAGGCGCTCGCGCCCCGTCTCCGCGTCCACCAACCGGACGTCTGCGCCCGTGGCCACCAGCACGCGACCATCTGGTGTCACGAGCGGAAGGTCGTCCCGCCACGGCGCCGCGATCGTGTTCACGACGCGGTTGGTGCCAATGGAGATGACGTACACGGAGTCGCCGCGGCGCGCGCGCGCCAGCAAGTAGTGGCCGTCGGGATCCATGCGTAGCGCCGTCGCCGGCGAGGGGAGATCGATCGTGCCGCGTTGGGCCTCGGCATAGCGATCGATGATGCGCAGTTCGTCGTCGTCCGTCGCGAGGAAGATGCGGTCACCGCTCGGCGTCGGCGCCATCGCTACCAACGAGTCGCCAATGGAGAGGCGCAGCATCTGCGCGAGATCTCGGGTGCGGAGCGCCAGCAGGCCATCGTCGGTGGCGAGCCAGAGGCGGTCACCGGCGAGGGTGCGCGCCGCCAGACGCACGCGCGGCACGGCGGCGGAGTCGAGCGTCCCCTGCTCGGGGGGAATCAGCCGCCGCACCTGCGTCTCAAGATCGGACGACGTGAGCACGAGGAGCGCGCCATCGGCGTTCGGAACGAGGAGATTCTCTCCGCGTGGCGATGGCCAATTCCAGGTGGCGGCCGGCGTCAGGCGCAGGATGCGCCCGGCGGAGTCGAGCCCGAAGACCGCCGCCCCCTCCGAGACCAAGCCGCCGCGGAGCTGTGCGTCGCCGAGTTGCTGGACGCCGCCGAGCCGAAGATCGATCGCCACGATGCGGCCCTCGAGATCCTGCGCCATCAGCAGGCCGAGGTACTCGTCGAAGCCCAGCGCGGCCTTCAGAGCGGGCGCCGCGACCCGAGAGGTCCACAACGTGCTGTCGCTGCCGACGCGGTAGGCGCGCGCGAGCCCCCCTTCACCTGGAACGCGAATCAGCACCGCATCCGGGCCGATCCCGTTCGGCGCCGCTCCAGACGAGAGACGGTCGTCCCCGCAGGCTACGGCGGCGAGGACGACCGTCATCAGGAGGAACGCGCGGACTCGGAGCATCCGCGAAAGTTAGTGGAGCGAGCGAGCTAGAACGACTGCCCGAGTGTCCAGAACCAGTAGCCCTTTCGGTTCTGCGAGTCGAGCGGGATTGAGTAGTCCCAGCGGACGAGCGCGATGTTGAAGAGGTTGAGTCGGACGCCGAAGCCGTAGCTGCGCAGTGGATAGCGGTCGGTGGTGAAGTCGTAGTTGCTCGGCCGCGAGAGATTCAGGGTCTGCCCGCGCGACCAGGCGACGCCCATGTCGTAGAAGAAGAGGCCGTCCACGGGGGGGAGGGAGATCGGCAGAAATCCGAGATCCACTCGCCGGACGAGCGGGAAGCGGAGTTCGACGTTCGCGTAGGCCACGCGACTGCCGAGCAACTGCGTCGCTGAGCACTGCGTGGGGTCGGCATTCGAGACGCCGCAATCGGCACCGGAGAACGTCTCGCGGTCGTAGCCGCGGAAGAAGTCGGGGCGCCCGATGTACTTCGGGAACTCCCGCTCATCCGGCCCCACCGAGATGTTCGCGGCGAAGCGCGTCGCGAGGGTGAGATAGCTGAAGATCAACGCGTCGTAGCGCCGCACGTCGGCCGCGTAGTTCATCCACTTCACCGTGCCGCGCGTGTATTCGGCCTGCAGGCGATATCGGCGGCCGTAGATGCCGCCGGTCGGGCCCATGAGCGCATTGTCAGAGACGAGCGCGACGAAGGGCGAGGCGTAGTTCAACGACGCCAAATTGATGATCGAGTCAACGAAGAATCCCGAGCCGAAGCCGCTCGAGAGGTCGAAGGCCTGCGAGACGTAGAGCAGGGCCCGGTCGATGTTGTTGAGCGTTGCGCCGTACTCCACACGCGTGAAGCGATTGAGCGGATAGCTCGCCGTTGCCATAGCACTGCGCTGGATGAAGCGCGAGAGCTCCTGATTCTGCACGACGATGTTGCCCTGCTGCGACTGTTGAAACCCGCTCAGAAAGAAGAAGGGGAACTGCTGCACCCCGGCGCCCCACTGCTGACGACCGCCGAGCTGGTTGTACATGATGAAGACCTGGGCTTCGCTGAGGCGTCCGTTGACGCCCCCCGCGAGGGTCAGGCGACGATTGCCGACCATGTCGGAGAGCACGATCGCCGTGCCGCCGTACACGCCGCGGCCGAAGTTGTCCTGCGCGTAGCCGATCTGCGGCGTGCTGACGTATTCCGGCGTCAGCTGGCCCTTGTAGCGACTACTCGAGAAGCTGTTCGCATCCGGAAGGGCGAGTTGCGCACTGTCGAGCAGCGCCGCGACCGAGACGGCACGACCGGACGAGAGGGGGAGGGTGCTCCCTTGCCGCCAGCCCTCGGTCCCGAGGTAGACGCCACGACGTCGCGTCGGCGTGGGCGCGCGAAGCCGCGCCGCTTCGTCGGTCTGCGCACGCGCGATCGCGGCGATGTTCGCGATGGCTGCGTCGCGGCGGGACTTCGCGGTGTCACCGGTGACGGCGGAGGTCGCCGCCGCGATGACCGTCGGTGCCGCGGCAGAGGCGAAGGGCTCCTTCTTGAGTGCCCGCGGATCGCTGATGCTCCAGATCGCGAACTCGCCGTTGTCGTGGTACGTGAAGGCGAGCTTGTCCGCGCCACGTGCCCACGTGATGGCCGGGCTGTGCTCGGTGACCGAGAACACGCCGCCGACGTACTTCGTCAGCTGATAATGCTGCTGCTCGCCGATGTCGTAGAGGAAGAGCTGCGGGATGCCCGTGCGATCCGAGACGAAGGCGAGCGAGCCGCCGTCGGGGGCCCACATCGGGTTGAGATTCTTCCCCGCCTGATTCGGGAGGACCTCGGACGTCCCGGTCTCAAAGTCGTAGACGCTGATCTGCCAGTCGCCCCACTTGAGCGTCGCGAGGTCGGAATGCGCTCCCCGCTCACTCGCGAAGGCGACGTAGCGACCATCAGGCGACCACTGCGGCTGCAGGTCGCCAAACACGTCGGTGGTCAGGCGCTGCAGGTTCCTGCCGTCGACATCGATGGTGTAGAGATCGCTCGAGCCTCCGCTGATGCCCGAGAAGACGAGCTTGCGTCCGTCGGGTGACCACGACGGCGAGAGCATTTGGGTGAGCGGGGTGTCGAGCCGGCGGACCGTGCGATTGCGACGAACGTCATGGATGTAGAAGACATCCTTGCCCTGCCGCTGCGCGGTGAACGCGAAGAGGCGGCCATCGGGAGAGAACGACCCTTGTGAGTAGCCCCAGCGCAGTTCCTCGAAGTCCGCGTCGAGCGTGCTCTTCGTGATGCGCGCGGTGCGCTTGCCGGTATTCGCGTCGGCGAGGTAGAGGTCGAAGAAGACTTCCCCGCGGAGGAGGCTGCCCAGCGAGATGAAGGCGATCGTCCGGCCGTCAGGCGAGAGGGCGGGCGCCACATACACCGGTACGAGGCCGCCCGTGCGGCGCGGGTTGAGCAGCGCGGTCGCCGTGCGGCGCGGACGCTCGAGGGTGGGCACCTGCGGGAGATAGCGCTCCTGCACGCGTTCCTTCCATTCCTCTCCGAGCTCCTCGAGGTCGACGCCCGTGTAGCGACGGAACGAGCGGTCGATGCCGAGCGAGGGCGCGGCGTTCATGATCTCGCCGATGACCTCATCGCCCCAGCGTTGCGCGATGTACGCCCAGAACGATTCCCCGAAGCGATACGGGAAGTAGAGATCGGGGCGACGCGTCATTCCTTCGATGCTGGGGATGTTGCCGTTGAGGGCCGCATCGCGCATGATCGCGTCGGTGTAGTTGTGCTCCGGACCGATCGACAGGTACTCGGCCATTCCTTCCATGAACCAGAGGGGCGGGCCCACCTGCGCGAGTTGCTGCAGGCCACCGCCCGCGCTTCCCTTCGCGAAGATGTCGAACTGGAAGACGTGCACCATTTCGTGGGCGAGCACGTGCTCGGCTTGCTTCATGTCTCCGGAGAAGAAGAACATGTTGCGCTGCCGGAGCGCGTCGGTGACGCCGCCGGTGCCTTCGCCGGGATCGCCAATGACGTTGTTCTGCGCGAATTCGTTGCGCGATCCGTAGATGAGAATCGGCTTGCGCTCACGAAACTCGTGATTGAACACGACCCGAAGGCGCGCGTAGGAACGCTCCGCCATCTGCCCCGTGAGACGCGCGACGTCCTCGAGCTCGGGATAGTAGTGGACATCGAAGTGCTCGGTCTTGAGCACCTGCCACCGGAACGTGCGGAACTGGACGTGGTTCTGGCCGAAGTATCCGCCTTGGGCCGCGAGGGGTGCGGCGAGCGGGGAGGCGACGGCGAGAGTCAGCGCATGAGCCAGCGCGAGGAGTGCGAGACGACGCATGGGAGCCTTACGCGGTGACGGCGACTGCGGGGGCATCGCCCCAGAGCCGCTCAAGCTGATAGAACGAACGGAGCGTCGGATGGAACACATGGACGACGAAATCGACGTAGTCGAGCAGGACCCAGCGACCCTGTTCCATGCCTTCGATGGAGTGCACCGCGATCCCCTCCCGCTTGAGGGTCTGCATCACGTGACCGGCGGACGCACGCACATGCGTGTCCGACGTCCCACTCGCGACGATGAAGAAATCGGTCATGTCCGACACGGGCCGGAGGTCGAGCAGCACGACGTCGCTGGCCTTGCTGTCGAGGAGGATCTGCGCGGCACGTCGGGCGGTGGACATCGTTTCTCGGGCGGGGGCGGCCATTCCGGGGGGCACTCGGGAAGTATGAGGAGCGAACCCTCTGTGTGCCGAAAGGTTCCCGCTGGGGGAGAGTGGGGCAAGGGTGGTGCAGGAAGTCCGCGGAGCGACAAAAGGGGCGACACCTCGCGGCGCCGCCCCTCTCCAATTTGCACCAGGGGCGATCAGCCCTTGATGACCCAGACCTTGATCTCGGGCTTCACGTCGGCATGGAGGC
>CAYUMN010000100.1:0-11361 GCA_964445835.1 uncultured Gemmatimonas sp.
CGCGACATCCGCCGTGGCAATGACCTCGGCGATGCCGTTGGCGTCGCTGAGCGTGATAGCCGGCGCGACCGAGACCGCGATGCCGCTCCACGACACCTGCGCACCGGCGACGGTGTTACCGGAGGCATCGGTCACGCGCACACGCAACGGCAGGGCAAAGGCACTCCCTGCTGGCGTGCTCTGGCTGTCGCCACTGTCGAGCGACAGCGTGGTCGCCGCGCCCGCGGCGATCACGAAGCTGCTCGACACCGCCGACGTGATGCCGCCACGCTGCGCGCGGATGCGGTACGTGCCCGCGAGGTTGAGCCTCAGGTCACTGAAGCTTGCCGCACCCGTCACCGCGGCCCGCGTGGTCGTCCCGGAGAGCACCGCGCCCGCCGGGCCCGAGTCCACCACGATCGTGACGGAGTCGAATGCCGCGCCCGCGTTGTTGAACGCGTCGCGCGCCGCGATCACGACGCCGGCGATCGCGCCACCGGCGATCCCGGTCGCGGGGCTGGAGGTGAACTCAAAGGTCTGCGCGGCGCCCGTGGTGATTGTGACGGCGAAGAACAACGGACTCCCGATGCCAGACGCCGTGACCGACGCGGCGTTGGTCGCGCCGACCGTCGCGCCGAACACGCCGGTGTTGAAGGCCACGCCGTTCGCGTCCGTGAGCGCCGTTGCCGACGCGAGCGAGGTCGCACCGGCAAGCGCCGTCCAGTTGATGGTCGCGCCAGCAATCGGATTCCCGAACGTATCGGTCAAGCGCACACGGAGCGTGTCCGTGAAGGCGCTGCCAGCGGCGCCCGTCTGGTTGGCGCCCGAGACGATCGTGAAGTTGGTCGCAGCGCCAGCAGCAGCGGTCGCCGAGATGGCCGCCTGGATGCTGCCATCGATCACGCCGCCGAGCGTCATCACACCAACGAGGTCGCCGAGCGTCCACGTCACGCTCGCCTCACCCGCGGCATTCGTGAACGAGGTGGGGGCACTCGTGCTCCCAGAGCCCAGCGGAACGCTCCACGTGACGACAGCGCCGGAGACAGGATTCCCGAAGACGTCGGCCACGCGGAACACAATCGGATTCGTCAGCGCCGTTCCGACCGCCCCGGTCTGCGCGCCACCGCTCACCACGGTGAGCGACGCGCCCGCACCGGCCGTGGCCAGTGCGGTCAAGGTGACATTCGCGCCCCCCGGGATGGTGGCGATGATGCTCTGCACCCCCGCGGCCGAGCCAAGCGTCCATGCGGTGCGCGCTTCGCCTTGCACGTCTGTTGTCACCGGGCTCGGCGCGATGTTGCCCGCGCCGACGCCGACCGAGAACACCACGGACACGCCGGCGACCTTGTTGCCGAACTGGTCGGCCACGCGGACGGTGATCGAATCGGTGAGGAGCGCGCCCGCGAGAGCCGACTGCGCATCACCGGCCACCGGCACGATCACCGAGGCGGTGGTCGCGACCACATCAAAGGCGGTGCTCGTCCGAAGGGGGAGCGTGCCGGACGCCGCCTGCAGCGTGTAGCCCACTTCGGCCAGCTCGATCGACAGCCCCGGGAAGGTCGCGACGCCGTTCACGGCATTCACGAGCAACGTGCCGAGGAGTGGGGCCCCGGCCGGGTTGTTCCCGTACCCGATTGCCACAGGCTCGCTGTAATTCGTGACAACATTGCCGCTCGCGTCGCGCACCTGCACGACCACCGTCGGGTTGAACGGCTGTCCCGCGACCTGCGGAGCGGTCGGGACGGCGACGAACACCAACTGCGTCGGAGTCCCGACGGTGGCCGTCGCGTCGATGTCGAGCGTTGCACTGAAGCCAGGCAGCAACGCACGCAACGTCTGCGTACCGACGAGCGGGCCGAGGACCCAGGTCGTCGCGGCGCGCCCAAGGACATCGGTCACGACGGTCGGTGACGCCGGCGAGCCGCCGCCAAGCTGACTGACGAAGTTCACCGTCACACCCGGCGTGATGTTGCCGAACGCATCGCGCACTTCCATCACGATTCCACCCGCCAACGCCTGACCCGCAGGGCCGCTCTGTGCGCCGCCAGCGATCAGCACGATGTTGGCCGGCACGGCAGCGGAGATGCCGAATATGGCCGAGGTATCCGGCACGAGTGCACCGGAAGTCGCGCTGAGCGTGTAGCTCGCGCCGACCCTGTCGGCCGTCAAGCTGCTGAACGTCGCGAGGCCATTGATGGCCGCAACGGAAATCGAACCGCCGAGCGTGGCACCGCTTGCATTGAGCAGGGCGAGCGTGACTGTTCCCGTGAAGCCGGTCGCGTTGTTGCCCTGTGTGTCCTTCGCGATCACGGTGACCGGAGGCGCGAAGGCGATACCGGCCACGGCGCCAACGGGCTGGCTCACGAACTCAAGCTGCGCCCCTGCTCCTGGCGTGACCGTGATGACGGCCGAGGTATCCGGCGAGAGCGTGCCCTGCGTGACGATGAGCTGGTAGCTCCCCACCACGTTGAGCGAGAGATTGGCGAAGGTGGCCACGCCCGCAACAGCGTTCGCGGTCGTCGTCCCCGTGATCGGGCCAGTGCTCTCACTGGGCAAGGTCACGGTGACTGGACCGGTGAAGGTGGTCACGAGATTCCCAGCCGCATCGCGCACTGCCGCGGTGACCGCGGGGGCGAGCACCGCTCCGGCGACGGCAGCCGTTGGGACCTGCGTGAAGCGCACCTGCGTCGGTGTGCCCGCCGTCGCGGTGGCGCTCACGGTGGCCGGCGAGCCGGTCAGGCCGAGCGACGTGACGGAAAGCGACTGCGCGCCGATGGCCGCCCCGAGCGTCCAGTTGGCGGAGACTTCACCATTCACATCGGAGGTGTCCACGAGCGCGGAGAGCGAACCGCCACCCGTGGCCACGGCGAAGTTCACAATCACGCCGGCAACGGGGACGTTGTCGCTGGCGAGCGTGCGAAGGACCACTGGCGCCGTGAGCGCGCTCCCCACGCTGCCGCTCTGGGTGTTTCCGCTCTGCACCACGAGTTGCGAGGCCGGGAGTGCGATCGTCACGAAGGCCGTGTCGGCGCGGAGGCCGTTCGGCAGCGCCGCGACAATGCGCGCCGTGCCGCGACTCGCCAGCCAGGTGACCTGGCCCGTCGCCGCATTGGGAACCGATGCGCGCGACGAGTCGAGCGTGAAGTAGACGAGCGGCGTGTTCGCGATCGGCGCGTTCTGCCCATCGAATGCGGTCGCGGTGAACGTCGTGCTGGTGCCAGAGACCCGCGTGGCGGTCTTCGGTGAGATCGCCACGCGGGCGGCATTCTTGCCGACGCCGTCATACACAACCGGGATCGTGATCGGCTGTTGCGCGGCGCTCGACCCGAGTGGCGGGGCGATCACGCCCACCGGTCCGCCGCGGAAGACAGTGTCGCCGGCGGCGTTCATGTACGCCATCGTCAGCGAGAGCGCGAGGCCTTCCGCGGGCGTATCGAGTGGCAGCGGCACCAGCAACGAGAGCGCGATGCTGTCCGCTCCGACCGGGAAATCCACCACGGTGTCCACGGAGATCGTGCCGTCCAGGCGTCGCAGTACCACGCGCACGCGCTCGAAGGGCACCACACTGCCCGCGCCCTCGAGCGACGCGAGGAGCGAGGGCATCTGTGGATCGAGCGAGACGGCGCCGAATCGCGCGCGTCCGTAGTTGATTCCATTCTCCGGACCCGTGACTTCACGGCCGCACGAGAGAAGGGACAGGGCGAAGGTCGCCGTGAGAAGGAGAAGGCGACGCTGGGCCGAAGAAATCACTCTGTTTTTTCCTGGTAGGGAAGGCTCACCAAGTTACGATTCTCGGGCCCCTCTCAATAGGGCAGAGACTCACGAAATATTGTGATCGTGCTCACTGAATCGGCACCCGAGCCGAGACAAGACCGCAGCAATGCTCTGACGTGTGTGTGCGGGGCCCTGTCCGACCTCAGCGACGTCCCCGCGAAAGTCCATTTCCGTGCCCCACGGGCGCTTAGCTTTATCTGCCGGCTCAAAAGCGGCGATTTGCCCCACCTCCGCGGTCTCGGCCGCCGCCAGTCCCGCCAGTCTCTCGCTCCCCCGTGATGCGCGTCCGTACCCTCCTCTCCCTCGCCATCCCCCTCGCCTGCGCCGCGCTCTTCGTGCGGCTCGGCGTCTGGCAGCTCGCGCGTCACGACCAGCGCGCGGCCCTCAATTCCGGGCTCGATGCCCGACTCGTCGCCCCCCCAGTCCCACTCGGGGATCTCGCCGCCGACACCACCAAGGCCCGTTGGACCCGCGTCACCGTCACCGGGCGGTTCCGCTACGATCTCGAGCAAGTCCAAGCGGGGCGCGCCAGCGAGGGCTCCCCTGGCGTGCACCTCATCACCCCGCTCCAACGCGACGGGAACGACACCCTCGTGATCGTCACCCGCGGCTGGGTCTACTCCCCCGACGCCGCCTCGGCCGACCTCACCCGATGGCACGAGGCCGAATCCGTGAGCCTCACCGGTTATCTGGTGCCGCTGGTCGCCGAGGGCCTCGTGGCACCGGCCGACCCCAAGGCAGCGCTGCGCTCGCTGAATCTCGCCGCCCTCCGCACGCGCCTCGGCGTCCCGATCGCGCCGGTGCAGATCGTCATGACCTCCGATTCTCTGGCCCGCGCGGACTCCGTGCCCAAACGCCTGCCGCCCCCCATTGTCGACGCGGGCCCGCACCGCTCCTACGCCGTGCAGTGGTTCGCCTTTGCGCTGATCGCGATCATCGGTGGGGGCCTGCTCTTTCAGCGCACGGTTGTCGCGGACGCTGCCAAGAGGTAGATACCAGCACGCTGCGGGAAGCCATGCGACCCGCCATTGCTGCACCTACATTCCTGAGGAGGCCCCATGGCCGATCAGACCAACGCCCTCGCCTCTGAAAAAGAGGCGCGCGACGTCGCCGAGGACGCGCGCGAATCCGAGTGGGCACATCCGAGCTTCGTCAAAGAGCTCTTCCTCGGCCGTTTCCGGCTCGATCTCGTGCATCCGCATCCGGTCGATGACCCTGTGGCCGCCGCCGCCGCGGCGCCATTCCTTGCCACGCTCAAGGAGTTCCTCGAGCGATACGACGCCGATATGGTCGATCGCACCGGCGACATCCCCGAGGAGTACGTGCAGGAACTCCGCGAGATGGGGGCCTTCGGCATGAAGATCCCCAAGCAGTACGGCGGACTCGGCCTCTCGCAGATGTCGTACGTGAAGGCGATGGAGCTCGTGACCTCCAAGTGCGGCTCGCTGAGTGCCCTGCTGTCGGCCAGTCAGTCCATTGGCGTCCCGCAACCGCTCACGCTGTTCGGCACCGAGGCGCAGAAGCAGAAGTTCTTTCCGCAGATCGCCAAGGGCGGCATCACCGCCTTCGCGCTCACAGAAGTGAACGCGGGTTCGGACCCCGCCAACATGACCACGACCGCCGTCGCGACCGACGACGGCACGCACTGGGTGATCAACGGCGAGAAGCTCTGGACCACGAACGGCACGCGCGCCGATCTCCTTGTGGTGATGGCGCGCACGCCGGACCGCATGGTGAATGGCACGCTTCGCAAGAAGCAGATCACCGCGTTCATCGTCGATGCCAAGGCGCCGGGCATCACGATCAAGCATCGGTGCCACTTCATGGGGCTCAAGGCGATCGAGAACGGCTGGCTCGCGTTCGAGAACGTGAAGGTCCCCGCCGAGAACATTCTGTGGGGCGAGGGGAAGGGCCTCAAGCTCGCGCTCATCACGCTCAACACCGGGCGACTCACCATTCCCGCGTCGGTGGCGGGTGCCACAAAGGGACTGCTGCGCGGCGTCCGCCAGTGGGCCGGGGAGCGCGTGCAGTGGGGACAGCCGATCGCGAAGCACGACGCGATCGCGCAGAAGATCGCGCGCATGAGCGCGAGCGTCTTCGCGATGGAATCGGTCGCCTATCTCTCCACCGCGCTGTATGAGCGCGGCGGGACGGACATCCGGCTGGAGGCGGCGATTGCCAAGATGTTCAACACCGAGCTCGCCTGGCGCACCGTCGATGACGCGTTGCAGATTCGCGGCGGCCGCGGGTACGAGACCGCCGATTCCCTGCGCGCGCGCGGCGAGATGCCGTTGCCGGTCGAGCGCGCGATGCGGGACAGTCGCATCAATTTGATCTTCGAGGGCAGCAGCGAGATCATGCGCCTGTTCATCGCCCGCGAGGCGGTGGACCAGCACTTCTCGATCGCCTTTCCGATTGTCGCCCCGGAGAGTTCATTCTCCACGCGCGTGAGCGCGGCCATCAAGGCGGCGCCGTTCTACCTCAGCTGGTATCCCGCGCGCTGGATGCCGGCGTTGGGCAACTACGCCGAGTTCGGGCGCAATGCGCACCACGTACGGTTCGTGGCGCGCACGACGCAGAAGCTCGGGCGTTCACTCTTTCATGCGATGCTGCGCTTCGGGCCAAAGCTCGAGAAGCGGCAGATGGTGCTCTTTCGCGCGGTGGATATCGGGGCGGAGCTCTACGCGATGAGCGCGACGCTGAGTCGGGCGCAGATGCTGGCCAAGCAGGGGAACGCCGCGGCGCTGCAGCTCGCCGATGTGTTCTGCCGTGAGGCGCGCGAGCGGGTGGAGGCGTCGTTCCGTGCGCTGTATGGCAAGCATGACGAGGCGCTGTACAAGCTGGCGCAGTCGGTGGTGCGCGGGGAGCAGGCGTGGGTGGAGCGGGGGATCGTGGATGACTTCACGCCGGGGCTAGAGCCGGTTGTTGCGCCGGGTGTTGCGCCGCCGCGCCGCGAGGTGGTGGCGGTATAGTTCGGCGCGCGCGAAGACGACCCTCCGGGGAATCCTCCGCGCGCGCTACGATCCGGACGTGGAGGCGGGGCTCGTCGTGGCACTCGGTGGCGTCGCCTCTACGCCACCCGATCCCGGCGAAACTGCAGCATCACCACCGCGACCACGATCAACAGCCCGCCAAGCACCGTCGGCAGCGTCAACGTCTGCGACAACACCAGCACCCCGAGCAACGCGGTCAGAAAGGGCTCCACCGTCGAGACGATCGCCGTGCGTACGGGGCCGAGCCGCACGAGCCCCATCAAGAAGAACACGCCCGGCAACACCGTGCTGAAGAGCGTGAGCGCGATCAGCACCCACCACGTGTCCATGTCGAAGCGATACGTGAAGCTCTTGTCACTCACGGCGAGCACGAGAAAGGCGAGCGCGGATCCGATCTTCGTATACGCCGAGACCGGCGCCACGGGGTGATCCTTGGCGAGATAGCGCATCATCGGGATGTAGGCCCCGTAGATCGCCGCCGCACCGAGCGCGAGGGCGATGCCACGCCAGTCGAGCGCCGCAGCGCCCGGCATTCCCACCATCACGCCGATGCCGGCGAACGACAGCGCGAGTGCCAGCGCACGTCGGCCATCAAGCCTCTCAGCGCCGCGCGCTGCCTGCACCAGCGCGACCCACGCGGGATACGTATAGAAGAGAAAGGCCAACGTCGCCGCCGGGATGTACGCGAGCGATGACAGCGCCACATAGACCATGAGCGCCTGCCCGAAGCCGCCCAGCCCGACCAAACGCAGCATCTCGTTCGGACGGATGCGCTTATAGTTCCGCGCCCCCACCCAGCTCACGAGCGCGATGGCCGCGAGTGTGTAGCGCCACGCGAGTACGGTGGCGAGCGAAAGCCCCGCGGCGATCGCCATCGAGGTGAAGATCGAGACCGCCGCGAACCCGGCGGCGGCCGCGAGCGTGTAGATCGTGCCGGCGCCTTGGGCGGCCTGCTCCGGACGTGCAGTGGCAGACATCAGCGAACTCTCGGGTTCAATCAGATCGGGGAAGGCGCGTCGGGCGTCGGCGGGCTCGCCCGCTCAAGGATCACGATGGCACAAAGGATGCACGCACCGCCGAGTAGGGTCGGCAGTCCCAGCGGTTGCGAAAGCACGAGCAATGCAAGAATCGCCGTGAACAGCGGCTCGGTGGTGGAGAGAATCGCCGAGCGTACCGGGCCCAGCACTTCGAGGCCACGCAGAAAGGTGAGGAACGACACGACCGTGCTGTACCCCGCGAGAAAGAGCGCGAGTCCCCAGGTGTACAGGGTCATATTCGTGAAGAGGCCAGTGGTGCGCCACGCGAAGACGAGAAAAATAGCCGCTGCCCCGCCGATGATGAACGTCGACGCGGTGGCGGGGTCGAGCGGACCACGCAGGCGGTGCAGCAGCGGGATGTAGAGCGCGTACACCACGGCGGCCGCGAGCGCGCGCCAGACGCCACTCCACGGCAGCGCGAGATCCCAAGGCGCACCGACCATCAGGGTGATGCCAAAGAGCGCGAAGCCGAGCGCGCCGATGCGCACCGGTGTGAGGCGTTCACTGCCGCTCACGGCCGCGAAGATCGCGACCCACGCGGGGAATGTATAGAAGAGAAATCCCAACGAAGCGGCCGGCAACCACTGCAGCGCCGACAGCGAGAAGTAGGTCACGACGGCTTGGCCTCCGCCTCCGAGCACCAGCAACGCGAGCACTCGCATCGGCGCCACGGAGAGGGCGCGCCGCCCAGCGATCCCCACGAGGATCGGCGCGGCGATCGCGTAGCGCCAGGCCATCAGCGTGAGCATCGCGACACCAACGCGGTCGGCGAGGGTCGTCACGATGGACAGCGAGCCATACGCGCTCGCGGCGAGCACGATATACGCCGCCGCTCGGCGGGGAGTGATCACTGGGAGATCAGAGCAGCGTGCCGCGAAGCAGCAGCAGGGCCATCGAGAAGTAGAGGACGACGCCGGTCACGTCCACGAGCGTGGCGACAAGCGGGGCCGAGGCACTGGCGGGGTCAAAGCCCACGCGGCGGAGCATGAAGGGCAGCATCGCGCCGGTGAGTGTGCCGAAGAGCACGACTCCGAGCACTGTTACGCCGATGGTCGTCGCCAGCAGCATGTAGTGCGCGCCAAAGGGATAGAACCCCATCCACTGCCAGAGCACGATGCGGAAGATGCCGACGATCCCGAGCACGAGGCCGAGCACGAGACCCATGCCCGCCTCGCGCGCCATGACGCGGCCCCAGTCGCGCGCGCCGAGTTCTTGTAGTGCCATCGCCCGAATGATCAGCGAGGTGGCCTGCGAGCCGGAGTTGCCGCCCGAACTGATGATGAGCGGTACGAAGAGCGCGAGCACCGTCGCGGCGCTGATAGAATCCTCAAAGAACCCCATCGCCGCGGCGGTGAACATCTGCCCGACAAAGAGTACGAGGAGCCAGGGGACGCGCTTCTTCAGCAGGTCCACGAAGCCCATCTGCAGGTACGGCTCCTCAAGGGCGCTGAGGCCGCCGAACTTCTGCGCGTCCTCCGTCTGTTCTTCCTGAATGACGTCGATGATGTCGTCGACCGTGATGACGCCGAGTACGCGGCGGGCTTCGTCCACGACGGGGACGGCGACGAGGTCGTAGTCGGAGGTCAGTTGCGCGACAGTCTGCCGGTGCGCGTCGGGGGGCACGGTGACGATCTCCGTCCACGCGACCTCGCCGATCTTCGCTCCCTCGGGTGCGGCAAGCAGTTCGCGTAGCGACATCACCCCGGTGAGCGCGCCATGCGCATCCACGGCGTAGATCGTGTTCATCGCCTCGCGTCGAGGACCGCGTGCGATGGCGCGGATGGCGGCGAGCGCATCCTCGACGGTCTGCGTCTCTGGCACTTGGACGAATTCGGTCGTCATCAGGCCGCCCGCGGTGTCCGGCTCGTACTGGAGGAGCCGCTCGGTCTCGGCGCGTTCCCGCTCGGGGATCGCCTCGAGGATCTCGTCCGCCGCGTCCTCGTCCATCTCGTCGAGCGTGTCGGCTCGCTCGTCCGGCGTCATTCCGGTGATCAGGGCGGCGGCCTGCTCGGGCTCCATCGCCTCGAGCACCGCGCTCCGGAGTTCGTCGTCGAGATACTCGAGGACCTGGGAGGCACGCGCCACGGGAAGGGCGGCGAGCAGTCGCGGCACCAGCTCGCGGTCAATCAGCTCCGCGACATCGGCGAGGTCGGCCGCATGCAGCTCTTCGGTCTCCGCGGCGATAGCCTGCGGATCGGACCCGAGCAGGTCAACGATGTCCGGCGCCACCAGGGCAGCGACGGACCGCTCAGAATCGCGCTGTTCTGGCTTCACGGGGACCTCCCCGGTCGGGCGTGACCGTTCGCGCGTGACCGTTCGCGCCGCTGTATGCCGCTTCGTAACGAATGCGCGCGAACCGATGTGGCGCGGGAGAACTTCCCCGAAACTAAACGGGCGGGGAGTCGGTCGGTACCCATGCGCTCATGCCGCGTGTGCCGACCCCGACGGCCCATTGGTTGCATGGGTGGCATGGGTGGCATTGGTGGCATGGGTGGCATCTGATTCTCTTCGGCTCGGTGCTCTTCCCCGTGTGGCAGCAGGGCCGGCGGGACAGCCGGAATCCGGGGACGAGCAACGTGGGCCGCGCTTTCGATGACCCTTGGGCGTACGGTATCCCGTTGTGGCAGAACGGGATGGGTACGGATCCGGAGGACGGCCGAAACCCAGTAAACCCTCCCCGCGTACGGAGTGTCTGAAGGGATGTACGACCGATCACTGAGCGGCAGCGGGGTGCAGGTCGGTGCTGGTGGGGGACTGGCCGGCCCTCTGCCGCCTCAGTGGGGTAGCACAACACGTTGGGATCGAAGGCACGATCGAAGGCACGACCGAAGGGGAGTGAGGTGAAGGGCACTGCCCGACGGTCGTGAACCCAGCGCCACGCAGGATCGCATGGCCAAGCATGCGAGTCTGCACGAAGTACAGAAGACACGAAGGGCTCCGCTTGTCGCCGCATGCACGGCGCGCTCGGGGCCCTTTGTGTTTCTGCTTCACGACCCTCCACTCCGCTGGCCGCGTGGCGCTACAGTATCGGCAACGTCTTCGGCAATCGCCGGATCTCGCGCACCGAGCAGCCCACCGCCGCAATTGCCGCGCGCAGTTGCGCCTCGTCCGGCTCACGATCCATCTCGAGCTCCGCGCGTCCCAACTCGACCTCCGCGCGCGTGATGCCCTCCACGGCCGCCAACGCCTGAAAGACCGCGTGCTTGGCATGCACCGCCAGCATTCCATCAATAGTCAGCTCGAGCCGCATGCACGCAATCTCATGGGCCGGCCCACTGCCGACTACCCCCGAGGGTCCGAACGAGGCCATCTTCCCTCCGTCATCCTCCCGCCTCCCTCCTAAAAATGATTGTCGCCTTCCTCGGCCTCGGCGCCATCGGCACTCCTATGGCACGCCATCTCGCCCGCGGCCCCTTCGGGCTCCGTGTGTGGAATCGCACGGCGGCCAAGGCTGCGGCGTTCACCGCGGAGCAGGCCGCAACGCCCAGCGAGGCGCACAGCGTGACGCCCAGCGCAACGCACAGCGCGACGCACAGCGCAACGCCCAGCGCAACGCACAGCGCAACGCACAGCGCAAC
>CAYUMN010000101.1:0-11338 GCA_964445835.1 uncultured Gemmatimonas sp.
CTCCGGCGCGCTGACCACCACCACCACCGGCATCCTGCGCGTCACCGGCGAAGGATTCTCCACCAACGGCGCGCTCACTATCACCAACGGCTTCATCAACAACGGCACCATCGAGCTCGACTTCTTCAATACGACGGGCGGCCAGACCACGCGGCTCGAGGTGACGAACGGCACGCTGGTGAACGCGTCGGGCGCGACCATCCGCTCCACCGCCACCTCGCCCACCGCAAGCCGACAGCTCGTAGCGACCATCGACAACCAGGGCATGATCGTCGCCGAGGCCCTCACGAGCCTCACGGTCGCCGGGGCGAACACGAACGCCGGCTCCATCAGCATCGGCGCGACGGGGAGCCTCGGCGTCATCTTCAGCGGCACCACCCCGACCTTCTCGCACACCGGCGCTATCACCATCCCGACTGGGCGCAGCTGGGTCACCTCTGGCGCGGGCACGTTCACGATCGCGACTGGCTCCACCGTCACCGGTGGCGGCACGTACAGCTCCAACGGGGGAGCGATCACCCTGCTGCAGATGGTGCCGACCCTGAGTTCCGTGGGGTCGGACGGTGGCACGCTGAACTTGGCGAGCGGCGTCACGCTCAGCGGCATGGATATCCTGCTCAACTCGGCGGGGCTCACCGGCAGCGGCGCAATCGTGATGAGCGCGGGGCGCACGGCCCTCTGGCGCAACGTCACCACCGCGTTGCCGCTCAGGATTGCCGGCACGATCGACGCGCGCGGCACGAGCGCGTTCAATGGACCACTCATCATGGATTCCACGGGCATCCTGCGTGTGACCGGCGAGGGCTTCTCGGCCAACGGTGTTCTGACCGTGGCCAACGGTTTTATCAACAACGGTCTGATTGATCTCGACTTCGTGAATGGAGCAGGAGGTCAGAATACGCGCCTGCAGGTCACGAGCGGCACGCTCGTGAATGCGGCCGGCGGGATCATCCGCGCGACGGCCAACATCCCGACGGCGCAGCGTCAGCTCTCCGCCTCGCTCGACAATCAGGGAACCATGCTGATCGGCGCCCAGACGGTGGTGACGGCGAGCGGCACGAATGTCAGCAGCGGCAGCATCACGCTCGGCGCGACCGGCGACATGACCTTGGCGTTCAGCGGAGCCGGGGCGAGCTTCTCGCACGCCGGGGCGCTGACCATCCCCACCGGGCGCAGCTGGACGACCACGGGCGCGGGCACCTTCACGTTCGGTGCGGCGGCGAGCGTCAGCGGCGGCGGCAGCTACACCACCACCACCACCGCGACCACCGTGCTGCAGATGGTCCCGACCCTCGCGAGCTTCGGCGCGACCAACGGCACCATCACCATCGCGAGCGGCGTGACGGTGAACGCGCTCGACTTCCCGCTCAATGCCTCGACCGTCAATGGGCTCGGCTCGCTGGTTCTCGGACCAGGGCGGAGCGCGCTCTGGCGCACGTCGACCATCGCGGTCCCGCTCCTGCTGGAGGGGACGCTCGACGTGCGCGGCAGCACGACGCTGAGCGGGGCGCTCACCACCACCTCGTCCGCGATCTTGCGGGTGACTGGCGAGGGCTTCGCGTCCAACGGCCTCCTCACCGTGGCCAACGGGTTCATCAACAACGGTCTGATCGAGCTCGACTTCGTGAATGGAGCGGGGGGGCAGACCACGCAGCTGACGGTGGGGTCCGGTACGCTGGTGAACGCGTCCACTGGGCAGTTGCGCGCCACCGGCACCACGCCCACGGCCGCGCGTATCCTTGCGGCGGCGCTCGACAATCAGGGCAGCGTCACCGTCGATGCGGTGACCACGGTGAGCGCGCGCGACGCCAGCACCAACGCCGGCTCCATCGTCTTGGGCGCGAACGGGACGATGCTCTGGGTATTCGGCGCCGGGTCGCCAACGCTCGTGCATACCGGTGCGCTCACCATCCCCACCGGACGCAGTTGGACGACGACCGGCGTGGGCACGTTCACCATGGGGTCGCTCTCCACCGTGAACGGGGGCGGCAGCTACGGATCCAATACCGGCGCGACCACCGTCCTTGATGTCCTGCCCGTGTTGTCGACCGTCGGCGCCGATGGCGGCACGCTCACACTCGGTGCGGGCGTGGGGCTCGCCGGCATGGCACTCCCGCTCAGCGCGGCGACCGTCAACGGCAGCGGCTCGATCACGGTGAGCGTCGGGCAGAGCGTCCTCTGGCGGAGTTCCACGATCGCGGTGCCGGTGCAGATCGTCGGCACGGTCGACGCGCGCGGTAGTACCACGATCTCAGGGGCCATCACCACGACCTCCACCGCGCTCCTCAAGGTGACGGGCGAGGGCTTCGCCTCAAGCGCGTTCCTCACGTCCTCGTTCGGCTTCACCAACAACGGCACCATCGAACTCGACTTCGTGAACGGAGCCGGCGGGCAGGACGCGCGCCTCATGATGGACAGCGGCACGCTGCTGAACGCCCCGGGCGGCGTCATCCGTTCGACGGCGACCATCCCCACGGCGACGCGATTTTTGCAGGGCGGGCTGATCAACCAAGGGACGATCGAGCTCAACGCCACGACCTCGCTCGTCATGCAGTCGTCCAGTAGCAACTCGGGGAGCCTCACCGTTGGCAGCACGGGAGCCCTGACCATGGTCCTCGGCGGCGGTTCGGACAGCTTCACGAACACGGGCGCCCTCGGCCTGCCGGCGGGACGGACGTGGACCACTATCGGCAACGGTACCGTCAACCTGAACGCGGGCGGCACGTTCACCGGTGGAGGCAGCTACGCCTCCAACTCGGGCGCCCTCACCGTCTTCCGAATGGTGCCGTCGCTCTTGGCGATCACCTCCAACGGCGGCACGTTCAATGTCACGACCGGCATCACGCTCAGCGGCCTGCAGATCGACCTCACCAGCGCCAACCTGAACGGCGCCGGTGCGGTGACGCTCGCGGCGGGGACCAGCAGCCTGTGGCGCGGCTCCAACATCGCGGTGCCGGTGGCGCTGGCCGGTACGCTCGACACGCGCGGCGCAACGTCCATCACCGGCGCGCTCACCACGACGACGAGTGGGATCCTGCGCGTCACCGGCGAGGGCTTCGCGTCCAACGGCCTCCTCACCGTGGCCAACGGGTTCATCAACAACGGTCTGATCGAGCTCGACTTCGTGAATGGAGCGGGGGGGCAGACCACGCAGCTGACGGTGGGGTCCGGTACGCTGGTGAACGCGTCCACTGGGCAGTTGCGCGCCACCGGCACCACGCCCACGGCCGCGCGTATCCTTGCGGCGGCGCTCGACAATCAGGGCGCCCTCCAACTCTTCCCGGGCACCGCTGGCACGCTCACGCTCACCGGTACGCTCCTCAGCACGGGGGCCATCACCTCCAGCGTTGGCGGGCTCACCGCGGGCACGCAGTACGGGCGCCTCACCGTGAGCAGCACCGCCGTCGTGGGCGGCTCCCTCACGGTCGGCCTGTTCGGCGGATTCACTCCGACCACCGGCAATGCGTTCGATATCATCACGAGTACGGGGCTGTTGAGTGGCAGCTTCGCCAACGCCACGCTCAACGGCGTCGCGATCGTCCCGTCGATTCTCTCCAACGCGGTGCGCGTGACCGCGCCGTGATCACGCCGTGATCGCGCCGTGAGCGCTCTCCCGCCGCCGCAAGTCTTCCGCGCTGTAATCACCTCTTTCAGGAATCGTCCACCGATGGCTCGTCGTCTGCTCAGGATTCCGATTCTGCCCACGCTTGTGGTCGCGCTCCTGCTCGCGCTGGTGGGCGTGACCCCGTTGCTCTCGCACGACTTCTGGCTCGTGCCTGTGTCTTTCCGGACGGCGCTAGGCACGGAGGTCAGGGTACGCGGCCAGACCAGCAGCGAGTTCCCAACGACATTGAGCGCGGTCACTCCCGATCGCGTCGCGAGTGCTCAGATCATCACGGCGAGTGGTGCGCGCCCGATCTCCGGCGTCGTGGTCGGTGGCACCTCGCTCCAGCTTTCGCACCGTCCCGAGGAGCCGGGGCAAGCGTTGGTGGCTGTCGCCCTGCGTCCTCGAACCTTGCGCGAATCTCCCGAGAGCTTTCGGCGATATCTCGTTATCGAGGGCGCGCCGGAGGCGCTCGCGCGCTACGAACAGCAGGGGCTTCTGCCGACGGACAGCATCACGCGTCGCTATGCCAAGTACGCGAAGGCGCTCCTCGAGGTAGGAACGGCCGCCCCCCGCGTCTTCTCGCGGCGCGCTGGGCATCCGCTCGAGTTCGTTCCATTGTCGGATCCGTCCGCCGCCCGCGTCGGTGATACGCTGCGCCTGCGGATGCTATTTCAAGGCACGCCGCTCGCGAACGCGCGCGGCCACGTCAGTGTTGCGGCGGCGGTGCACTCGGAGCGCGCGGATCACGAGGTGCCCTTCGTGACGGACGCTCACGGAGACTTCTCCGTGGAGATTCGCGGCAACGGGCTCTGGAACGCGCGAGCGATACATATCGGGCCGGCGCCGGCTGGCTCCGGTGCGGACTGGGACGTGCACTGGGCGACGTTGGTCTGGTGGGCTGCGCCGTAACGTCACGCTGAGCCCAGTGGGCGGACGTCGGTTCTGTGGACCCCGTCTGCCCACCTCACCGCGCCAACCGCTCCACCAGCCCGACCACCTGCTCCATCTCGTCCAACCAATGATTCGGCGACGCCGTCTCCAACTGCGCTCGGTCGTACGGCCCCCACAACGCGGCCGCGGTGGTCACCCCCGCCGCACGCCCCGCGTGCATGTCATGCGTCGAATCGCCGATAAACACCGCGCGGGCAGCACTCACGCCGAGCAGCGACAGCGCATGCAGCACGGGATCGGGCTCAGGCTTGTGTCGCGCGGTATGATCGATCCCAACGACCGCCGCAAAACACTCCTCGATCCCCACATACTTGAGCGAACGCCGCGCCCCCACCTCGAGCTTCGACGTCACCACGGCCAGCGGATGACCCGCGGCGTGCAACGCGCGCACCGCGTCGACGCTCCCGGGATACGCGCGCGTCATGGCATCATGATTCGCGAACTGGAACTCCCGATACCGCGCCCGCAGCGCCTGCACATCCTCGGGACCATCTGCCCAGTTGGACAGCATCGCATCGAGCGGCGTCCCGATCATCGCCACCCACTCATCCACGGGCGGGCGCCGCGTGCGACCATCGAAGGCGAACTCCATGCTCGTCACCAGGAGCCCGATCGAATCCACCAACGTCCCATCGAGATCGAACAGCACAGCGAACGGCACGCGATCACCTGCAGACACTCCACTCACTGCGCACTCTCCGAGATGTAATCGCGTCCCTTCCACTCCACCCTGCTGCCGCGCCACGCGGCTTCGCCGAAAATGAACGCGAGCACGAACGCCGCCACCGGATACATCAACCCCCACAGAGGGTTGAGACGCGCATACCGATACGCCCCCATCCAGAACACCATGTTCACCGCGCTCCCGATCGCGCCGAAGATCAGTGCCTCCTCTCCCGCGACGCCGAGCCAGGCCAGCGCCGCGACGAACAGCGGTAGCAACGGCAGCAGAGGCAGGAGCGGAAATACCCACGGCAGCAGCCGCCGCGTGACGGCATTGAGCCGCACGGCATCGCGCCCGCCCGCATAGACATTCTTCCCCCAGCCTCGCCGAATCTCACTGAGCGAGGTGTACATACGCGTCGTCATCTGGTCACGTGCGAGCACCAGATGCGAAGGAAGTCCGAGCTCAGTGAAGCGCTGCGCCATCCGCAGATCCTCGGCCACGTGCGCCTTCACCGCGACATGCCCACCCGCTGTGTCATACGCCGCACGACTGATCAACATGAACTGTCCGTTGGCGATCTTCGCGTAGGGGTCCGTCGACTGACTCATCGTCTCGAGGCCACCATAGCGCCCAAGGAGAATGACGAACATGAAGGGCTGGATCACCTTCTCCCAGAACGACCCCATCTCCTGGTGTCCGGCCACCGTGAAAAGCGCGGCGCCACGCAGGCGCATCGCATTCACGCTGCGCGCGAGCAACTCCGTGCCATGCGTCGTGTCGGCGTCCACAAAACAGAGCAACGTCCCATTGGCCAGCGCAGCACCCGAGTGACAAGCCCACTGCTTGCCGAACCATCCGGCCGGAAGAGGAGGCGCGTCGATCACGCGCACCCGCGAGACGCCGGATCCCTTCTCGACATCCCTGAGCGCGATCGCGCGTGCGATCTCCCCCGTACCGTCCGTCGAGTGATCGTCCACGACGATCACTTCCACCGTCGGATACGTCGTGGCGAGCACGCTCTCCAAGCACCGCGCGATGTTCTTCGCCTCGTTGCGCGCGGGAATCACGACGCTCACGAGCGGGGCATCTCTGGCGCTCGTCGCGGGATACTGATCGAGCCGCTTCGAGCCGAGGAACCGTACCACCAAACGGATGATCGCACCGACCCAGATCGCCACCGCGAGTAGGGCGGCCCAGTGTTCACGCATCGCGCCCCCCATGTCCCGCAGCCGACGGCGCCGCGCGGGAAGCGGACGCGCCGCGCTCGCCCCGCGCCAGGATCACGGACGCCGCCATGTGCCCAGTCACATTCGTGGTCGTGCGAAACATGTCGGGAATCGTGTCGACGCCCAGCAGGATACCTATCCCTTCAATGGGAATGCCCGCGGCCATGAGCACAGGAATCATGATCAGAATCGATCCCCCAGGAACTCCAGGCACACTGAACGAGGTAATGACACTCGTCACGGCAATCGTCAGCAACTGCGCCGTGCTGAGATCCACTCCGTACAGTTTCGCCAGAAAGAGCACGCCGACCGTCTGCCCGATGCCAGCCCCCGCACGGAACATGCTCGCGGCGAGCGGAATGAAGAACGCTCCGATCACCGGTGGCAACTTGAGCGTCTCCTTCACGCTCTCCAACATCGCCGGCAGAGCGGCGAGCGACGACCGCGAACTGAACGCGATCCCCTGCGCCGGGAGCGCGCCCGCAGCGAACTCCCGCAATGAGATCTTGCCCAGCAGTACGGCCGCGGGATACAGCACGAATCCCATGAACAGCAGGCAGATCCCGCTGACGATCACGATGTAGCTGGCCAACGCACCAGCGGCCGCAAAGCCCATCTTGGCGGCGAGTGGCACGGCGAGCGCAAACACACCAACAGGCGCCATCACGAGAATCGCCCGCACGAGAATCAGCGAGGCGTCCTGAATTCCCCCGAACACATTCACCACCGCGAGCTTCCGCTCGCCGCTCACGCGCGTCAACGCCACCGCAAAGAGCACGGAGAACAGAATCAGCGGGAGCATCGCCCCATCAGCCGCCGCCTTGATCGGATTCGCCGGCACGAGGTCCACAATCCACTTACTGAGCGTCGGCACGCTCGCCGCACCCGCCGTCGCAGTCTCGCCGGCACTCGCCGCGCTCGCGCGCAACGCCTCCACAGCCGCAGGATCCAGCGGGAAGGCCGCGAGCAGGGGGACGCCGAGCAGCACGCCGAATCCCGAGGCCAAGCTCAACACCACCACGAAGATCAACAACGACCTCGCCCCGATCCGGCCCACCGCGCTGGGGTCCGGCGCGGCCGTCACCCCGACGATCAGCGACGACACCACGAGCGGGATCACGGTCATCCGAATGGCATTGATGAACAGCGTCCCGATGGGGCCCAAGATGGCGAGCGTCGTCTGCGCGGCGACGGAGTCAGAGCCCGCGATCCCCAGACCAAGGCCAAGACCGGCAAGGAGGGCGAGGAGGACCTGGAGCGTGAGTGACATCTGTATAAGATGTCGCTTCACGCCATCCCGAGGGGAGGGTACATTGAGAACTATGACTGAAAAATCCCCAGCCGAACTCATCGCCGAGGCCAAGACGCGCATCCGTGAGGTGGGCGTCGCCGAGGTCGCCACCACGCTCGGCGCCCCCGGCGCCCCGATCCTCGTCGATTGCCGCGAACCCAAAGAGACCAACCTCGGGATCATCCCCGGGTCGAAGCTCGTGCCACTCGGCGTGATCGAGGCAGAGATTGCCGCGGTCGCTCCGCGCGACGCGGAGATTGTGGTCTACTGCGCACGCGGCAATCGCTCGGCCCTTGCCGCCGATGCGATGCAGAACATGGGCTACACGAATGTGCGTTCGATGGCCGGAGGCTGGATGGCGTGGATGGATCACGGCGGCCCGGTCGCGGACTGATCTGACTCCGGCGGCGCGCTATGCCTTCGCATGACGCCGCGGTCGCGCGCATTCAGCGTGCGATGGAAGGTCGCGTGCCCGCGCTCGCGGAACGCGATGAACCGTTCAAGGAAGCCGCGGTCGCGCTCGTGCTACGGGTCGCGGAAGGTGGCGATGATCTCGAACTCCTGTTGATCCGTCGCGCCCAGCGCGAGGGCGATCCGTGGAGCGGGCAGATCGGGCTTCCGGGCGGACGCGTTGAACTGGTCGATGCCTCGCTCGAGGAGACGGCCGTGCGCGAGACGATCGAAGAACTCGGGCTGGATGTGCGCCGGCATGGCGTTGTGCTCGGCGCGCTCGACGAACTGCGTCCGCGCACACCGGTGCTGCCGCCGATCATCGTGCGGCCCTATGTGTGCGTCGTGCGCGACGTCCCGGCACTCGTCCCGAGCGATGAAGTGGCGGCGTATCGCTGGGTCCGCGTGGGTGCGTTGTTTCATCCCACGGCGCGCGTGAACACCACCGTGCGGGTGCGCGACTTCTCGATGCGCGTGGATGCCTTTCAGTTGGGTGATTACACCGTGTGGGGGATGACAGAGCGCATCCTCTCGACCTTTGCGGAGATCTGGCGATGAGCGGCACTGCGACCGGGCGCAGCGCGTGGATCGCGCTGGCCGTTACGATCGCCGCGACCGCGGTGGCGATGCTTGCTGACTCGACGTTCTATACGTACCTCAACGCACCGGACGTCTACAACACGGACCTCGGCCGCTTGTTGCGCGTGATGGGCTTCGCGGGCACCTGGGTGGCGCTTGCGCTCGCGGTCGGGCTCACGACGAGTGGTGATGACTTCGCGCGTGCGACGGCGCGGCGGCGCGGCTGGTTGTTGTTCTGGAGTCCAATGCTCGCCGGGGCGGCGGCGGAGATCATGAAGATCGTGGTGCGTCGAGAGCGTCCGGCGCTGAACGATGGCGTGTACGGATTCCGGCCGTGGGATGAGCGCACGTGGAGCGGGGCAGGGCTGGCGTTCCCGTCGTCGCATACGGCAGTGGCCTTTGGTGGCGCGGCGATGCTGGCGCGGCTCTTTCCGCGCGCGCGCTGGGTGGGGTATGTGCTCGCTGCCGGGTGCGGAGTGACGCGGGTGTTCGCGCGCGCGCACTTTCTGAGCGATACGGTGTTCGCCGCGGGACTTGGGTGGCTGGTGAGTTGGGTGCTCTGGGAAAAGTTCGCGCCGCGACCGCGTGGCGTGACAGATCAGGTGTAGCTCACGCCCGGATAGATCAGCGAGATCGCCGCCGTGAACACCGGTCCGAACACCGCCGGAAAGAGCTGCCACGCCACAAAGATCCCGAGAAAGCCCAGCATCGGCGAGCCCCAGATCAACTCCTGATACCGGAGCGTCACCTTCTTCGACATCAAGAGCGTGATGGCCGCACTTCCATCGAGTGGCGGCACCGGCAGCAGGTTGAACACGAAGAGCAGGAGATTGAGCGAGAACACGATGCTCAACAACCGACCGGCCGCGTCCCACGCCGCACTCGCCTCGGTGGCGGTCAGCACACCGAAGGTGGCGCGCTCCGGCGGCACGAAGAGGTCCATCGAGGCGCCGATGCGCAACGCGATGAACGCGACACCCAATAGCAGCAGATTCGCTCCCGGTCCGGCGAGCGCCATCAACGCCGCGCGTCTGGGATGTGTCCGCGCCCAGCGCATGTCGTACGGCGCACTCGCGTAGCCGAAGGGCCAGCCCATCGTCACCGACGTGATGAGCGGGAGGATCAACATCCCGAACGGCTCGCGCCGAATGTGCGGAATGGGATCGAGCGAGACCTGCCCGCCAAGATACGCGGTGTCGTCGCCGCCCTTGAGCGCGGCCCACGCGTGTGCCGCCTCGTGCAGCGTCGTCGAGAAGAGAAAGACGACGAAAAAGGCGATGCCCTGTGCGAGTTCCGGCGTCACCGCGCGTCCCGCAAGCGGATCAATCCTTCCTGCGCGACGCTCGCCACCAGTACACCGGCCTGCGTGAAGACCTGCCCACGCACGAAGCCACGCGCCCCGAAGGCCGATGGGGTCTCGCTTGTGTACAGCAGCCACTCGTCCGCACGGAAGGGGCGATGCAGCCAGATCGTGTGATCGAGC
Source organism: uncultured Gemmatimonas sp. (assembly GCA_964445835.1). GTDB lineage: Bacteria > Gemmatimonadota > Gemmatimonadetes > Gemmatimonadales > Gemmatimonadaceae > Pseudogemmatithrix. Next base: position 10,255 of record CAYUMN010000101.1, read on the forward strand.
GAGGCAATGATCAACCGCGGATCGCGGAAGGAGACGCCATGCGGCATCAGCGCCGTCGGCAGGAAGCCGTAGTCCGACGCATACGCGAGCACCGCGTGATGGATCATCAAGGCATCAGGAATCCGCTCACGGATGCGGAACCAGAGTTGCCGCTTCACTTCCGTGGCCGGCATCGGTTCGCGCTTCCGAAAGGGATCGCTCGGCGTGATCAGTCGGATATCGAGCGGGCGGTCCTGCGTGATGATCGCCCGCAGCGGCTCGGGGATCCGATCGGCGTTGGCGCGGATGATGTCGAGTTCCTCGGGGCAGTCCTCCGGCGGAGGCACCTCGGGCATATCGATCTGATGGTCCATCCCCGGCTCCACTAAGTGGAAGGATGCCGAGAGATGGAAGATCGCTTCGCCATGCTGGATGGCCGTGACGCGACGCGAGGTGAAGCTCTTCCCGTCGCGCGGACGGTCGACAAAGAAGACGATCGGGGCGCGCGTGTCTCCCTCGCGGAGGAAGTAGCCATGCACGGAGTGCGCTTCGCGCGAGTCGGGGACGGTGCGCCGCGCGGCCACGAGCGCCTGCGCGAACACCTGGCCGCCGAAGACGCGGCCCGTGCCGACGTCGCGGTTGGTGCCGCGGTAGATGTTGTGCTCGAGTGGTTCGAGCTCGAGGAGGTGGATCAGATCTTGAACGACGGACATGTCGAGGGCGGAGCGAGAGAAGTGCGGGGCGCGTGCACGCTCTCAATCTATCCGCGAGGGGGGCCGGGGGTTCGGCCCGCCTCGCGCTCCGGAATCTACTGAGCCGTCGTGGGGGACTTTGGCGCTATGGTTGACCCCGGATGCCGTGCCCCTGCCGTCGCCGCTGAAGGCTCCGCCCTAGAACTCCGTCGTCACCCGCACCACCACCATCCGCCCCGGCCCATCGGCGAACTCCTTGTACCGACTCATAAAACTCCGGAACGGCGTGTCGAGGGCATTCCGCATCGCGACATCCACAATGAACACCCGCCCGCCCGCCAGCACAGTCCCACCCGTACCGAGGTTCCACAGCGCATAGCCCGGCGGCGCAACATCGCGCGGATCGATCCGCG
>CAYUMN010000102.1:0-11317 GCA_964445835.1 uncultured Gemmatimonas sp.
GTGCTCAACAAGATCGACCTCCCCGGCGCCGAGCCTGAGAAGCGGCGGCAGGAAGTGGTCGATCTCCTCGGGTGCGCCCCCGAGGACATTCTGCTCGTGAGCGCCAAGGAAGGGCTCGGCATTCCCGAGTTGCTCGAAGAAGTGGTGAAGAAGGTCCCGCAGCCGAAGGGGGACATCAATGCCCCGCTTCGCGCGCTGATCTACGACTCGTATTACGATCGCTATCGCGGGGCGATCCCGAGCGTGCGCGTCGTGGACGGCCTGATCCAGAAGGGAACCAAGATCACCTTCGGCGCGTCCGACTCCATCTACGAAGTCGCCGAAGTCGGGTACAATCAGCTGCGTCAGGTTCCCGCCAAGCAGCTCAGCGCGGGCGAAGTCGGCTATGTGCTGGCGAGCGTGAAGTCGGTGAAGGAGACGCGGGCCGGCGATACGATCTTCGACGCCGAGAACAAGGCGACCGAGGCGCTGCCGGGGTATCAGGCCGTGCGCTCCTTTGTGTTCGCCGGCGTCTACCCGACCGACACGCAACAGTACGAGGACCTGCGCGATGCGCTCGAGAAGCTGCAGCTCAATGACGCCTCGCTGCACTACCTCCCCGAGTCCTCCACGGCACTCGGCTTCGGCTTCCGCTGCGGATTCCTCGGCCTGTTGCACATGGAGATCGTGCAGGAGCGGCTGGAGCGCGAGTTCGATCTCGATCTCGTGACAACGGTGCCGAGCGTGGAGTACCACGTCTTCAAGACCGACGGCGAAGAGGTGCTCGTCGAGAATCCGGCCCTCATGCCGCCGGCCGGCGTGATCAACTACGTCGAGGAGCCGTACGTGAAGGCGCGCATCATGGTGCCGAGCGAGTACATCGGCGCCATCATGACGCTCGGTACGGATCGGCGCGGTGAGTACAAGGGCATGCACTTCCTCGACCAGACCCGCGTCGAGATCGACTGGGAGTTCCCGCTCGGCGAGATCATTCTCGACTTCTTCGATAAGCTCAAGTCGATCTCGCGCGGCTATGCCTCACTCGACTACGAAATGCTCGGCTATCGCCGCAGCGACCTCGTGCGATTGGATATGCTGATCAACGGCGACCCGATCGACGCGTTCAGCGTGATCGTGCACGAAGTCAAGGCGTACGACTGGGGCCGCAAGATCGCGGACAAGCTCAAGGAACTCATTCCGCGGCAGCTCTTTGAAGTCGCGATCCAAGCGACGATCGGCCAGAAGGTCATCGCGCGCTCCACGGTGAAGGCCCTGCGCAAGGACGTCCTCGCGAAGTGCTACGGCGGTGACATCAGCCGCAAGCGCAAGCTCCTCGACAAGCAGAAGGAAGGCAAGAAGCGTATGAAGCAGGTGGGATCGGTGGAGATCCCGCAGGAAGCCTTCCTTGCGGTGCTCCAGGTCGACTAGAGACGCATCCCATCACGAATGCAGAAGCGCCCCGTCGCCCATCGCGACGGGGCGCTTCTCCGTTCGTGGTCGAGCCCTCAGGGCTGACGTTCCACCGTCAGCGTGTAGTCGCCCACTTCACGGATACCGAGCGCGTGCACGCGCACGACATACGTCCCTTCGCGCGGCACGATCACGTCGAGCTGCGAATCGGTGCCACCGGCGCCGTCATCGTCGGTCGAGACATTCTCGAGCGCGCTACCAACGAGACGCCCCCACGTCACCATCGCGTCGAACCGCGACGAACGCAGGACAACGCGGAGTCGATCGCCGGGCTGCGCAGTGATCGTGTACTGATGAAAGTGCTGGCCCGCGTCGGTCTCGGGATCTTCGGCACTGATGGTGCCGGACAGGGTCTGGCCGATCGTGATCGGACGCGACGTGATCTTTACCGTCGGCAACGCATTGAGCGAGATGGTGAACGCACCAGTGCTCGTCGACGCGAGCGCACGGGCGTAGATGCGGTACTGGCCGTTGGCCGAGAAGGTCAGCATCGCGTCCGTGCCGCCGCCACTGTCATCATCGGTGCCGACGGTCTCTTCGCCGCTCGCGGTCACCTTCGTGACCTTCACATACGAGTCAAATGCCCCCGATCGCACGGCCACGCGCACGCGCTCACCGCGGCCGGTGAACGTATAGAGTTGGTACGGAACGGCCGGCGTTTCCTCTTCGAGAATCGGGCTGGTCTCGTTGAGCGTGCCTTCGCGTACCTGCCCTGCCGTGAGCGCGACCGCCACGACCGGAGCCACCGGCGGCGCGACTTCCACCTTGAGTTCGTACGAGCCGACCGCCTCGGCGGAGAGCGCCTGCGCCACGACGTAATACGTGCCCGCCTCTGCGGCGCGGAAACGCAACCGGGCGTTGGCGTCGCCACCACTGTCGTCGTCTTCGACGATCATCTCGGTGAGACCGCCCGTGGTCTTCACCACCCAGAGATACGAGTCCACATCACCGGAACTCATGGTGATGATGTACCGATCGCCCGCCTTGGCTTCGAGTCGGTACGTATGGAAGGCGCCGCGCGACTGGATCTTCGGATCCTGCGTCGTCAGCGAGCCCGCCATCGTCTCGCCGAGCCGAATCGGACGATGCTGCGCCTCAACGGAGGTGGCGGCGCCCGCCACGAGCGCGAGTCCGCTGACCCAGCACACCAGCCTGCGCCTGACCTGACGTTCCATCGTGCACCTCATCCCTTCAAGGGTTCGTGCGCGGACTCAACGCGGGAGGTACTGGTCCACCCCGCGCGCCGCGCGCGTCAACTGCTGTGCTGCCACTTCGTCGCGGATCGCCCGATTCGCGGCGATGCCCGCGGCGTTCTTGTACCCGCGCGGATGGTCGAGATGCACCACCAACGCCCGATGCCGGAACTGCCGCCCACGGATCCCTGCGTTCTGCAGCCGTTCGCCGATCTCGCGGTCCAAGCCGCCCCACTCCAGGCGTTCATCAAAGCCGTTCACCGCGAGCAGATCCGCCATCCACACCGACGAATTGTGCCCGTTGAACGTCGCCCCGGTGGGGGTCAACGCATCCAGGGCCATCGCCGCGCGCGACCCCCAGCGGAATCGCGCCAGTCGCCGCGACCACGGGGTCCCGTTCGCGCGGAGCCAATCATAGTCTGTCGCGCGCCCGGTCAGGATGTCGTTCTTCGTGATCGCCTCACTCGTGGACATCGGCAACTTCAGATAACCGCCAGAGATAAAATGGCCAGGCTTCGCATGGGCCGCATGCACCGCAAGCAGATCGTTCCGGGGAATGCAGTCCCCATCGGTGAAGAAACAGTAATCCCCCGTCGCCTGCGCGATGGCCTTGTTGAGGATGCGGCATTTGCCGAAGCCCTCGTGAGGCTGACGGACATGGGTGATGGGGTAGGTCACCTCCCGCCGCACCCGGTCGATCACCTCTTGGGTCGCGGGGCCGGACCCGTCGTCGGCCACCAGCACTTCAAAATCGCGGAAGGTCTGGGTCTCGAAGCCCCAGAGAACCCGCTCCAGCCACTGCGGCTGCTCGTACGTGCTGAACATCACGGAGATCTGCATCGCGCAGAAAGGTCGCGACCCACGCTACGGCCACGCAAGGAGTGGTCGCGGAGTTGTAGATTTCCGGTCATGCCTGCCCCCACCCAGTCCACCGCCGCCACCGACCGCTTCATCGTCGGCGTGGACCTCGGCGGCACCAATCTCGTTGTCGGCGCCACCTCCGCCGATGGGTCGCGCCAGTTCGGGATGTACAGCGTCCCCACGCGCGCGGATCTCGGCGCAGATGCCGTCGTCGCACGGATCGCCGAACAGATCGAACGGGTCGTCGCCGAGGCCACGAGCACGCTGGGCGCCCCGCGGACGCATTGCGTCGGCGTCGGGATCGGCTCGCCAGGACCGCTCGACCGCGAAACCGGCGTGGTGATCTTCACACCGAACCTCGGCTGGCGCGATTTTCCGCTGCGTGATCGGGTGCAGGATGCCGTCCGGCTCCCCGCCACACTCGACAACGACGCCAACTGCGCGACCCTCGGCGAGTGGTGGCTCGGTGCCGCACGCGGGGCGAAGCATGTGGTGGGGCTGACGCTCGGCACGGGGATCGGCGGTGGGCTGATTCTCGACGGGCGGCTCTACCACGGCATCAGCGACGTGGCGGGTGAACTGGGGCACATGACGATCGATTCCAACGGCCGCCGCTGTGGATGCGGCAACTACGGATGCCTCGAGGCCTATGCCTCGGGTTCGGCCATCGCCGAACGGGCCCGGGAGTCATTGGCCGGAGGGGAGCCGAGTTCGCTGCCGCGGCTGGTCGGCGGCGATCTCTCGAAGCTCACGGCCGCCCACGTGTACGATGCGGCCAAAGATGGCGACGAGCTGGCGATCGGCGTGGTGCGCGACACGGCGCGCTTTCTCGGGATTGGCGTCGCCAATCTGCTGAACGCGTTCAATCCGGAAGTCGTGGTGCTGGCCGGCGGCGTGATCCAGGCGGGGGACGCACTGTTCGAGCCGATGCGCGCCGAAGTCCGTCGTCGGGCATTCAAACCCGCAGTCGATGCCTGCCGCATCGTGCCTGGGGTGCTGCCGAACGCGGGGGTGATCGGGGCGATTGCGACCTTCGCCCAGCGCCAGGGCCTGATGTGAGCGCTGAGTCCGCCGGCGCCGGTCCTGCCGAGCGCCGCAAGCGACTCGGGGTGATCGGCACCTTCGTGTGGGATGTGATTCACGGCCGCGACGTGCGGGATGCCCCGGTCGAGGAGTGGGGGGGCATCACCTACGCCCTCTCGGCCGCAGACGCCGCATTGCCGCCCGACTGGGAGTTGGTGCCGCTCGTGAAAGTGGGAAGCGATCTCGCGTCTGAGGCACGGACGTATCTGCGGACGCTGCGTCGGATCGCGCCGGACGCGGCCCCGATCGAAGTCCCCCAGCGGAATAACCGAGTCGAGTTGCGGTATCACTCGGACGAACGGCGGAGCGAGGTGCTGAGCGGCGGCGTCCCGGGGTGGACCTGGGCGGGCCTCCAGCCGCTGCTGCGCGACCTCGATGCGCTGTACATCAACCTGATCAGCGGGTTCGAGCTCGATCTCGTGACGGCACAGCTGATCCGTCAGCAGTTCAAGGGGCCGATCTATTGCGATCTGCATTCGCTGACGCTCGGCCTCGAGCCCACGGGGCTCCGCACGCTGCGCCCGTTGGCCGAGGTCGGGGCGTGGTGCGCCTGTTTCGACGTGTTGCAGGTGAATGAGGATGAGGTCGCGATGCTCGCCAGCGATCCGCTGGCGCTCGCGGCGACGGCGCTGAATGCGGGGGTCCGGACCCTCTTCGTTACCCTGGGGAAGCGTGGAGTCGTCTATTTCGAGGATGCCGGGGTGGGGCGTCCGCTACGCACGGCGCTGGTGTCGGCGTCGCCGACCCGCGGACCGGGCCCCGGCGACCCCACCGGATGCGGCGATGTGTGGGGCGCCACGTGGTTCTCCCGCTCGGTCGCGGGTGATACATTGGAGGCTTCGATGCGAGTGGCCTGCGATGCGGCCGCGCGCAACGTGGATCATCGCGGGGCGACCGGCCTCGCCCATCATCTTCGCGGAGAATTGCACCCGCTGTGACCGCCGTCATCAACGTGCCAGCGTCCCTCGATGAAGCGGGCTTCGAGCTAGTGCTCGAACAGCTCGCGCCGCTCGCGCCCGACGCCAAGTTGCTGGTCGACGCGCGGCACTGCCGCTTCGCGACTCCCGCCGGGCTCACCGGCCTGCTCTGCCTTGCGCAGACCCGACTGGAGAAGCCCGACTTCGCGCCGCCGACCGACGAAACGGTACAATCGTACTGGGCTCGCTCGCGCTTCTTTCACTACGCGGAGGAGCTCTTCACGATGCGCGGCCCTGTGCTCAAGCCGCGGACGCAGCAGGACAGTGACACGGTGCTGGAAGTGACGCCGATCGCGAAGAGCGAGGATGTCCACGCGGTGGTGGAGCGCGTGAAGGATCGCGCCACGCACATCCTGACGACCAAGTTGCACTTGGAAACGCGCGCCACGATGGGCTTCGCGATGTCGCTCTCTGAGGCGTGCCAGAATGTCGTGGAGCACGCCGGGCGCGGAGGATGGGTCGCGGTGCAGGCGTACAACTGGACCAAGTTCCGCGTTGGGCGGTGGGTCGTGGTGATCTCCGTGACGGATGCCGGCCAGGGCTTCCGCTCCTCGCTCGAGACGTCGCGCGCGCGCGTGATCGCGGGTGACCGCTGGAGTGACGGGGATGCACTCGAGGCCGCGCTCACTCAAGGGCACAGCCGTCACGCTGAGCCGGGGCGCGGGCAGGGCCTGAAAGGCATCAAGAGCTACGCCCATCGGCACGACGGGCGCCTCTCGATTCGCAGCGGTACGGCGCGGATCAGCATGGTCGCCTCGTGGGACAATGGCGTTCCGCGCGAGGAGAACCTCAGCCCGTTCCCGGGCGCCCAGTTGCAGATCATCATCCCCGAGAAGGTGGCCGAGGGATGACGCATATCGACGTGCGGTCCGCGCTCCAGAGCGCCGAGACGGGGGCCTACTCCGACCTCGTCACACGGAAGACGGGCGCGGTCGTACGCACCGTGATCGAGCATCAGATCGCGGGCCTCGCCGATGGCACGGTCGTGTTCCTCGACTTCTCGCACATCGGGGTGCTCGATCGCTCCTGCGCGGACGAGTTCGTCGCGAAGCTCATCATGCCGCTCACGCGCGAACATCCGGACCACGACGGGTACGTCGTGTTTCATGGCATCTCGGATGATCATCTCGAGACGATCGAGGCGGTGCTCGAGACGCACGGTCTTGCCCTCGTGGTGCAGTTCGGCGGCGAGACCCGGCTGGTGGGCGCGGTCACGCGCGAGGAGCGCTCCTGCTGGGATCTCGTCATGACGCATGGCTCGGTGATCCCCGAGACGGTGGCACTGCACACGGGCGTGCCGGACGAGGCGTGTCGCGCGTTGCTCGAGAGCCTCTCGCGGCGTCGGTTGCTGCGCCGCGATGCGGATCGGTTCCTGCGATTAGGCGCGGCGCTGGCATGAGCCGCGCCTTCCTGCCGTTGCAGATCGTCGGGTTCATCGCCACCACGCGCTCCGACTCCGACCGTGGACCGTTGGTGCGGATCCGTCCCGACGACGCCGTCATGCGCTTGATCGACCATGGCGAACTCGTGTGGGTCTACGGCCCGCGCCGGCACGAGCTCGCGCCGGTGGAGTATGACGAGACGTTGCCGCGTGGCGGCATCGTCGTGCGCGACCTCGGCGGCCTGACCGTCACCGAGATCGTGAAGCTGGTGAAGATGGATATCGAACACCGCCCCGTCCTCACCACCCACCTCGCCTGATCCGATGCCCCCCAAGACGAAGACCTCCCCCGCGCTCGCGACGATCGCCATCCATGGCGGCCGCGCCCCGCATGTGCCCGGCGCTCCCGTGGTCGAGCCGCTCGTCCAGAGCGTGAATCACTTTCAGATGCCGGGCACGGCCGACGGGCTCAAGTACACGCGCTACGGCAACACGCCCAATGCGGAGCGCCTGCAGAAGCGGCTCGCGATGCTCGAGGGGGCGGAGTCGTCGCTCGTCCTCTCCAGCGGGATGGGCGCGACCGCGTGCGCGCTGCTGGCGCTCCTGCGCCCCGGCGATCATCTCCTGTGCTCGCAGTACATCTACGGCGGCACGCATCGGCTGCTCACCGAAGAGTTCGTGCGCATGGGGATCGACGTGCAGTTCGTCGATCCCTGGGAGGCGCGCGTCTGGCGACGGCACGTGCGCAAGGAAACGCGTGCGATCTTCGTGGAGTCGCCGGTCAATCCGACCTGCCGGGTCCTCGACATCCGACCGATTGCGTCGGTGACGCGCAACTCCGGCGTCGCCCTGTTGGTCGATTCGACCTTCGCGAGCCCAGTGAACTACCGGCCCATCGAGTGGGGGGCGGATGTCGTGATTCATTCCGCCACGAAGTATCTCAACGGGCATCACGACGTGCTGGCCGGGGTCGTCAGCGGCTCGGAACCCTACATCGAGGAAGTGCTGCAGAAGGAGATGCTCTGGGGACAGACCCCGGATCCCTTCGCGCTCTGGCTCCTCGAACGCGGGCTCAAGACGCTCGACGTGCGCGTGCAGCGTTCGAACGAGACGGCGATGACCATTGCGCAGTGGGCGGAGCGTCAGAAGCAGATCGCGCGCGTGCATTACCCGGGGCTGCCCACCCACCCCGATCACGCGGTGGCCAAGGTCACGCTTGACGGCTTTGGCGGGATGCTCGCCCTCGAACTCAAGGGCGGCGGCAAGGCGGCGGACAAGTTCCTGCGCAAGCTCAAGCTCGTCACGCACGCGCCGAGTCTGGGCGGCGTCGACACGCTGGTGAGCGAACCGCGCTACACCTCGCATTCGAAGATGACCTCGGAGGAGCGCGCGGCGATCGGCATTCCCGATGGCTTTCTGCGCGTCAGCGTCGGCCTCGAAGATGTCGACGATCTGATCGCCGACCTCGAGCAAGCCCTGAAGTGACCCGATGATCCGGTTCACCAAAGTCTCCAAGCACTACACGCGCGGCGGGCCCGCCCTTGAGGATGTCACGTTCCACCTGCGCCGCGGCGAGTTCGCCTTCCTCACGGGACCGAGCGGCGCCGGCAAAAGCTCAATCCTCAAGCTCGTGTACATCGACGAGCGCCCGAGCTCGGGGGAAGTGCGCGTCGACGGCAAGAGCTCCGTGACGATGACGCCGCGCGAGATTCCGCGGTTGCGCCGTCGGCTCGGCGTCGTCTTTCAGGATTTCCGCTTGCTCGAGGACCGCACGGCGGAGCAGAACATCGCGTTCACCCTCGAGGTGACCGGCACGCCGCACTCGGCCATTGCGCCACGCGTTGCCCGCGCGCTCACGCAGGTCGGGCTCACCTCCAAGGGCACGGCGTTGCCGCACGAACTCTCCGGTGGTGAGCAGCAGCGCGTCGCCATCGCGCGCGCACTGGTCAACGATCCGCTCGTGCTGCTGGCGGACGAACCGACCGGCAATCTCGATGAACGCGCCACGCGCGGCATCTTCCAGCTGCTGCGTGAGATCAATGCCTCCGGAACGGCCGTGCTCATGGCCACGCACGACCTCGACCTCGTGCGGGATACCGGGCTACGCGCCCTCGAGCTCAACAAGGGACGCCTCGTGTACGACTCCGGCGCCGAATCGCAGGAGGCGACGCTATGAGACTCGCCTTCCGCGAGGCGCTCCGCGCGTTTCAGCGCGCCCCGGTGCTGAGCGCCCTCTCCATTACGACGATCGCCTTTTCGCTCTTCGCCTTCGGGTTGTTCGGACTCGTCGCGCTCAATCTGCGGAACGCGCTCCAGCAAGTTGAAGACCGTGTCGAGATCCGCGCCTTCGTAGCCGAGGGCACGCCCCCGGAAGCAACGAGTGCCGCCGTCGGCGATGTGGCACTCTTCCCCGAGATCGCCAGCGTCCGTCTCGTGACCGAAGCGCAAGCGCTCGAGCGGGCGCGCCGTGAACTCAAGGAATTCGAGGATGTCTTTGACGCGGGGATCCTGCCCGCGAGCATCGAGGTGCGCCTCAAGCCAGGACGCCGCGACCCGGAAACGGTGCGCGATGTCGCACGGCGCCTCCAGCTCTACGATTTTATCGATGACGTGCGATTCGGTGAGGAGTGGGTCGAGAACCTGCACCGCCTCCGCAACATCGCGACCGGCGCGGGACTCGCCCTCGGCGCGACCTTCGCGCTTGTCGCGCTGATCATCATTGGCTCGACCATCCGCATGGCCGTGCTCGCGCGCAGCCGTGAGATCGTGATCATGCGACTCGTCGGCGCGACCGATGGGTTCATTCGCGCGCCCTTTCTCATTGAAGGCGTGATGAAGGGGACCCTCGGCGGCATCCTCGCGCTCGTGCTCACTTGGGTGGCCGCCGAGTTGACGGGCCGCTGGGTGATGCAGGTGACGTGGTTCGATCCAGAGCTCGCCGTGCTCGGCGTGCTGGCCGGCGCCCTGCTCGGACTGCTCGGCAGTGCGGTCGCCGTCGGACGCCACCTGCGGAAGGTGTGATGCGTCGGTTCGCGCTCGCCTGCGCTTGGGGCGCGCTCGCGCTCGGCACCGCTGGGCCGCCGCTCGGCTCGCAACAGCGGCCCGACACGTTGCCACCGTCGGCCGCGCGGGCGGCCGAGCGGATCCGCGCGGAGCAGCGCGATCTGGAGCGCCTGCGCAACGAGCGCGCGACGCTGGAGCGTCGGATGCGCGAGCTGCAATCGAGCGCGCGCAACATCACCGCGGAACGACAGAATCTCGAGCGACAGGCGCGCGCGACGGCCAACGTGGTGCGGTCGCTCGACGATCAACTCGGCACGCTCTTCGAAGAAGTCACCACCGTGAACACCTCGCTTGTCCGGACGCAGGATGAACTCGCCGTGAAGCGGGCGGTGCTCCGTCGCCGCGTGAACGAGATCTACAAGCGCGGACCGCTCTACACGTTGGAGGCCTTGCTCTCGGCGGAGTCGTTCGGCGCGCTCGTTGGGCGCTACAAGTATTTGCATCTTGTGGCGAAGCGCGATCGCGCGCTGCTGGGGCGGGTGCAGACGCTCAATCAGCAGGTGACGTCGCAGCGATTCCTCTTGGTGCGGCTGCAGACGGATGTCGAGAGCAATCGGCGCGAGAAGGCCGATGAAGAGGCCCGGCTCCGGCGTCTGGAGCTGCAGCGCGGCCGCTCGCTCGCGCAGGTGGAATCGCAGACCCGTCAGGCGCAGCAGCGATTGCAGCAGGTCGTGCGAGACGAGCAACGGCTCTCCAACGTGATTGCGGCGCTTGAGGAGTCGCGTCGGCGCGCCGACGCCTCCGGCGCACGCACGGGAGCGCCGGCAGTCGTGAGTTCGCTGACCACCTCGGATCTCGGACGCCTCGATTGGCCCGTGGACGGGAGCATTGTGTATCGGTTCGGCCGCGTCGTGAGCGCGAACAACACCTCGATCACCTGGAACGGCATCGGCATCGGTGCCGCGATGGGGGCCAGCGTGAAGGCGGTGGCCGATGGTGAGGTCGTGTTCGCCGAGCCGGCGGGGACGTATGGGAACATGCTCATTCTGCAGCATGGTGGCGGTGCGTATTCGGTGTATGCGTCGCTCGATGCGTTTCGAGTACGGAAGGGGCAGCGAGTGAAGAAAGGCGATGCGCTCGGCACGGTGGGACAGGCCGATCCCGATATGCCGCCGCACCTCCACTTCGAGATTCGTCCCAATGGAAGAGGCCCGGTCGATCCGCTCGACTGGCTGAGGAGACCGCGGTGAGCCCTGCGCAGAAGAAGGCCCCGGCGAAGAAGGCGGCGGCGACGAAGGCCCCAGCAAAGAAGACCGCGGCGATTCGACTGAAGGCTCCCGCCGTTGCCCTCGGGGAGGTCCCTCCCGCCC
>CAYUMN010000103.1:0-11295 GCA_964445835.1 uncultured Gemmatimonas sp.
GCCTTCCGCAACGAGATCACGCCGGGGAACTTCACCTTCCGCACCCGTGAGTTCGAGCAGATGGAGATGCAGTTCTTCGTCGAGCCGGGCACGGACATGGAGCACTTCGAGCGCTGGAAGCAGGCGCGACTCGACTGGCACCTCGGACTCGGGCTCGATCGTGATCGCCTCGAGTTCCATCAGCACACGGAGAAGGAACTCGCGCACTACGCACGCGCCGCCTTCGACATCAACTTCGATTTCGGTGGCTCGTTGGGCTTCCAGGAGATCGAAGGCGTGCACAATCGCTCCGACTTCGACCTCAAGCAGCACCAGGAGTTCAGCACCAAGAAGCTCGAGTACGTCGATCAAGCGGCGAACAAGCGCTACCTGCCGTACGTGATTGAGACTTCAGTGGGCGCGGACCGCGTGACGCTCGCCATCATGGTGAATGCGCTGCGTGAGGAGTTGGTCCCGGGCGAGACGGAAGGGCGCACGGTGATGGGGTTTCATCCCGCGCTCGCGCCGATCAAGGCAGGCGTCTTCCCGCTCACCAAGAAGGACGGACAGCCGGAGATGGCCGAGGCATTGGCCGCCAAGCTACGGAAGAAGTTCAATGTGTTCTACGACGAAGCGGGCGCGATCGGTCGGCGGTATCGCCGGCAGGACGAAGCGGGGACGCCGTTCGGCATCACGATCGACAGCGACTCGACCGTCAACAACGACGTCACCATTCGCTTCCGCGACGATATGGGACAGATTCGCGTCTCCACCGACAAGGTGATTGAGGTGATGGCGTCGTATCTCGACAAGGATCACGCGACGGCCGATTCGAAGCTCGTCGGTTGAGCGGAGTGTCCCTGTGAGCGATACGGAGCAGACTCTGCACATGCTGCGTACGCGCGGCGAAGCGTTCCTCGAAGCGATCTCAACAGAGTATCACGCGGCGTACGCGGGCTTGAAGGCGGAGCCCGCGATCCAGCCGATCTACGCGAAGCACGCGCGCGCCTTCGATGACGAAGCCTTTGCGCAGACGCTGGAGTTGTTCAAGGCCACGGAAGGGAAAGGGAGTGCCGAGGCGATCGGGGAGACCGGCGATGCCGCCACGCAGCGCTCGTCGCGCCTGCTCCTCGACTGGTTGATCGAGTCGCGGGTGGGGCGTGAGCTCGCCGCGCTCGATGAACGGGAGATGGCCTGGGAGAACAGCGCCGTCATTCGACTCGCCGACGGCACAGAGGAACCGTATCAACGCCTGCCGATCACGCTCGGCAATACGCGCGACGTGAAGGTGCGTCACGCGCTCGATGACGCCCGCGCGAAGCTCGTGATGAGCGAACTCGCACCGATGCGTCAGGAGCGCTTGGAGCGCGAGCATGACGTGGTCGCGAAGCTGGGTGTCGCCTCGAGCTACAACGCCACGTGGGAGGCGGTGAGCGGCGTCTCGCTCTCGGCGCTGCGCGCGGAGTGTGAGGCCTTCCTGCGCGACACGCAGAACATGTGGGACGAGGTCTTCCCCGAGTTCCTCAAGCGCGGACTCGGCATCACTCCGGGCGAAGCGACCCGCGCCGATGTCGCGGCGCTGATGCGCGCGCCGGAGTTCGATCCGTATTTCACGGCCGAGTCGATGGAGCGCGAGGTGCGCCGTCAGGTGACCGAGATGGGGACGAGCCCGGACGCCGAGGGGCGTGTGCGCTACGATACCGGTGAACGCGAAGGGAAGCGTCCGCGCGCCTTCTGCGCGCCGGTGCGCATTCCCGATGTCGTGCATCTCGTGCTGCGGCCGCATGGTGGGCAGAACGATTGGATGACGCTGCTGCATGAGCTCGGGCACGCGCTCCACTTCGGGAACATGTCGCGGGCGCTCCCGTTCGAGTTCCGTTGGCTGGGCGACAACTCGGTGACGGAGGGCTACGCGATGCTGTTCGATCATCGCTTGAAGGACCGCGGCTGGCTCGCGCGCTACAGCGGACTTGGCAAGCAGGAGATCGGGGCTTTCCTGCGCTACGCGGGCTTCGAGGAGCTGCATTTTGTGCGGCGCTACTGCGCGAAGCTGATCTACGAGACAGAGTTGCATAGCGGGAGCGTGAGTTTCAGCGCGTTGCCAGATCTCTACGTGGAGATTCTCACCAAGGCGACCGGCTTCCGGTACCAACGCGCTGACGCCTTCGTGGACGTCGATGCGCGCTACTATGCGGCGCGCTACCTGCGCGCGTGGCAGCTCCAAGCGGTGTTGGATGAATCGCTACGGCACCGCTTCAACGAAGACTGGTGGCGGAATCCGCAGGCCGGGCCGTGGATCGTTGAGGAGCTCTTCGCGTACGGCCAGCGCGAACTCGCGCACGAGCAGGCGCAGCGTGTGGCGCAGAAGGGATTGTCCTTTGCGCCGGTGATCGCCGGCGTCGAACGCATGCTCAACTGAGGCGCCCGTGAGCACGGTCTACCTGAATGGCCAGTTCGTGCCCAAGGGCGAGGCGATGATCTCGGTCGAGGATCGCGGCTTCCTTTTCGGCGACGGCATCTACGAAGTGGTGCGCGTGGTGGCGGGGAAGCTCTTCACCTGGGATGCGCACGCGACGCGCATGGCGCAGGGACTCGACGGGCTTCGCATTGACCGCACGGGCACGGACTCGGCGACACTCAAAGCCGTCTGCGAGCGATTGATCGCCGAGAACGGCCTCGCGAGCGGGGAAGGGACGATCTACCTGCAGGTGAGCCGTGGCGCGGCCACGCGCGTGCATCACTTTCCGCCGGCGGGAACGAAGACGACGATCTACGCGGCGCCCGCGGCGTTCAAGGTGAACACCGCGATGCGCACGCATGGCGCGAAGGGGATCACGCACCCCGATCAGCGCTGGGCGCGGTGCGACTTGAAGACCGTGAATCTCCTTGGTCCCGTGCTCGCGCGGCAGGCGGCAGCGGAGGCGGGGGCCTACGAGGCCATCATGCATCGCGATGGGATGATCACCGAGGGCGCGGCGACGAATTGCTTCGCGGTGATTGATGGGGTCCTCCGAACCGCGCCGCTCACGAACTACATCCTGCCGGGCATCACGCGCGGCATCCTGCTGGAGATCGTGCGCGCGCACGGCATGCGGTGCGAGGAGCGGCCCTTCACGCTGCGCGAACTGCCATTCGTTGATGAGTTGTTCGTATGTGGCACGACCACTGACGTGCAGGCAATCGTGACGCTGGACGAGAAGCCGATCGGCCATGGCGCGGTGGGGCCGATCACCGCCACGCTTCGTGATGCGCTCGCAGCTCGGTTGTACGCGCACTAAGACGCACTAAGACGCACTAGGACGCACTGCGGCGTACTAGGGCGTACTGCGGCGTATCGACGCCGTGCGTGAGTTGTTCCTTCGTGGTGAACCCGTAGCCCCTGACCAAGCGTGCCACGACGAAACCGTTGGCAACTCCCCGACCCCACCGTACCGGCGCCGCAGGACGACCACGCGTTGGTCCTCGTGAGCGAGATCGCCCACGCCATCACCCGCGCCGACGACCCGCTGGAAGCCTTCCAGTACGCGCTCGATCGCGCCTGCCCGGCCGTCGGCGCGACCCGCGGGGCGGTCTTCGTGTTGGATCCAGGTGCCGAACTCATGCGGGCCGCCGCGGCCCACAACTGGCCCGCGCAGTGGCAGCCCTGGCTCGGCGATATGCGCGTCCGGGTCGGGTTTGGCCCGAGCGGGGAGGCCGCCAGCGAGCGACGGCTGATCGCCGTGCCGGATGTCTTTGCCGACCCCAATCTTGAGGATTGGCAGGAAGTCGCCCGTGAGCTCGGCTTTCGTGCGCTCGTGGCCCTCCCGCTCGAGGCGGCGGGCAGCGTGTTGGGGGCGGTGACCTTCTACTTCGCCGCGCCCGGGGCCCCCAGCGCGTCGGCTAAGGCCCTCATGCGGACCGTGGCCGACCTGTTGGCGGTGATCGCCGAACGCGACACCCTGCGCACCCGTCTTCGGCGCGCCGAAGCCGCCTACGATGACGAACATCCCGTGCCGAGCCGGCCTAAGGACACTGCCGCAGACAATCGGGCAACGACCGGTACGGACTCTCCCGAGGACTATTCGGGAACCACCGAGTAGATTGCACGAGTCAGATCGATACCCGTTTTCGGAGAGTCCCCTCAGTGACGCGTCACCATCAGTCGAGCCGCACCCTGCAGCAACAGCGCACCACGCTCAGCGCCGTCGCGGTGCTGGCCGCGGCGCGCGAGTTCTTCTCGCGTCGCTCCGGCATCTATGCCGCGTTCCTCGAGAAGCAGGGGCCGAACTGGATGACCTTGCGTGGGCAGGGGGGCGAAGAGATTGCCGTCGCGGCCACCGAAGAAGCGGGCGGCACCTCTGTGACGGCGTCGTCGTACATGTTCGACGCGCAGGTCGCGCAGTTTCTTGCCTCGTTGCCTCCCGCCGACGAAGTCCCGGGCGTCGTCCCGGGCGTCGTCCCGGGCGTCGTCCCGGGCGTTGTCGCGGCCGTCGTCCCGGGCGTCGTCGCGGCCGTCGCATGAATATCGTGAATGCATTGCGGGCGCGGCCTGGGGTGATTGCCCTCGGCGCGGATGCGCCCGGGTCGTTCACGGTGCGCGTACAGATGCCCGAGGTGTGGGACGTCGTCGCGGTGCGCTGCGCGGCGGATACCTCGGTCGCGGCGCTCAAGCGGGCCGCCTTCGAGGCGTTCGGGCAGATCCACTATCCGGTGGAAGACTACGTGATGAAGCTGCGCGGCATCGAAGTAACCCATGAGGGGACTTCGCTGAGCGGAGCGGGCGCGCGCGACGGCTCGACCTTCCTCCTGACGTACCGCTACCGCCGTCCGGTTCGCTGAGCCTCCGCTGAGCACCATCACGCACTCTGCATCGGCTGAGCGCCGCGAGGAACTGCTCGCGGCCGCCGTGCGACTCCGCGCAGAAGTGGCGCGTCGCATTGTCGGGCAGGAGGATGTGCTCGACGAGATCCTCATGGCGCTCGTCGCCGGGGGGCACGCCCTCCTGGTTGGCGTGCCGGGGCTCGCGAAGACGCTGATGATCCGTTCGGTCGCCGAAGCGATGGCGCTCGACTTTCGCCGGATCCAGTTCACGCCCGATCTCGTGCCAAGCGACATCACCGGCACGGAGCTGCTCGAAGAAGACACGCAGACGGGGCATCGCTCGTTCCGCTTTGTGCGCGGTCCGGTGTTCGCGAACATCGTGCTCGCCGACGAGATCAATCGCGCCCCGCCGCGCACGCAGGCCGCGCTGCTCGAGGCGATGCAGGAACACCGCGTGACGGCGGCGGGGCAGACGATGTCGCTTCCCGAGCCGTTCTTCGTGCTCGCCACGCAGAATCCCATTGAACAGGAAGGGACGTATCCCCTCCCTGAGGCGCAACTCGATCGCTTCCTCTTCGACATTCGGATCGGGTATCCGAGTGCGGAGGATGAAGTAGCGATTCTGCGCGCGACGACCGGTGTCTCGGACGACGCGCTCACGCCGATCATCACGGCGGAGCAGGTGCGGGATCTGCAACGCCTGACGCGCGAGATTCCTGCGGCCGACGCCGCACTGCGCTATGCCGCCTCGCTTTCCCGTGCGACGCGTCCGAAGGGCGGCGAAGCCACGGCGCTCGTGGAGCAGTACGTGCGATGGGGCGCTGGGCCGCGTGCTGGGCAGGCGTTGATCCTCGGCGCCAAGGCGGCGGCCTTGCTCGCTGGGCGTCATGCGGTCTCGCCCGACGACATTCGGCGTGTCGCGCGTCCGGTCTTGCGGCATCGCGTGTTGCCGAACTTCGCCGCCGAGGCGGAGGGGATCGACGCGGAGCGGATCGTTGAGGACCTGCTCGAGCGCGTGCCCGAGCCCCGCGGCCTCACCGGGATCTAGCGATGCCGGTCGGCCCGTACGGCGCGCTCCTCGACGCCGTGCGCGGTGTCCGCTGGCCCGCGCGCCGCGCCGTGCCGCAGGGCGCGCCTGGTGCGCACCAAGCGCGATCGCGCGGAATGGCGCCGGAGTTCGCGGAGTATCGCCCGTATCGACAAGGGGATGATCCCAAGCGCCTCGATTGGAAGCTCCTCGCGCGGAGTGATCGCGCCTTTATCCGCCTCGCGCCCGACCACGCCACCCTCGGCACGACCTTCATTGTGGACGCCGGCGCCTCGATGGACTTCCCCGCGGCGGAGGCGAACAAGTGGACGTTGGCGAAGCGGCTCACCGTGGGGCTCGCCGCGGCCGCGCACTCCGGCAGTGATCCCGTTGGTGCGTCGATCGTCTCGGGATTCACGGCGCAGCGACTCGAGGCGCGGACGCGGCGCGGCGTCGTGGGCGAGATCGCCCGCGCCCTCGATGCCGTACGGCTGACGGGGTCGCCCGCGCTCGCGTCACACGTGACGCTCAGCGCGCCGCGCTGCGTGGTGATTACCGACTGCCTCGGCGATCTCCCCGAGCTGCGCCACGCGATGGCGCGACATGTGGTGCGCGGGGGCGAAGCGTATCTGCTGCATGTGGTCTCGCGCCTCGAGTTGGAGCCGACGCGGGGTGCGGTCCTCGCGACCGATCCGCGTGATCCCACCGTGCGGCGTTCGTTGACGTCGGTCACGCGCGATGCGTATCGCGAGCGCTTCGATGCGTTCCGCACCGAGGTGGCGCGCTCGATGCGCGCCGATGGCGTGCAGGTGCATGAAGTGACTGACGATGCCCCGGTGGATGTCCTCGTGCGGCGGATCGCGCGCCCCGCTGGATCGGAGGCGCCACGATGAGTTTCCTCGCGCCGTTCATGATGGTCGCCGGCGTCGCTGCGGCCCTCGCGGTGGTGGCCCTGCATCTGCTGACGACGCGACGTCCGCCCGCCGTGATGCTGCCGACCGCGCGCTTTGTGCCCGAGAGTGATGTGCGTGCAGTGGCGCGCGCGTCGCGGCCCAATGATCTCCTGGTGCTCGCGCTCCGCGCCCTCGCCGTGCTCGCCGTGGGCGCCGCATTCGCCCAGCCCGTCCCTGATGCGCCGGGCCCGCAGGTGCGCACCGTGGTGGCGCTGGAGTGGACCACGGCGATAAGCGATATCGAAGGCGCACGGGCCAGCGCGAAGCAGTATCTGGCGCGCGGCAATGCGCTCGTGCTGTTCGACACCGCCGCGCGCGAGCTGTCGCCCAGTGCGCTCGATACCCTGAGCCCGCCCTCACCCCTCCTGCGGCGGGCCGCACTCTCGCCGATGTTCGTACGCGCACTCGACGCCGGCGCGCGGATTGCCCGCGGCGCGGACTCCGTGCGCTTGGTGGTGCTCACTGGCGTGAGCGCCAATGGGCTCGACGCGGCGACCGAGCCGTGGCGCGCCGCATGGCCCGGGCGCGTTGAGGTGATTGCACTCGACGTGCGACCCGACACACTCGCGTTCCCCACGCTCGAGGTCACGGGCCTTCTCCCTGACGATCCGCTGCTCCCCGCGCTGGACGCCGTGCGCAGCACGCGCGATGCGCCGCGCGATGCGCCGCGCGATGCGCCGCGCGGGAATGGTGCGCCGGGTGCGGGTGGTACAGACGCTACGCACGCTGCGTATGGTGCGCACGCCGTACGCTTGATCCGCGCCTCGACGAGCGCCGCAGACGTGGCGTGGGTCCGCGAGGTGCCCGGCGCGGTCCTCCTGCTCTGGCCGGCGACCGCGCCCTCCGCCGACAGCGCGCGCGAGGGCTCGATCGATCCCCGCGCGGACACGGTGATTGCGGCGGGCGTCGTTGCGCTCGACGGCGGAGCGGCCGTTTCCCTTGTCGCGCCGCTGATGCGACGGCTCGTTCCCGACGGTCGCGCGGTCGCGCGCTGGCGCGATGGTACCCCCGCCGTCACCGAGCAGGTGAGTGGGCGCGGCTGCGTGCGGCATGTTGGGGTGGGCATCCCCGCGGCTGGTGATCTCACGCTCCGACCGCCCTTCGCGCACTTCCTCGACGCGATGCTCGCGCCGTGCGGCGGCACACGGAGCGCCGTGCTTCCCGACGCTGCGCTCCCGTGGCTTTCGGCGGACGGGCCACTCGCTGATGGCCCACGACTCGCCGCGACCTCGGCGACCTCCTCCCCACTCACGAAGTGGTTGCTGCTCATTGCGCTCGTGATGCTGGTGGCCGAGCAAATGGCGCGTCGTCGGCGCGCGGAGGTCGCATGACGAGTCTTGAGCGGCTCCGTTGGGCGCGGCAACGACTGCGCCTGGTGAGTCTCGTGCGTGCGCTCCTCTGGAGTGCGCTGGCGGCCTTGCTCGCGCTCGTCGCTGTCCTGGTGCTTGATCTCCTGCTCGACCTCACCATCTCGGCGCGCACGCGGCTCATGCCTGCGCCCTGGCTCGCGGCCCTTGCAACGCTCGGCTGGCACGTGGCCGGTCCGGTGCGCGATGCATTCCGCGCGACCGACGAACAGGTCGCGCTCTGGTTCGAACAACGCATCCCCTCGCTGCGGTACGCGCTCGTGACGCAGGCGGAACTCGGCGCCGCGCCGCTTTCATCGGCGCCATTGCTCACGCCATTGCTCACGCCATTGCTGACGCCATCGCTGGCGCAATCGCCAGCGTTGTCGCCGGCACTCGAAGCGGTGGTGGCGGCCGCGCCGCTCGAAGCGACGCTCGTGCACGCAACGAAGCAATCGCTCGTGAGACCGTCGCTCACCGTCGCGCTCTTGATGGTGCTGCTCGTGCTGTTGCCAGCTGGTGCGGTGGGACGCGTCGTGGCGCCCTCCGCGGGGGACGCACTGGACCGTGCCGGCGCGGGGACGAACGCGCAGGCGAATCCGCTCGCGACGATCGTCGTGCGCGTTCGCCCTCCCGCGTACAGCGGACTCGCCGAACAGTCGTTCGATGATCCCGCAACGGTCGCTGCGCTGATCGGCAGTCGTGTGATGATCGAAGGGCGCGGCATGGGGGTGCAGGCGGTGCGCGACGACGTGGTGGATGCAGCGGAGCAGCGTGGTGATCGCTGGCGTCTGGTGTTTCCGGTGCCCGTGCGCGCCGAAGCGGTGCGGCTGACGGCTGGCGCGCGGGAGCGCGTCCTCGTGATGGAGCCGATTGCGGACTCCGTGCCCGTGGTGCGACTCGATGCACCGGCGCGTGACACGGTGCTCCGTGCCGCGCGCGGGTCGCTTGCACTGACCGCCGACGTGCGCGACGACCTGGGGCTCGCCGACGCGGCCTTCGAACTCATTATCAGTGCCGGTGGCGGCGAACTGTACACCTTCCGCACCCTCGTAGTGGGAGCGAGGCGGTTCGACGCCGGAGGGCGCACCGGCTCGCTCTCCGCCTCTGTGCGCCTTGATTCCCTCGGACTCAAGCCCGGGGACATGATTCATTTGCGTGCCGTCGCGCGGGACCGCAACGATGTGGCAGGCGCGGGGCGCGGTGCGTCCGAGACACGGACACTGCGGATCGCCCGCGCCGACGAGTACGACTCCGTGAGCGTCGATCCCGCGCCGCCGAGTGAGCCGGAGAAGGATGCGATGTCGCAGCGTATGATCCTGCAACAGACGCTGGAGCTGCAGGCGAGCCGTCGGCGCCTGAGCTCCCAAGCATTGACTCAGGGCTCGCGTCGCATTGCGGTGGATCAAACAAAGCTCCGCAAGAAAGTCGGCGAGATCGTCTTCACGCGACTCGGCGAGGGGGGCGGCGGTGAACACGAGCACTTCGCTGGCGATGGGCACCAGCACGCGCCGGAGGGAGTGGTGGATCCTGACGCGCTGTTGGCGGCGGCGGAGCGCGCCGCAAATATTGACCCGACGCGGAACCTCGATCACGACGGCGACGAGACCCCGGTGGTCGCGATCAATCGGCCATTGCTGGAAGCCTACAACCACATGTGGCGCGCCTCGGAGGAGCTTGAGCTGGGCGCGCCGGAGCGGGCGATTCCCTGGATGGAGCGGGCTATCGAAGCGTTGCAACGCGCGCGGGCGGCGGAGCGCATTTATCTTCGTGGTCGTCCGCCGCGTGTGGTGGTGGACATCGATCGCGTCCGGCTCGCCGGGAAGGACGACGCCCGTCCGTCGGTGCGTTCCCCCCGCGCCCCGCTCGATCCCGCGCGCGCTGCGCGACTCGCACGGTTCGATCGCGCCATTGGTGTCGTCGGGGAGGATCCGCTCGCGGCCGCCGATTCGCTGTTGCTGATTCGCGTCACCCTTCCCGCCGAGGAACGTACCGCTGCGCTCGCACTCGACGCGGCGGCGACGGCGCTGCGCCGAGGCGGCGTGGTCACCGACCCGCTGGTGGCCGCACGGCGCGCGCTCGTGCAGGAACCGCCGCGGCGTGCCCCACTCACGGCGTGGGGGTTCTGATGGCGGATTTCATCTGGGCGACGGCGCAGTACGACTCCGGCGATTGGGACAGCGCCGCGATGGTGCCCGCCAATCTGATCGATTCCGTTGCGCGCTACACGAGCATCGATGTCGCGCCAACGGGCGCGATCGTCCCGCTGGGCTCGCGCGACCTCTTCAAGTATCCGCTGGTGTATCTCACCGGACATCTGCCAGTGCGATTGAGCGAGGTGGAGCGTGCGACGCTGCGTGAGTACTGCCGTCGTGGTGGCCTGCTCTTTGTGGATGATCACAACCACGATATCGACGGCGAGTTTCATCGCACCGCTTGGGAGGAGATCGCGCGCGCCGTGGGACCGCTCACTGATCTCCCGAACGATCATGAGCTGTATCGGTCGTTCTTTGTGTTTCAGGATGGTCCGCCGACCACGAGCCATGAGCTCAATGGCTGGGGGGACAATCTGGTGCACAAGTATTTGCAGTGCGTGATGCTCGATGGTCGTATCGCGGTGCTCTACAGCAGCAAGGATTACAGCTCCGAGTGGAACTACCATCCCGACAACAAGCGCTTCCTCTCGGTCGACAACACGCGGTTCGGCGTGAATGTGGTGGTGTATGCGCTCACCCGCTGAACGCCTCGCGTTGCGCGTGCGTCGGGAGGGATGGCTGCGCGCCGCCGGCGTGCTCGCGCTTCTCGCGTCGCTCGGGTTCGCCCTCTGGGAGGCCGCGCGCGACGAGTCGCGCGTGACCAATCTCCGATGGGAGCCGGACAGCACGCCCGATGCGATCGCGCGCGATTCACTGGCCGCGCTGCAGCGGGCGGGGCGCGTGGTGACGTGGAACGCCGACATTGCTCCGCTGATGGCGATGGCCGAACCCGTACGCGAGCCCGGTGAGCGCTGGCGCATCGCCGTGCTCAACGACGCGCCGACGCTGGTGCGTGATTCCTTGGGTCCGCTCGACTCGTTGGAGGCGGCCGGTGCGCTGACGACCGATGCGGTGCGCGGCGGCGTACGTATCGGCGCGGGACGCACCGAGGCCCGCGTCACCCCACAGGATTCCGTGCTGTTGCGGCGCGTGGC
>CAYUMN010000104.1:0-11287 GCA_964445835.1 uncultured Gemmatimonas sp.
CCCCGAGACATTCGCCTGCACCACGATCACGTTGTCGCGGTCCAGGTGCGAGATCTTCGCCGGGCCAACGCCCTGCGTGACGCTGGCGAGCTGGCCAAGCGGCATCATGCGCATCGGGGCGCCTCCCTGGCCACCCACCGAGATCGGCAAGCGCTCGATATCCTCGATACGCGTCCGCGATTCGGGCTTCAGGCGCACGCGCACCTTGCGGTTCTCGCCCGACGGGTCGATCCAGTCCCCGGCATCGACACCAGCAAAGGCGGGACGCAACGACTGCGCGATCTGCCCCACCGTCACCCCCATCGACCCCGCGAGTGCGCGGTCGAGCGTGATCTCGAGTTCGGGCTTCTGCCCCTTGGTCGAGAGACTGACATCGACCGCACCCGGTGTGGCCTTCATCAGCCCCAACACGGTGTCCGCCACCTGCTGCAGTTGCACGCCGTCGAAGCCGCGGAGTTCCAGCTGCACCTGCTTGATGGCGCCACCGAAGCCGCTGGTGAACACGGCCACGGTTGCGCCGCCGATCACTTTCACTTCCTCGCGGAGCGTCGCACCGAACTGATCCTGCGAGAGCGAGCGCTCCTTCTTCGGCGTCATGCGGACGTACACACTGCCGAGGTCCACGGCGCCGAGGGCCTCGGAGGGATCCATCCCGCCGGCGGAGCCGATCGTCGTGAAGGTGTAGCGCACTTCCGGATGCGCGCGCGCCACGCGGGCCGCTTCTTCTGTCTTCATGCGCGTGTACTCAAGGTTGGAGCCCGGCGGGGTCTCCACCTGGATGATCAGCTCCGAGTTGTCGCTCACGGGGACGAAGCCGAATCCGCCGATCGTCGCCTGCAACGTGAGCGCGCCCACGAGCGAGCCGATCGCCAGCGTCACCATCGCCAGACGATGGTCGAGCGCCCAGCCGATCACCTTCGTGTACTTCGTGGCCATCTGGTCGAACCACTTGTTGAACGTCTCGAGCTTGCGCGAGATCCAGCTGCGATGCTCGTGCGCCTCGAGCTCCGGGTCCGGCCAGTAGGCCGAAAGCATCGGGTCGAGCGAGAACGAAACAAAGAGCGAGACCAGCACCGCGCACGCGATCGTCAACGCGAAGGGCTTGAACCACTGCCCCGACAGCCCGGCCATGAAGCCGATCGGCACAAAGACCGCAACGATCGAGAACGTCGTCGCCGCCACCGCGAGCCCGATCTCATCGGTCCCCTCGTGCGCGGCTGTGAAATGGTCTTTCCCCATTTCCACATGGCGCACGATATTCTCTCGCACGACGATCGCATCGTCGATCAGGATGCCGATCGCGAGCGAGAGGCCCAGCAGCGACATCGTGTTGAGCGTGAAGCCGAAGGCCCACACCGCTACGAAGCTGGCGAGCACGGAGATCGGAAGCGCGAGGCCCGTGATCACCGTCGAGCGCCACGAGTTCAGGAACAGGAACACCATCAGCACCGTCAACACCGCCCCTTCGATCAACGTGCTCTGCACGTTGGCCACCGAGGCCCGCACGCGGTCACCCGAGTTACGCACGACGTCGATCGTGGTGCCCGGTGGAAGCGTGGCGCGCACATTCTCGACTTCCGCGACGACACGTTCGGCCACCGCGGTCGTCGAATACCCCTTCGCCTTCTTGATCTGCAACCCGACCGCGTCGCGACCATTGAAGATGGCGGCGGTCCGCGGCTCGGCCGTCCCGTCGCGCGCCGCGGCAACCTCACCAAGACGGATCGCACGCCCGCCCCGCTCGGCCACCACCACGCGCAGGAAGTCTTCCGGCGTCTCCAGCTTGCCCTTCAGACGGATCGAGCGCTCACTGAGTGCGCCCGAGATGCGGCCCACCGGCGTCGCAAGGTTCTGCAACTGCAGTGCCCCCACCACCTGGGCGACCGTGATGCCCGCCGCCTCCATCCGAACGGGATCGATCTCCACCGTGAGCTCGCGCTCGACGCCACCCACGACATTTGCTTCGGCGACGCCGGGAATGCCGCGCAACGCACGCGTCACGCCAGGGTCGGCGATGCGCGTGAGTTCCGGTGCGCTCAGCACCGTGGAATTCAGCGACAACTCGACAATGGGCTGATCGGCCGGATCGAAGCGCGTGAGGATCGGCTCCTTCATCTCCGCCGGAAGATCAGAGCGAATCGCCGAGATCTTGTCGCGGATGTCCTGCGAGGCCTGCTGCAGGTCCTTCTCGAAGACAAAGAAGACCGTGATGTTGGCAAAGCCGTCCTGCGCCGCACCCATAATGCGATCTACTCCCGAAATGCCGGACACGGCCTCTTCGACGCGGTCGAGCACTTCGCGCTCCACGACATCGGGCGACGCGCCCGGGTACGGGATCGCAACGTTCACAATGGGCTGCTGCACATCGGGGAACTCATCGGTCTCGAGCTGCCACAATGAGAAGAGCCCGAACACGACCAGCGCCAGCATCGAGACGATGGTGACGAGGGGTCGCTTGATGGCAAAATCGGAGATGAACACGGGTCAGCGCCTCAGCGACGGGTCGACGTATCGGACGGGGTGCTCACCTTGAGCTTGGTCCCAGGAGAGATGCCGAGCGCGGCGCCGACAAGCACCGTGTCGCCGGCGGCGAGGCCGGTGAGTACTTCGACGCGCTCCGTGGCTTCATCACGGGCGCCGGTGGTGACCGCCACGCGTTCCACCACGCCATTCTTCAAGCGCACGACCTCGGGCGCGAGCCCGCGGAGGTCAAGCGCCGCCGCCGGGACGGTGAGCGCGATCCGCTCCTCGCTCGCGACGCGCCCTTCGGCGAAGAGGCCCGCCACGAGACGCTGCCCCGAGTTCGGGATCCGCACGAAGAGGCGCACCTGTCGCGTCTGCGGATCGGCCTGCGGATTGATGCTGCTGATGCGCCCTTCGAACGTGCGCCCCGGATAGCCCGTCACCGTGAACGTGACGCGCGCGCCGAGTCGGATCATGGCGAGTTCGCTCGCCGGCACCGCCGCCTCGAGCCGCATCGTGCTCGGATCGACCACCGAGAAGAGCGGCGTCCCCGGCGCGACGATATCGCCCGGATTCACCATGCGATCGGCCACGACACCATCGTATGGCGCGAGGACGTTCGCGGCATCGCGCTGCTTCTCCGCCTGCGAGAGACGGGCCTTCGCGTCGTCGAGGAAGGAGTGGGCCGCCAGATCGGCGCGCCGCGCATTCTCGAACATGGATTCGGAGATGGCGCCCGCCGCGAGGAGCTTCTGCGCGCGGTCGAGTTCGCGGGCAGAGACTTCGGCCGCGTTGGTCGCAGCATTGAAGCCGGAGCGCGCGGAGAGATAGCCGTCCATGATCGCGCGGTCATCGATCTTGGCGAGTGAGGTGCCCTTCCGGACCTGAGCGCCCGGATCATGGAACACCTGCACGATCGCGCCCGGTACTTCGGCGCGAATCTGCGCGGTGCGCTCGGCTACGAGCGAGCCCGAGAGGAGCGGGCCCACGGACAGGGTCGTGGTGTCGACCACGGCCACACCCTCCGGGCCGATGTTGACCACCACAGCGGACCCCGGCGCGTCTGGGGCTGCGTCAGCTCCACCGCAGGCCCCGAGGGTGAACGAGAGCATCAGGGCAGCGAGGGTCGCGGCGACAGTCGCGGAGGAGGCGCGAGACGAGCGGGACGACATCGGGACATTCCCCCGGTGAGCGGGCGTGTGAGTGAGCATGTGATTGAGTTCCATCGTAGGCAGCGCGGTGTGCAACAGTGACATCAGCGAGCCACCCCGATCGAGATCGGGAGATCCTTCAGGAGGGCGAGACGCAGACGAGCCACCTCGAGATCGCGCGCCGACGTCACGCGCTGGAGTCGCGCCTGCTGCAACTGCACGCGCGATTCCGTGAGCTCCACTGGAGTGGAGAGTCCTTCAGTGAAGCGCACTTCGGCGATCCGGTACGCCTGCTCGGCCTGAGCATCGGTGCCCACGGAGGCGAGATACGCTGCCTGCGCCTGTTCCAGCGCAACGATCGCGAGCACGGCATCGACCTCCGCGCCCTCGCGTGCCTGCTGCAGGCGCGCCCGCGCTTCGAGCACGTTCGCCTCCGCGACCGCGCGTTCGCCGTCGGTCCGTCCGCCGTTGAACACCGGGAAGGTGAGCCCGAGCGTGACGGTCCAGTTCGGGAAGTAGAGATCAAGCGAACCCGGCAGGAATGTGCCCTCGGGCGGATACGCGAAGCGCTGATACAGGGTGCTCAACTGCACCGCGGGGAGACGCGCGAGTCGCGCCGCGTTCAGCGCCTGCTCCGAGGCATCGAGCTGTGCCGCGGCCTGCCGCACCACGGAGCGCGAGGCGATGCTCGTGTCGGGCGCGATCGTGCGGGCGTCGGCGAGCTCAACGGCGGCCATGGGGGTCGTCACGATGCCCGCGTCGTCGCGGATCGGCGTCGTGAGCGTCAGCGGCGTGGCCAGCGGGATCTCAAGGAGTTGCTTCAAGCGTAGAAGCGCGACCGTGCGATTGCCGCGTGCCTGAATCGATGCGGGACGAGCGTTGTCGCGTGTGACGCGCGCCCGGAGGAGATCGAACTCCGACGCCGTGCCAATGGAGCGCGCGAGTTCGACCGCTTTGAGCGTGCGCTCCGTGAGCTCCAGCGTGGAGTCCGCGATCGCCTGGAGGCGTTCGGCCGCGACGGCATCGTAGTACGAGGCCGCGACATCGAGCAGCGCTTGAGCACGCGCCGAAGTGAGCTGGATGTCCGCGGCATCGCGCCCGGCGCGAGCACCGGCGCGCTGCGCACCGAGGCGTCCGGCGGACCAGATGTTCTGCGTCGCGCTGATCGTGAGCACCAGCGTGCTCGGCGCAGCGAAGATCCGCGAGAGCGGAGAGCTGGCGATCCCGTCGTCGACCGGCGGGCCCCCGGTGTCTGGTGGAGCGAACTGCTCCGAGATCGCCTGAAACTGATTCTGGATGGCGCGCTGATACGTGGCGCTGCCGTTGACCTGCGGAAGGCGCTGGCTGTCGGCCTGTCGCTGCTGTCCGGCCGCACGTGCGGCACCCGCCTGGGCGAGGCGCACATTCCCGCTCTTTCGTTCGGCCATGCGCAAAGCATCACCGAGCGAGAGCGCGCCTGGAGCAGCGGTGGAGGGGGAAGGGACCGCGGGCGTTTGCGCGGTCGCGTGCGTGAGCGGCAGCACAAGGAGGAGGAACGCCGTCAGGGTGGCGCCGATGGCGCGAAGGAAGAGTCGCACGTAGGTGGCTGGTGCCTGTTTTTCAGGGGGAAACATGTCGGGCATCATGTCACGCCCCATCGCGTCCGCGAAGAGCGTGCCTTTGAGCATCGCGGCGGCCGGCTTGGCGTCGGCCGCGCTGGGGATGAAGCGCCGCTTGGCGAGGCGCTCGATGTACTGACAGAGATCAACGAATGACTGCGAGGGATGCGTGGCGGCCGGGCCGGCGCACTCCGGCCGTTCATGCATCTCGGCCATTGAGGTGCGGATCATGCCGCGCATCTTGAGCATGAAGGCGTGATCATGCTCAGCCCATGCGGTGAGTTCACGGAGTGGATCAATCGGCTCGTCCGGAAGCGGCGACGGCGCGCCGTTGGTCGAGGCGTGCAGGACGGCCGCCTCGATCAGCGCGGCCTTCGACCCAAAGAGTCGAAAGAGCGTGACTTCGTTGACGCCGGCCTCTTCGGCGATGCGACGTGTGGTGGCGCCACGAAAGCCAGAATCAGAATAGACGCGCACCGCGGCGTCGAGGAGCTGTTGTTTGGTCGGTTCAGACATGTAGCGCATTGAGGGCAGTTGGAACTGTTCGTAAAGCAAGTGAATACTTGCTTACAACGAAGGGTTCCTCTGGGATGTTTCTGTAACGATTCTCGGACGCGTCGATCCCAAGGTCCAACATCGATTCGGTTCTCTTTCGGTTTCGGGCCTCTGGAACTTGGCCGGGCGCTCATCGCTTGCTTCATCCCAGAGGCCGGATCCATTCGCCTCTCGTCTCTTGCCCCCCTCTTCATGACTCAGAAGCCCGAAGACCCAACGCTCGCCGCCAAGCTCACCCCGCTGCAGTACCAGGTGACGCAGCGCAGCGCGACCGAGCCGCCATTTCGCAACGAGTTCTGGGATCATCACGAGCCTGGTATCTACGTGGATCTTGTCTCGGGCGAGCCGCTGTTCGCCTCGACGGACAAGTTCGACTCCGGAAGCGGTTGGCCGTCCTTTACCCAGCCACTCGCAAAGGAGCAGGTGAAGGAGCACACCGATAGCTCGCACGGCATGCGACGCGTCGAAGTGCGTTCGGCGCAGGGTGACTCGCATCTCGGCCATCTCTTTCCCGATGGCCCGGGCCCAACGGGACTGCGGTACTGCATCAACTCGGCGTCGTTACGCTTTATCCCTGCCGAGCGACTGACGGCCGAAGGCTACGCGCACTTCGCGTCGCACTTTCCTGAGAGTGCGCAGGATCCGAAGTGAGCGCGCCTGCAATGGAACTCGCCACCCTCGGCGGGGGCTGCTTTTGGTGTACTGAGGCAGTCTATCTCGAACTCCGCGGCGTGCACCGCGTGAGAAGTGGCTACACGGGGGGGCATGTGGTGAACCCCACGTACGAGGAAGTCTGCGGAAAGAAGTCGGGGCATGTCGAAGTGGTCGAAGTGACCTTCGATCCCACGCAGATCACCTATCAGGAGCTGCTCGACGTCTTCTTCACGATCCACGATCCGACGACGAAGGATCGGCAGGGGAATGACGTGGGGCCGCAGTATCGCTCCGCGATCTACACGCACTCGGATGCACAGGCACGCACGGCACAGGAGGCGCTGGCGGCCGCCCAGGCGCACTGGGATGCACCGATCGTGACGGAGGTGCATGGGCTCGAGACGTTCTGGCCGGCGGAGACGTATCACGACAACTACTTGGCGCGGAATCCGCAGAATCCCTATTGTGCTGCGGTCGTGGCGCCGAAGGTGTCGAAGGCGCGAAAGCTGTTCTTTGATAAGCTCAAGAAGGGCTGAACGGCGGGGCACCACGCAGCGTCGTAGCTTTCCATCACACCCGAGCCCACTCGTCGATGAAGCTCCGCACCGCGATCGCCCTTTCTCTCTTCGCCACGGCTTCCCTCGGCGCACAGGCCGCCCCCGCCGCGCCCGATGCCTTCCTCGACGCACTCCGCGCGCACTGCGGGAAAGCGTACGAGGGCCGCGTGATCGACCCGCAACCGGCGGACACCGCCTTCGCGAGCAGGACGCTTGTGATGCATGTGCGCGAGTGCGGGGACTCGGTGCGCGTCCCATTCCATGTGGGTGCGGATCGCTCGCGCACGTGGGTGTTCACTCGGACGCCGAGCGGCACGCGTCTCAAGCACGACCATCGTCACGCCGATGGCATGGAGGACTCCGTCACGCAGTATGGCGGCGACGCAGGCCCCGTGCAGCGTGCGACGCAGATGGAGTTCTTCGCCGACAGCTTCACCGTCGGGCTGATTCCCGCCGCGCGTACGAATGTGTGGACCGTCGGCATCACGGCGGACCGCTTCGTGTATCAGCTCCGCCGCACGGGGAGTACGAGGAGATTCCGGGTGGAGTTCGATCTCACCAAGCCCGTGACGCCGCCCCCTGCGCCGTGGGGAGCAAAGGATTGAGCAAAAGAGGCGCACGAGGGCACTTCAGGCGCTCTTCGGCGTAGATTCCTGTCCGCATGCGCCTCTTCCTTCGTTCGCTCCTCGCATTGTTCGCCCTCCTCTGCTCCGCGGCTCCGCTCGCGGCGCAGGAGGGGGTGCTGCGCGGCATCGTCACCGACTCCCTCGGTCAGCCGGTGCGCGGCGTTGAAGTGCTGGCCGTGCAGATCGAACGCTCCACTCGCACCGATGCCCAGGGGCGCTACGTCCTCACGCGCCTCCCCTGGGGCAGCCTCGTCGTGATGGCGCGCTCTCCTGGCTACCGTCCGGTCGAACGCGCCGTCACTATCGGTGATGACGGGCAAGCCACGCTCAACTTCTCGCTCAATCGCGCCATCCAGCTGATCGATACGCTGCGCATCACCTCACACGATGGGTGCGCGACCTTCCGATTCGATGGCTTCGAGTGCCGCCGCAGGGCCGGGATCGGGCAGTTCCGCGGCCCCGAGGAGCTTCGCGCACTTCGCCCCGACTTCTGGTCCGACATGTTCTCCGGAATGCAGGGCTTCCGAAAGGTCCCGACGATGGACCAAGAGCGGCAGCGGCAGGATTGGACCGTGAGTTCCGTGACCGGATGGCGCTGCATGATGGAGGCATTCAACGGCCGCGAGCGCTCGCCACGCGAACAGCTCGTGCGCCCCGCGGACATCTACGCGATCGAGCACTACGACGTCTACGAGCGCGTGCCTGAGCCCTACAAGCGGCTCGCTTGGCCCGCCGATTCGCGCACCCCCTGCACCCTCGTGATGTACTGGACCGTCCAGTACGTCGAAGAGAACCGCAACCGGCGTCCCTAGCCGGCGTCCGTAGCCGGTCTGATGCCAGCATCCGACGGCCGAAGTAGATTCGTCTCCATGACGACCCTGCTCGCATTCATCTTCGTGCTTTCCGGCGCGGCCGGCCTGATCTACGAGTCCATTTGGAGTCGCTATCTCGGACTCCTCGTCGGACACAGCGCCTACGCGCAGGTCATCGTCCTCATCATTTTCCTCGGCGGCATGTCCGCCGGTGCGGCGCTCGCGGCGCGCTTCTCCTCCCGCGTGCGGGAGCCGCTGCTCTGGTACGCGGCCATTGAAGGGATTGTCGGGCTCGTGGGGCTCGTCTTCCACGACATCTTCACCTTCACCAGCGCCTTCGCGTACGACTCGATCTTCCCCGCACTCGCCGGCGGCACGACGCTGCTTGTGGTGAAGTGGGCGCTGGCTGCGTTGCTGATCCTTCCGCAGTCCATCCTGCTCGGTACGACCTTCCCGCTGATGACCGCCGGGGTCCTGCGGCGGCTTGGTGATTCCGCGGCCCAGGCCAAGGGGAGCGGCGCCGTGCTCGGCCTGCTCTACTTCGCCAACTCGTTTGGCGCCGCGATGGGGGTGCTCCTCGCCGGCTTCTGGTTGATCAAGCTCGCCGGACTTCCCGGCACGCTCTTGGTTGCCTCGGCGCTCAACCTCGTGGTCGCGCTCGCGACCTACCTCGTGGTGCGCATGCAACGCGCCGAGGAGCCCGCGGTACTTCTCGCTGTGAATCCCGCAGTGGATCTCGCGGTGACCCCGGTGCCAGTCGCCGCACCTGAAGTGCCCTTTGACGCCAACACGCCGTCCACGGTCGACGCCGGCCTGCGTGGTCGCCTCTGGCGACTATTGCTCGGCGCAAGCTTCTTCACGGCGGTCGCGTCGTTCGTGTATGAGATCGCCTGGATTCGCATGCTCTCGCTTGTGCTCGGGAGCGCGACGCATGCGTTCGAGTTGATGCTGTCGGCGTTCATCCTCGGGCTCGCGCTCGGGGCGCTCTTCGTGCGCCAGGCCGCAGATGAGACGCCGGATGCCGTGAAGTTGCTCGGGATCGTGCAGATCGCGATGGGCGTGCTCGCCATCGCAACGCTCAGCGTGTATCTCGGGGCGTTCGACTGGATGGCGTCGTTGCTCGACACCGTGCAGCGCAACCGAGGGGGATACGCGCTCTTCAATATCGCGCGATACGGCTTGGCACTCGCCGTCATGCTCCCGGCGACCTTCTGCGCGGGAATGACGTTGCCGCTCATCACTCGCAGTTTGCTTGCGGCGGGCGCCGGCGAGCGCGCGATCGGTGCGGTGTACGCGTGGAACACCCTCGGATCGATCGTCGGTGTTGCACTGGCCTCGCTGGTCCTCATGCCAGTGCTTGGGCTCCGCGGGCTGTTGATCCTCGGCGGCGCGATCGATCTCATTGTGGGCGTCTGGCTCCTCTGGTGGCGTGCGCAGGACGCCCCCGCGGTCCGTCGCACTGCGACGGTGGCCTCCGCGATCGGTGCGACGGTCGTCGTGGTCGCGCTGCTATCGCCCGGGTTCGACCCTGTTGTCCTCACCAGCGGGGTGTTCCGCTACGGCAGTGTGCCGGCCGCGGGCTCGCGCACGATCTCGTACTACGAGGACGGGCGTACCGCGACGGTCAGCGTGATTTTCGGCGATGACAGCGGCTTCACGATCTCGACCAACGGCAAGCCCGACGCCTCGCTCACGCGCACCTGGTTCGATCAGCCCGACCCCGACGTCGTGAAGCGTCCCGCACTCCGCGGTGACGACGCCACGCAGGTGCTGCTCCCGCTGGTCACGCTCGCGCACGCACCGAACGCCGAGCGCGCGGCCGTGATCGGCCATGGCTCGGGTATGTCGTCGCACTTCCTGCTCGGCAGCCCCAGCTTCAAGAGCGTCACGACGATCGACATCGAGCCGGAGATGATTGCCGCGTCGCGGTTGCTGTTGCCGGCGAACATCCGCGTGTTCGAGGATCCCCGTTCGATCTTCGTGATTGACGATGCCAAGTCGTACTTCGCCTCCGCAGGCAAACAGTTCGACCTGATCCTCTCCGAGCCGTCGAACCCGTGGGTGAGTGGCGTCTCCGGACTCTTCACCGATGAGTTCTACCAACGCGTGGCGACGTACTTGGCCCCTGGGGGAGTGTTCGGTCAGTGGCTGCATCTGTATGAGATCGAGAACGAGCTTGTGCTGAGCATTCTGGCGGCGCTCGACCGCCACTTCACGTCGTGGGAGATGTTCCTCACGAATGACGTCGACGTGTTGGTCGTCGCCTCGAATGAGCCGCAGCTCCCGCGTCCCGACTGGTCGGTGTTCTCGCGCGAGGACATCGCGCGCGACCTCTCCCGCTTCCGCCCCATCACGCCGCAGATGCTTGAGGCCACGCGCCTCATCACGAGCCGAGAGATGGCGCCGTTGATGGCGGTGAAGCCGGAGCCCAACTCGGATTTCTATCCGCGTCTCGATCTCGGGGCCGAGATGGCGCGATTCCTCCGTCGTGAAGCGTACGCCTTCTCGCTGCTGCCGGTCGAGCGGTGGGACCTGGCCGCCGCGTTGGGTGAGCGCCAGATCGGGTTTATCGAGGATCCGCGTCCGGTGCTCACGCTGAATCGCTTCGTGTCGCAAGGCGTTGGGGCCCAGCTTCGAAATGGCAACTTCGTGGGCGATTCAGGGGCAGCGCGTCGGCGAGTCCAAGTGGCACGGTTGCGGCAGCAGCGCTTAGAGCTCGAGTGGGCCGCAGGGCTCCCACCGGTGGACTGGCCGCTCTGGTTCGCCGAGGCAATGGCCGTGGAGCGTGATCGCCATCAGGGGACGATGGGGGTCGTCGATAGTGTGTGGTACGCGAACATGGAGCGCTACATGACTGCGGCGCGCGCGCCG
>CAYUMN010000105.1:0-11268 GCA_964445835.1 uncultured Gemmatimonas sp.
ATGCCAGCCCACGCATCGGAGCCCTTCGTACGTTCGTCGTTCTTGCGTTCGTCGTACGTTTTTCGTACGGTCGCGGTGGCTGCGGTTCAGCCTTCCTTGTCCTCATACTGCTCCTTCAACGCCGCCACGACACCCGGGTCCGCGAGCGTCGATGTATCGCCAAGCGCACGCCCCTCGGCGATATCCCGCAGCAGCCGTCGCATGATCTTCCCCGAACGCGTCTTGGGAAGATCGGCCGAGAAGAGAATGTCGTCGGGGCGCGCGAGCGCGCCGATCTTCATCGTGACGAACTCGCGCAGTTCATCGCGCAGTTCGCCCGACTTCTTGAAGCCATCACGCAGCGTGACAAAGGCGCACACCGACTGTCCCTTCAGTTCGTGCGCCTTGCCGACGACCGCCGCTTCGGCCACCGCCGGATGCTCCACGAGCGCCGACTCCACTTCCATCGTGCCGATCCGGTGTCCCGCCACATTGAGCACATCGTCCACGCGCCCGAGGATCCAGTAGAAGCCCTCGGTGTCCTTCTTCGCGCCATCGCCGGGAAAGTAAAGATCAGGACGGCCCTCCCACTTCGTGAAGTACGTCTCCACGAATCGCGCGTCGTCGCCCCAAATGGTGCGGAGCATCGAGGGCCAGGGCTTCGTGAGGGCGAGGAGTCCTCCACCGGTCGCGATCTCCTGCGCGGTCGAATCGAAGAGCGTCGCGAAGTAGCCGGGCAACGGCTGCGTCGCGGAGCCGGGCTTCGTCACCGTGAGTCCCGGGAGCGGCGAGATCACGATCGACCCCGTCTCGGTCTGCCACCACGTGTCGACGATCGGGCAGCGTGCGCCACCGATGTGTTCGTGATACCACATCCACGCTTCGGGATTGATGGGCTCACCAACGGACCCCAGCAAGCGCAGCGCCGAGAGGTCGTGCTTCTTCACGTGCTCGACGCCCCATTTCATGAAGGCACGAATCGCCGTGGGCGCAGTGTAGAGGATCGTCACGCCATGGCGCGCACAGAGGGACCAGAAGCGATCGCGCTCGGGCCAGTCGGGCGCCCCCTCGTACATCACGCAGGTCGCGCCATTCGCCAGCGGGCCGTACACGAGGTAGGTGTGTCCGGTGATCCACCCCACATCGGCGGTGCACCAGAAGACATCCTCTTCCTTGAGATCGAAGACGTACTTCGTCGAACTCGCCGCACCGGTGAGATAGCCGCCGGTGGTGTGTACAATTCCCTTCGGCTTTCCTGTCGTGCCTGACGTATACAGGATGAACAGCACATCCTCGGCGTTCATCGGCTCAGGAGTGCACTTGTCGGTCGCGTGCTGCATGAGCCGGTGATACCA
Organism: uncultured Gemmatimonas sp.; assembly: GCA_964445835.1. Taxonomy (GTDB): domain Bacteria; phylum Gemmatimonadota; class Gemmatimonadetes; order Gemmatimonadales; family Gemmatimonadaceae; genus Pseudogemmatithrix. Next base: position 1,335 of record CAYUMN010000105.1, read on the forward strand.
GTGGTCGCGCCCCTCCGTCATATCGACGTGCGCTTCGCTGATGGGGCCCGAGGTGCGGCGCTGCACCACCACCACATGCTGCACGCTCGGGCAGTCTTCGAGCGCTTTGTCGGTGTTGCGCTTGAGGGGGACGATCTGCCCTCGACGATACCCACCGTCGGCGGTGATCACGACCTTCGCCTGCGCATCGTTCATGCGATCGCGCAACGAATCGGGGGAGAATCCGCCGAACACGACCGAGTGGATCGCGCCGATGCGCGCGCAGGCGAGCATCGCCACGGCGGCTTCCGGAATGAGCGGCAAGTAGATGCCGACACGATCCCCCTTCTGCACGCCGAGTGACTTGAGGACGTTGGCGAAGGTGCGGACCTCGCGCGCGAGTTCGTAGTAGGTGAGCGTGCGGCGATCTCCGGGCTCGCCCTCCCAGATGATGGCGGCCTTGTTGCGGCGCGGCCCGTCGAGATGCCGGTCAAGACAGTTCTCGCTGACGTTGAGCTCGCCGCCGACGAACCACTGGGCGTGCGGCGGCTGCCAGTCGAGCACCCGATCCCAAGGCTTGCTCCAGCGGAGTGTGGCGGCCTGCTCAGACCAGTAATGGATAAAGTCGCGCTCGGCGGCGTCGTGCAGCGCGCGGTCATTGACGAGGGCCGCGCTGGCGAAATCGGCCGGCGGCGGGAAGGAGCGTGTCTCGGTGAGCAGGGCACTGATCTCTGTCATAGTCCCAATGCTAGGCGGGGCCGAGCGGGGTCGCTACGGGCATTCCGCGAAGATTGCGAGAATGTGCCTAGATACTAAACACCGACCTGCTTTTTGCCAGTATCTGCCGCAGGGCGCAATACGAAGAACGCATATCACACTGTGATGGACGCATAAGTCGTTGTAATAAAACATCTTACGCATCATTCATGCGAGGCATAGTTCTCGCCATGATCTGCCTGTACAGAGGCGCGAATCCTCCACTGCCGATAAGAAAGTAGGCAGCCATTCATCCCTTCAGGAGCGTTATGAACGCCCAACAGTCCAATCCGGACTTCTCCGCCCCCTCGGGGGCCCTTGGGAACGGACCGCCGCACCTTCAGGCCCCCAGCCGCCTTACGGCGGACCATCGTCTGGAATTCCGGCGCCTGGCGCTCGAGGCCCTTGAACTGGCCGTCGCCAGCGGCGCCAAGTTCGTCGCAATCGACCTTGGTGCGGTGATTGAGATCGACGCCAGCGGACTCGGCGTGCTTGTCCTCACGCAAAAGCGCGCTCGTGAACGCGGCCTGCGCGTGCGATTGGTGCGGGTGCCGATGGCGGTGGCGTCGTTGCTTGATGCCACGCGACTCGAACCCCTCTTTGAGGTCGTGCGCGCGCGCTAACGGCATTCCGGGCCCGCGCGCCGTTCCATCAGGGGGCACCGCACGATACGATTCGGTGATGCCCGCCCCTCGTCCGCCCGCTCGTTCGCCCGCCCGTCCGCTGCTGTGACTGTCCTGCTTGATGCGGTCGGACTCGTGCGGCTCTTTGGCGCACGGCGCGCCGTCGATGGCATCGATCTCGCCTTGGGCGCGGGCGAGGCCTTGGCACTGTTCGGGCCCAACGGCGCCGGCAAGACCACCCTGCTGCGCATCCTCGCGGGCCTGCTCAAGCCAGGTTCCGGCCGCGCCACCATCGCCGGGGCCGCGCTCCCCGCCGATGCCGCCCGCGCCCGAATCGGACTTATTTCGCATCGCACGATGCTCTATGACGCGCTGACCGCGCGCGAGAACGTGCGCTTTGCGGCCCGGCTCCATGGCATCGCGGATGAGCCGGGTGCGACGCAGCGGGCTTTGGAGACGCTCCGCGTGGCCGATCGCGCCGATGTCCCCGTGCGCGCCCTCTCTCGCGGCCTCCAGCAACGCGTTGCGATTGCCCGCGCGATCGTGCATGCCCCCGACGTGATCCTCGCCGACGAGCCCTACACTGGGCTCGACGAACAGGGCAGCGCGGCCCTGACCGCACTCCTCAAGGAGCGCCGCTCCGCTGGGGCGGCCCTGGTGGTCGTCACGCACCATCTTCACGAAGGACTCGCCGTCGCCTCGCACGCCGCCGTGATGCGCGCCGGAAAGTTCGCGCGTCTGGAACGCACCGATGGGCTCGATCCCGCCCGCTACGCCGCCGAGTACCGCGAGTTGGTGTCATGATGGCCACGCCGCCGGGCACCTTCGCCGCCGCGTGGATCATCGCGCGCAAGGATCTCGCCATCGAGTTCCGGACGCGGAGCGCCTTCATGTCGGCGGCACTCCTCTCGCTGCTGGCGATCGTGATCTTCTTCTTCACGTGGGACGCCACGGCGGTCACGCCGATCGACATCGCCCCCGGCGTGATGTGGGTGACCTTCACCTTCTCCGGTCTCCTCGGCCTGCATCGCTCGTTCGGCGTTGAGGCGCAGGAACGGGCGATGGATGCCCTCCTTGTCGCCCCCGTCCCGCGCGAGGCGATCTTCCTCGGCAAGGCGCTCGCGAACCTCGTGTTCGTCGTTGGCGTTCAGATGGTGGCGATTCCCGCCGTTGCCCTGTTCTATAATCTGCCGATCGGCGAGACCTGGTTGGCGCTCGCGGGGTTGATGTTGCTCGCGAGCATCGGATTAGTCTGCATCGGGACGCTGTTCGCGGGGATGACGGCGAACACGCGGATGGCGGAACTGTTGTTGCCGGTCCTCGCGCTCCCCTTCTTTGTGCCGATCGTGCTCCCTGCCGCGCAGGCCACCGCGCAGCTTCTCGCGGGGCGCCCGCTCAGCGACGCGGCCGCATGGTTGCGTATTCTTCTCGCATTCGATCTCGTCTTTCTCTACGCCTGCACGCTTGCATTCCCCTTCACGCTCGAAGACTGATCCCGTGACTGCTTCTGCTTCGCCGCGTGCCCGCCGCGGCATCGATTGGTTCGCCCTCGCCGCCCTGCTGGCGATGATCGCCGCGTTCGTGCGCGCCATCTTCTTCACGCCGCCGGAACGTCTGCAGGGGTACGCGCAGAAGATCTTCTACCTGCATGTGCCGTCGGCGTGGATCGCCTTCCTCGCGTTCGGACTCACGGCCTTTGCGGGCGCCTACTGGCTCTTTCTGAAGGATCCGCGTCTCGACCGCTTCGCGGAATCCTCGGCCGAGGTCGGTGTGGTGTTCACGACGGGAGTGCTGCTGACGGGCCCGCTCTGGGGCAAGCCCATCTGGGGCATCTGGTGGGTCTGGGATGCGCGGCTCACGAGCACGCTCTTTCTCTGGTTCCTCTTCCTCGGCTACCTTGTCCTGCGTAGCGCGGTCGAGGATCGGGACGCCCGCGCCCGCTATTCCGCGGTCGTGGCGATGCTCGGCGCCCTCTTGATTCCCTTCATTCACCTCAGCGTGTATCTCTTCCGCACGCAGCATCCGATGCCCGTGGTCGCCAACCCGACCGGCGTGCAGATGCCGATGGTGATGGTGACGACGTTGCTGCTCTCGCTCTTCGCGTTCACACTCACGTACATCGCGCTGGTGCGCGCACGGATGGCGTTCGCCACCGAGCGGGACGCGCTGCTCGATCGCGCCATCACGGAGGCCTGAGGTCCTGATGCCCGATAATGCGATCTACTACTACATCGCGTACGCGGTGATTGCCGTGCTCCTCGGCGGCTACGCCCTCTCGATCTCGCTGAGACGCCGCCATCTCGCCCAGCGGCGCGATGCCGCGGATCGGGCCTCGTGATCCATCCGTGGAAGGACCTCCCGGCCGGCCCTCGCGTGCCCGAAGTCGTCACCGCGGTGATCGAGATCCCGCAGGGGGCGCGCAATAAGTATGAGCTCGACAAGGACTCGGGGATGTTTCGCCTTGACCGCGTGCTGTATTCCGCCGTGCACTATCCCGGCGACTACGGACTGATTCCGCGCACGTTGCACGAGGACAACGATCCCCTCGACGTCCTCGTGATGATCAAGGAGCCGACATTCACCGGTTGCCTGATCGACGTCCGCCCCGTGGGCGTGCTCAAGATGCTCGACAGGGGTGAGCCCGACGACAAGATCCTCGCGGTACCGATCGATGATCCCGCCCACGGCGAGTACTTCGACATCGCCGATCTCCCGCAGCACTATCTCAAGGAGATCGAACACTTCTTCGCCATCTACAAGGATCTCGAGGGGAAGCGCGTCGAGATCATCGGATGGGGGAAGAGTGAAGAGGCCATGCGCATCATCGACGAGAGTGTGGTGCGGTACGCGGACCAATACCTCTCGCAGGGTCCGTGAACACTCCGGCGTGCACACTTTGGCGTGAACACTCCGGCGTGAAAGGCCACGCGGCGGTGACGAGATCTCGTCACCGCCGCGTGGCCTTTCACGCCGGAGTGTTCACGCCAAAGTGTGCACGCCGGAGTGTTCACGGACCCTGCGAGAGGTATTGGTCCGCGTACCGCACCACACTCTCGTCGATGATGCGCATGGCCTCTTCACTCTTCCCCCATCCGATGATCTCGACGCGCTTCCCCTCGAGATCCTTGTAGATGGCGAAGAAGTGTTCGATCTCCTTGAGATAGTGCTGCGGGAGATCGGCGATGTCGAAGTACTCGCCGTGGGCGGGATCATCGATCGGTACCGCGAGGATCTTGTCGTCGGGCTCACCCCTGTCGAGCATCTTGAGCACGCCCACGGGGCGGACGTCGATCAGGCAACCGGTGAATGTCGGCTCCTTGATCATCACGAGGACGTCGAGGGGATCGTTGTCCTCGTGCAACGTGCGCGGAATCAGTCCGTAGTCGCCGGGATAGTGCACGGCGGAATACAGCACGCGGTCAAGGCGAAACATCCCCGAGTCCTTGTCGAGCTCATACTTATTGCGCGCCCCCTGCGGGATCTCGATCACCGCGGTGACGACTTCGGGCACGCGAGGGCCGGCCGGGAGGTCCTTCCACGGATGGATCACGAGGCCCGATCCGCGGCATCGCGCCGCTGGGCGAGATGGCGGCGTCTCAGCGAGATCGAGAGGGCGTAGCCGCCGAGGAGCACGGCAATCACCGCGTACGCGATGTAGTAGTAGATCGCATTATCGGGCATCAGGACCTCAGGCCTCCGTGATGGCGCGATCGAGCAGCGCGTCCCGCTCGGTGGCGAACGCCATCCGTGCGCGCACCAGCGCGATGTACGTGAGTGTGAACGCGAAGAGCGAGAGCAGCAACGTCGTCACCATCACCATCGGCATCTGCACGCCGGTCGGGTTGGCGACCACGGGCATCGGATGCTGCGTGCGGAAGAGATACACGCTGAGGTGAATGAAGGGAATCAAGAGGGCGCCGAGCATCGCCACGACCGCGGAATAGCGGGCGCGGGCGTCCCGATCCTCGACCGCGCTACGCAGGACAAGGTAGCCGAGGAAGAGGAACCAGAGAAAGAGCGTGCTCGTGAGCCGCGCATCCCAGACCCACCAGATGCCCCAGATGGGCTTGCCCCAGAGCGGGCCCGTCAGCAGCACTCCCGTCGTGAACACCACACCGACCTCGGCCGAGGATTCCGCGAAGCGGTCGAGACGCGGATCCTTCAGAAAGAGCCAGTAGGCGCCCGCAAAGGCCGTGAGTCCGAACGCGAGGAAGGCGATCCACGCCGACGGCACATGCAGGTAGAAGATCTTCTGCGCGTACCCCTGCAGACGTTCCGGCGGCGTGAAGAAGATGGCGCGCACGAACGCGGCGATCATCGCCAGCAGGGCGGCGAGGGCGAACCAATCGATGCCGCGGCGGGCACGCGGCGAAGCAGAAGCAGTCACGGGATCAGTCTTCGAGCGTGAAGGGGAATGCAAGCGTGCAGGCGTAGAGAAAGACGAGATCGAATGCGAGAAGAATACGCAACCATGCGGCCGCGTCGCTGAGCGGGCGCCCCGCGAGAAGCTGCGCGGTGGCCTGCGCGGCAGGGAGCACGATCGGCACAAAGAAGGGGAGCGCGAGGACCGGCAACAACAGTTCCGCCATCCGCGTGTTCGCCGTCATCCCCGCGAACAGCGTCCCGATGCAGACTAATCCGATGCTCGCGAGCAACATCAACCCCGCGAGCGCCAACCAGGTCTCGCCGATCGGCAGATTATAGAACAGGGCAACGGCGGGAATCGCCACCATCTGAACGCCAACGACGAACACGAGGTTCGCGAGCGCCTTGCCGAGGAAGATCGCCTCGCGCGGGACGGGGGCGACAAGGAGGGCATCCATCGCCCGTTCCTGCGCCTCAACGCCGAACGAGCGATGCAGGCCGAGGAGACCGGAGAAGGTGAAGGTCACCCACATCACGCCGGGGGCGATGTCGATCGGCGTGACCGCCGTGGCGTCCCACGTGAAGAAGAAGATCACGATCGCCAGCAGCGAGAGGAGTGCCGCCGACATGAAGGCGCTCCGCGTCCGGAACTCGATGGCGAGATCCTTGCGCGCGATGATCCACGCGGCGGCGAAGGTGCCCGGCGGCGTGGCCATCATGACACCAACTCGCGGTACTCGGCGGCGTAGCGGGCGGGATCGAGCCCATCGGTGCGTTCCAGACGCGCGAACTTTCCGGCGCGCATCACGGCGGCGTGCGAGGCGACGGCGAGTCCTTCGTGAAGATGGTGCGTGACGACCACCAGGGCCGCCCCAGCGGAGCGGCGCTCCTTGAGGAGTGCGGTCAGGGCCGCGCTGCCCTGTTCGTCGAGCCCAGTGTAGGGCTCGTCGGCGAGGATCACGTCGGGGGCATGCACGATCGCGCGGGCAATCGCAACGCGTTGCTGGAGGCCGCGAGAGAGGGCGCGCACGGGGACATCGGCGCGATCGGCCACGCGGAGCGTCTCCAAAGCCCGCTGCGTCGCACCCGGCTCATCCGCGATGCCATGGAGCCGGGCCGCAAAGCGCACGTTCTCGCGCGCGGTCAGCGCGTCATAGAGCATCGTGCGATGCGAAATAAGTCCGATTCGGGCGCGGGCGGCATCGGCGGGGAGCGCGGCCCCGGCGATGGTGGCGCGGCCGGAACCTGGCTTGAGCAGGCCCGCGAGGATGCGCAGCAGGGTGGTCTTGCCGGCGCCGTTGGGCCCGAACAGTGCCAAGGCCTCGCCCGCGCCCAAGGCGAGATCGATGCCATCGACGGCGCGCCGTGCGCCAAAGAGCCGCACGAGTCCGACCGCATCAAGCAGGACAGTCACAGCAGCGGACGGGCGGGCGAACGAGCGGGCGGACGAGGGGCGGGCATCACCGAATCGTATCGTGCGGTGCCCCCTGATGGAACGGCGCGCGGGCCCGGAATGCCGTTAGCGCGCGCGCACGACCTCAAAGAGGGGTTCGAGTCGCGTGGCATCAAGCAACGACGCCACCGCCATCGGCACCCGCACCAATCGCACGCGCAGGCCGCGTTCACGAGCGCGCTTTTGCGTGAGGACAAGCACGCCGAGTCCGCTGGCGTCGATCTCAATCACCGCACCAAGGTCGATTGCGACGAACTTGGCGCCGCTGGCGACGGCCAGTTCAAGGGCCTCGAGCGCCAGGCGCCGGAATTCCAGACGATGGTCCGCCGTAAGGCGGCTGGGGGCCTGAAGGTGCGGCGGTCCGTTCCCAAGGGCCCCCGAGGGGGCGGAGAAGTCCGGATTGGACTGTTGGGCGTTCATAACGCTCCTGAAGGGATGAATGGCTGCCTACTTTCTTATCGGCAGTGGAGGATTCGCGCCTCTGTACAGGCAGATCATGGCGAGAACTATGCCTCGCATGAATGATGCGTAAGATGTTTTATTACAACGACTTATGCGTCCATCACAGTGTGATATGCGTTCTTCGTATTGCGCCCTGCGGCAGATACTGGCAAAAAGCAGGTCGGTGTTTAGTATCTAGGCACATTCTCGCAATCTTCGCGGAATGCCCGTAGCGACCCCGCTCGGCCCCGCCTAGCATTGGGACTATGACAGAGATCAGTGCCCTGCTCACCGAGACACGCTCCTTCCCGCCGCCGGCCGATTTCGCCAGCGCGGCCCTCGTCAATGACCGCGCGCTGCACGACGCCGCCGAGCGCGACTTTATCCATTACTGGTCTGAGCAGGCCGCCACACTCCGCTGGAGCAAGCCTTGGGATCGGGTGCTCGACTGGCAGCCGCCGCACGCCCAGTGGTTCGTCGGCGGCGAGCTCAACGTCAGCGAGAACTGTCTTGACCGGCATCTCGACGGGCCGCGCCGCAACAAGGCCGCCATCATCTGGGAGGGCGAGCCCGGAGATCGCCGCACGCTCACCTACTACGAACTCGCGCGCGAGGTCCGCACCTTCGCCAACGTCCTCAAGTCACTCGGCGTGCAGAAGGGGGATCGTGTCGGCATCTACTTGCCGCTCATTCCGGAAGCCGCCGTGGCGATGCTCGCCTGCGCGCGCATCGGCGCGATCCACTCGGTCGTGTTCGGCGGATTCTCCCCCGATTCGTTGCGCGATCGCATGAACGATGCGCAGGCGAAGGTCGTGATCACCGCCGACGGTGGGTATCGTCGAGGGCAGATCGTCCCCCTCAAGCGCAACACCGACAAAGCGCTCGAAGACTGCCCGAGCGTGCAGCATGTGGTGGTGGTGCAGCGCCGCACCTCGGGCCCCATCAGCGAAGCGCACGTCGATATGACGGAGGGGCGCGACCACTGGTATCACCGGCTCATGCAGCACGCGACCGACAAGTGCACTCCTGAGCCGATGAACGCCGAGGATGTGCTGTTCATCCTGTATACGTCAGGCACGACAGGAAAGCCGAAGGGAATTGTACACACCACCGGCGGCTATCTCACCGGTGCGGCGAGTTCGACGAAGTACGTCTTCGATCTCAAGGAAGAGGATGTCTTCTGGTGCACCGCCGATGTGGGGTGGATCACCGGACACACCTACCTCGTGTACGGCCCGCTGGCGAATGGCGCGACCTGCGTGATGTACGAGGGGGCGCCCGACTGGCCCGAGCGCGATCGCTTCTGGTCCCTCTGTGCGCGCCATGGCGTGACGATCCTCTACACTGCGCCCACGGCGATTCGTGCCTTCATGAAATGGGGCGTCGAGCACGTGAAGAAGCACGACCTCTCGGCGCTGCGCTTGCTGGGGTCCGTTGGTGAGCCCATCAATCCCGAAGCGTGGATGTGGTATCACGAACACATCGGTGGCGCACGCTGCCCGATCGTCGACACGTGGTGGCAGACCGAGACGGGGTCGATCGTGATCTCGCCGCTCCCGGGACTCACGGTGACGAAGCCCGGCTCCGCGACGCAGCCGTTGCCCGGCTACTTCGCGACGCTCTTCGATTCGACCGCGCAGGAGATCGCGACCGGTGGAGGACTCCTCGCCCTCACGAAGCCCTGGCCCTCGATGCTCCGCACCATTTGGGGCGACGACGCGCGATTCGTGGAGACGTACTTCACGAAGTGGGAGGGCCGTCCTGATCTTTACTTTCCCGGCGATGGCGCGAAGAAGGACACCGAGGGCTTCTACTGGATCCTCGGGCGCGTGGACGATGTGCTCAATGTGGCGGGACACCGGATCGGCACGATGGAAGTGGAGTCGGCGCTCGTGGAGCATCCGGCGGTGGCCGAAGCGGCGGTCGTCGGCAAGGCGCACGAACTGAAGGGACAGTCGGTGTGCGCCTTTGTCACGCTGCGTGATGGCTTCAAGAAGTCGGGCGAACTGCGCGATGAACTGCGCGAGTTCGTCACGATGAAGATCGGCGCGCTCGCGCGCCCCGACGACATTCTCTTCTCGGCCGATCTTCCCAAGACGCGTTCGGGGAAGATCATGCGACGGCTGCTGCGGGATATCGCCGAGGGGCGTGCGCTTGGCGATACATCGACGCTCGCGGACCCGGGTGTCGTGGCGGCGTTGAAGGAGCAGTATGAGGACAAGGAAGGCTGAACCGCAGCCACCGCGACCGTACGAAAAACGTACGACGAACGCAAGAACGACGAACGTACGAAGGGCTCCGATGCGTGGGCTGGCAT
>CAYUMN010000106.1:0-11076 GCA_964445835.1 uncultured Gemmatimonas sp.
GCACTGGTGGAGTTCGTGAAGATGGTCAGCGCGATCACCAAGGGGCGTGCGTACTTCACGAATACGATGACGCTCGGGCAGTTCATTCTGATGGATTTCCTGAAGCGCAAGACGAGCACGGTCAGCTGACTTCGGGCCGATAAGGGCGCGTTCGGCCAAGAGCCGAACATCACATGCAGCTGACTCAGGCGTCCCCCGCGATCGCGAACTCGCCAGTCAGGTGAACCTGCTCTTCGGTCGGCGGCAGCAGCTTGTACAACACCGGCGTCACCAAGCGCGACAGCAGCGTCGAGCTCACGAGCCCGCCGATGATCACGATCGCCAGCGGCGAGTACAACGAGCTCCCCTGAATCGCCAACGGCATCAACCCACCGATCGCCGTGAGCGAGGTCAGCACGATCGGCACGAACCGGATCTTCCCTGCCTTCTCGATCGCCTCGTCCAACCCCATCCCTTCCGCGCGCAACTGATTGGTGAAGTCCACGAGCAGAATCGAACTCTTGATCTCAATGCCGATCAGCGCAACGAAGCCGATCACCGAACTGAAGCTCAGCGTGTAGCCCGTCACAAAGAGCCCGAGCAGGCCGCCGATCACGCCAAGCGGAATCACCGACGCTACGATCAACATGCCGCGGAACGTCTTGAACTCGAGCACGAGAATGGCGAGGATGCCGAAGATGGCAATGAGAATCGCCGCGCCGAGCCCACCAAAGCTCTCCTGACGGCTCTCGATCTCACCCGCTGCGGTGATGCGATACCCTTCCGGCAGCGTGAGCGTGTCGAGCGTGGCCAGGACCTCTCGTGTCACGCGGTCGGTGTTGAACCCGGTGCGGACCTGCGACGTCACCGTCACCACGCGCTCTCCCTCGTAGTGCTGGATACTCGGCGGCGAGGTCTCGAACTCCACACTGGCGAGTTGACGCACCGGAACCTGGGCGCCGGTAAGGGACGCGGCGAAGATCTGGTCGAGCACCTCGGGTCCCTTGCGCGTCGGCCCCGGAAGACGGAGCATGATCGGGTACTCTTCGCCGTCTTCGTCGCGCACACGCCCTGCCTGCAGCCCGGCCAAGCCGAACCGCACCGCGCGATCGACCTCCACAGTCGGCACGCCATAGAGCCCGGCCTTGGCCCGGTCCGTGCGCAACCGCAGGTCCGTGCGCGCGACACGCAGCGGATTCATCACATCGCGCGTCCCAGCGGTCGACACCAGCACATGCTCGATGCGCGCGGAGACGGCCCGGAGTGAATCGAGATCGTTCCCTGCCACGCGCATCGCAATGGGCGCGTCGATCGGCGGACCGTTCTCGAACTCCGTCACCTGAATCCGCGCATCGGGATACACATCGAGTTCCTGCCGCAAGGAGTCGAGCATCGCCGGTGTCTGCCGCGTGTCGTATTCCTTCAACAGGACGAACAGTTCACCGCGCGTCGCACGTTCGGCCTGCGACTGCACGTTGTAGTAGATCTTCGGATTCCCGCGCCCGATGTTCGCATAGACCGCGGCCACAGACTCGCGCCTCCGTACGATACGCTCAGCAAAGGCTACGGCCGAGTCCGTCACGGCGAGAGCGCTCCCCTCGGGGGCGCTGATCGCGATCAGGAACTGCGGGGTGCCCGCCTTGGGGAAGAGCGAGAACCCAATTGCCGGAATGAGCGCCAGCGTCCCTACGAACAGCGCGAGGGCGATCCACAAGGTGCGCTGCGGCCTTCCGAGTGCTCCGTGCAGGAGCTTGGCATACGTTGCATCGATACCGCGGTTCAACGCCCGCATGAAGATGTTGCCGTGCTCGTCCTTCTCTTCCTTCAGGAACACTGCAGCAAGGAAGGGAATGATCGTGACGGACACGAGCAGTGATGCAAGGATCGTGAACACCACCGCGGCCGGCAGCGAGCGGATGAACTTGCCAGCCGCGCCTGGGAGCATGAGCACGGGGAGAAAGGCAAAGACCAGCGTCGCCGTCGTACCGATCACCGCCACGAGGATCTGATTCGTCCCCTTGATGGCCGCCTCGATTCGCGAGTGTCCCTCGCGGAGCCAGCGCGCGACGTTCTCCACCACGACGATCGAGTCGTCGACGAGCAGTCCGAGCGCGATCACGAAGCCGACGATCGACAACTGGTTGATGGAGTACCCAGTCACCTTGAGCGCCGTGACGCCGATGGCGAGTGAGAGGGGAATCGAGACCATCACGATTCCCGAGGCGCGGAAGCCGAGCGGGAGAAGCGTCAGGATGACCAGGGCGATCGCGATGGCGAAGTCCGTTGTGAGACGCGCCAGTCGATCCTTCACATTCTTCGATTGATCGAACGGACGCATGAGTTTCACGCCGGCCGGAAGCGTGGCCTCAAAGCGGTCCGCGGCGGCCCAGATGCCATCACGCACCGCCATGATGTTCTGGTCTTCCTGCATCGCAACGGTGATCCACACCGCGCGAGCGCCATCCAGCCGAGCGATCGATGCCGCGTACTCGTAGTCCCACTCGACCTCGGCCACATCCCCGAGGCGGACTGTCGAGCCAGGCGCCCCACCGATCACGGTGTTGCGAATCTGCTCGATCGACCGATACCCACCACTCGTCTTCACATTGAAGCGACGCAGGCCAGCGTCGGCGCTGCCGCCAGGGATATTCAACGACTCACTTCCCACCGCCTGCAGCACCTGCGAGAGAGGGATTCCCAGTTGCGCCAATCGGCCCGCGTTCAGCGCGACACGCGCCTCACGGCTGGGGTAGCCCCACGTCTCCGAACGCTTCACGCCGGGGAGATTCGCGAGCGCCTCGCGCAGGGCACGGGCCTGCTTGTCGAGTTCATGATACGGGGTCGTTTCGGAGACCAGCGCGAACTGCGCGATGTTCACGTCCGACGGATTGATGCGCTGTACGTCAAGCAGCGCGAGATCCTGCGGGAGCGAGTTGCGTAGCGCATTCACTTCGCGCAGCACTTCGTCGTACTTGCGATCGGCGTCCACCGAGACGTCGAACTCGGGAACGATCACCGCGAGCCCGTCCTCGATCGTGGACTTCACTTCCTTCACGTCTTCGAGGGCGCGGATCCGATCTTCGATCGGGTCCACGACGAGCTGCTCCATATCCGTCGGGCTCGCCCCCGGGTACACGGCGATGATCGGATAGATCGGAATCGGAAAGGTGGGGTCTTCCGCCCGGGGAATCGTGAAGATCGAGTACGCACCCATCGCCATGAGCGCGATGAACGACACCAGCATGAACTGGCGGTTGCGGACACTGAAGCTGACGATGCTCACGGGGCACGCCCCGGCGCGGCCGCCGTCACCACGTTCACGCGGGTGCCGTCGCTGAGCCGCGTAGCGCCAGCCGTGACGACGCGCGCCGTTGTGTCGACTTCCCCATCGATTGCGGCGATTCCCCCATCCATCCACAGCACACGCACGCGCTGCCGGCGTACGGTCAAGCTGTCGGCTCCAAGAACGAAGATCGATGCCGAGCGTCCATCGACTTCGATCAGCGACTCCGTTGGCACCGTGATCGCCGCAGCCCGTGCGCGCGGGGTCAGCGTCGCGCGCCCGATAAGTCCCGAGGCAAGCGCGCGACTCCCGGCGGCCACAGCGATCTCCACCTCATACGTGCCGGTCATCGGTGAGGCGGCGACACCGACCCGTGCGATGCGACCGGTGAACGAAACGCCGGGGAACGCATCGAATGAGACCGTTGCGACCATGCCTTCGTTCAATCGCACCGCTTCGCGGTCGGCCGCTCCGGCGCGCAGTACCAGCCCACCACGCTCAACGCGCACCACGAATACCGGAGTGCCTGGGCCGACCAATTGCCCCGCCTCCACCGCTCGCCGGAGGATCACGCCACTCGCCGGCGCGCGCACCTCGGCGTACTGCTTGTTGAACTCCGCGGCGCGCAGTTGCGCTTCGGCCACCTGCAGGCCGGTGCGCGCGTCCTCGAGCTGCGAGAGCGTGGCCACGCTGTCCTTCTGCAGTGCCTCCACGCGGGTGAGATCGCGGCGGGCCTTGTCGCGTCCCTCTCGGGCCGCGGAGACCGAGGCCTCGATCTCCGTCAGCGAGAGCGCCGCGAGGAGTTGACCCGCGGCGACACGATCGCCTTCATCGACGGCGACTGCGGCTACAACGCCGCCGATCTTGAAGCCGAGAGGGATCTCCTCTTTGGCGCCAAGGGTGCCGGTCAACACAATGGCCGGCTCGGTGCTGCGGAGTTGCGGCGCCACCACGCGCACGGGAATCGTGGCGATCTCCTCGCTTGGCGGCGGTGCATCACCACTGCACGCGAGCGCGACGAGTGCGAGGAGAGCGAGAGCGGAGATGCGGGCGGGAGCAAACACTGTGTTGGGAGTGAGAGTGCGAAGTGCGCTGCGAACGGTCACGGCGTGGTCCTCGGATAGAGCGCGGCCGCGCGATCCAGCTCGACGCGCCGCAGGTAGTAGTCGAACGTCGTGAAGACGGCATTGAGCTGCGCGCCAGTGCGTGCCGTGCGCGCCTCGCTCAGTTCGAGTGGTGAGGCGAGTCCTTCTTCGGCGCGGCGACTCACCAACTGCCACGTGCGCTCTGCGGCCTCGCGTTGCGACTCCGCCGTCTCGATCGCCTGCCGAGCGACCGCCGCGGCCTGCCAGGCGAGACGTACTTGAAGCTCCACCCCTCGTCGCGCGTCCTCGCCTTGGAGTGTGTAGCGCTGCGCTTCGAGTTGCGCCTGCTGCACTCGCGCGCGGTCACGGCCACCATTGAACAGGTTCCACGACGCCACCAAGCTCACCAGTGCGAAGTCAGCGTCCCGGTTGAACCGGTATTCATTGCCCTGCACGCCGTAGTCGAGCGCGACGGCGAGGTTCGGCAGATAGCTCCCCTGCGCGACCTGCTTCTGCGCATCGGCCGCCCGGCGCGCCGCGTCGAGGGCGCGGAGCTCTTCGCGGCGGTCCTGCCCCATCGCCAGTGCCTCGTCGAGTGTCGGCAACGCTTCGAGTCCGAGCGCTGACGCTTCGACCATCGCCACCGGGTCAGTGATCGGTCTGCCGACGATCATGTTGAAGCTCTGCGCGGTCGCACTCACCAACTGCGCGGCCTCGGCCTCGCGCTGCTGCGCTTCGCTCAATTCGGCGCGGGCGCGGGAGAGTGCGTCGGGGGTGGCGCGTCCGGCCTCAACTAGCCGCGACATCACGCGGACTTGCTCCTCGAGGAGCTGGCGTGTGGCGGCGCGCAGTTCGGCGAGTTTGAGTGCCTTGCCGTGGTTCACATACCCGCTGCGAATCTCCGCCGCGAGCGCCCGTTCCGCGGCTCCGTAGCTCGCCTCTTGCACGTCGCGCGCGGCGGAGGCGGCTCTGTAGCCCGAGTAGATCTCCGCTCGGAAGATCGGCTGCGCAACGCGAATCGCCGTCTCTTGCTTCAATGGAAGCCGGAGATCGATGTCGGTAGGGAATTGCGGGGCGCCAAGGATCTGGTTCAACGCCGCGAAGGCGGGATTGATCAGTTCGCCGAGATTCACCACTTGGCCGCTCACGTTCGTGTAGCGCGCGTTGAGTGTGGCGGTCGGCAAGAAGTTGCCGCGGGCCTCACGGAGGGCCGCCTCGCTTCGGGCCACGACAAGCGCCTGCTGGCGAATCGTGAGATTCTGCCGAAGCCCCTGCTCGACGTAAGCATCGAGTGGGGCCTGGGCATCGAGCCCGAGCGGCAGGAGGGCGAGCACGAACAGGAAGTCACGCTGGACGTGGCGCTGGAAGTGACGCTGAACGTGACGCTGAACGTGACGCTGAACGTGACGCTGAACGTGACGCTGGACGTGGCGCTCGACGTGGCGCTGGACGTGGCGCAGGAACTGGCGCATAGACGGGCGGGCGGTGGGAATCGGAGCGCAGGTCTGGCGAGCAGACGCCGGAGCGTCGAGTCTCTTATCCTGCAGTTCTAGAGGTCATCCTCTAATACGCCTACAAGTATTAGAGGGTTTCCACTACTTGTCAATAGTAGACGTAATCCTCTATTCTTCTTTCCTTAATGGCGACCCCTACCCAGCCCGCACCAGCCGACCGCGCCCCCCGTGCCCCGCAGCAGGAGCGCGGGCAGCGCCGCGTTGAGCAGATCCTCGATGCCGCGGAAGGGGTGTTCGTGGACGTGGGGGTCGGCGCGGCCACCATGCAGATGATTGCCGACCGGGCGAGCGCCTCGGTGGGGTCGCTCTACCATTTCTTCCCCAACAAGGAAGCGATTGTCGAGGCACTCGGTGCGCGGTACGCCGAGTTCGTGCGGCAGAACAACGAGGCGGCGATGCCCCTCGCGATGGTGCATCTTCCCGCCGCGGATCTCTTTGAGCGGGTGTTGCAGGCGCAGGTCGGGTTCATTGAGAGCACGCCGGCCTTTGACGCCGTGCACGATGCCGTGCACCGCAACTGTCCGGCGATCTACGACGCGCTCAACCAGGCGTTGGTGGGACATGTCGGACAGTTCCTCGCCCTCCGGTATCCCACGATGCCGGAACCCGAGCGCGCTGCCTCGGCCATGGTCGCCGTCGCGACCGTGCACTCCGTGGTGGACCTCGCGAGCCGCATTCCCCCCGATTTCCGCGCGCTGGTGATTCGCGAAGCGCACGCCATGCTTGTCGCGCACTACGGCGCCCTCGATGCGCGCTACGGCGTGGCGGCGACGCGCTGAACGTCTGGTCGCGGCGTGAACCGTTCGGGACTGGCTGTCGTTAACTGTTTTTATGCTTTCCGACGCCCTGACCCCCATCCTGCTCGGCGCCCTCCTCGGGCTCCGACACGCCACTGACGCCGATCATGTCGTCGCGGTGACGACCATTGTCGCGCGTGAGCGCTCGCTGTTGCGCGCCGCGCGTGTGGGAGCCGTGTGGGGGGTCGGGCACACCCTGACGCTCCTCCTGCTCGGTGGACCGATTATCGCCTTCCGACTGGTCATTCCGCCGCGCGTCGGGCTCGGGCTCGAGTTCGGTGTGGCCATCATGCTGATCGCACTCGGCTACTCGAATCTCCGGCAGCGCGACGAGGATCGGCCGCCCAAGCTCTCGCGTCCGTTGCTGGTAGGAATCGTGCACGGGCTCGCCGGCTCCGCGGCGGTGGCACTGCTCGTGCTCGCGACGATTCGTGAACCCCTCGCGGCAGCGTTCTATCTCCTGATGTTCGGATTCGGTACTATTCTCGGCATGATGCTCGTGACCCTGCTGATCGCCGCACCCGCACTCTTCGCGACCGGTCGCGTTGCGCGGATGCAGACGGGCATCCGTATGGCGGCGGGTGCGCTGAGCATTGTGTTCGGGATGCTCCTCGCGCGCGAGTTGATCGTGGATGGAGGACTCTTCGCCGCCGTGCCCACGTGGGAACCGCACTGAGCGTGAAGCCCTCGCGCAGCGACGGCACGAGTGGAAAGTCCCTCGCCGCCACGAAACGCAAAGCAACGAAGGTCGCCGTCTCGCGCCCCCGCCGCAAAGTTGTCGCCGCACCGAAGCTCGATGCCGCCGCACTCAAGACATTTGGCACAAAGCTCCGCGCTTGGTACCGCCGCAACGCACGCGATCTCCCTTGGCGACGCACGCGCGACCCCTACGCGATCCTCGTCTCAGAATTGATGCTGCAGCAGACGCAGGTGAGTCGCGTGCTCGACTTCTGGACGCGGTTCCTGCATCGCTTCCCAACGTTGCACGCACTCGCGGCCGCGAAGGAACAGCACGTTCTCGAGCAATGGTCAGGACTCGGCTACTACGCGCGCGCGCGGAACCTGCACAAACTCAGCGTGAAGGTCGTGCGAGAAGGGGCGCGGGCGTGGGGAGACACGCGCGACGACGCCACGCCGGACCCACCGCTGCTTCCCTCGGACCCTGCCGACCTCCGCAAGTTGCCCGGCATCGGTGCGTACACTGCGGGCGCCGTGGCCACCTTTGCCTTCGAGAAGCGTGCTTCCCTGGTGGACACCAACGTGGCCCGCGTACTCACACGGGTCTTCGCACCGAAGCTGCATCCCAAGCGGGCCAGAGATCAGAAGGCGATCTGGGCAATCGCCGAGGCGACGTTGCCGCGCACTGGGAAGGCCAGCTGGACGCACAATCAGGCGTTGATGGAACTCGGGGCGCTCGTCTGCACTGCGCGGGTGAAGCGCTGCGAGGTCTGCCCGGTGCGCGTCATCTGCAAGAGCCGCGAGTAATCGTCGCATTCGAGTCGACAATGGGCCAGAGGGCCAGAGGAATACCACAACGGCGCGCCCCCACCCTGGGAGCGCGCCGTTGCTTTCATCCTTCATCCTTCATCTGCCGTCTACTTGATCACCTTATGCGACAAGTTGATGTGCTGCTGCGCATAATCCCGCGTCTCATATCCAGTATAGATCTGACGCGGACGCGCGATCTTCTGCTCCTTGTCGAGTAGCATCTCTTCCCACTGCGCCATCCACCCGGCCGTCCGCGCAATCGCGAACAGCACCGTGAAGTAATCGGTCGGGAAGTGCATCGCGCGGTAGATCAACCCGGTATAGAAGTCCACATTCGGGTAGAGCTTGCGTGACACGAAGTACTCGTCGGAGAGCGCAATGCGCTCGAGTTCCAACGCGATCTCCATGTCCTTCGTCATCCCGGAGACCTTGAGCACGTCGTCGCAGAGGTCCTTCACGATCCGCGCGCGGGGGTCGTAGCTCTTGTACACGCGATGTCCGAAGCCCATGAGGCGCGCGGCGCCCTTGCCGCTCTTCACGCCCTCGATGAACGCCGGGATGTTCTTCACATCGCCGATCTCGTGGAGCATGCGGAGCACCGCCTCGTTCGCGCCGCCGTGCAGCGGGCCATAGAGCGCCGCCACACCCGCCGCGACCGCCGAGTAGGGATCGACGTGCGACGAGCCCACCGCACGCACCGCGCTTGTTGAGCAGTTCTGCTCGTGGTCGGCGTGCAGGATGAACAGAATGTCGATTGCCCGGGCGAACACCGGATGCGCCTCGTACTTCGGCTCCGACATCCGCGCGATCATCGACAGGAAGTTGTCGGCGTAGGGCAGCGAGTTGTCGGGATAGACATACGGCAATCCCTTCACGTGACGATACGCGAAGGCCGCGAGCGTCGGCATCTTGGCGAGCAACCGAATGAACGCGATGTCGCGCTCGCGCTCGTCGTGGATGTCCTTTGACGTCGGATAGAACGATGAGAGCGCCGCCACGCCGGCCGTCAGCATCGCCATCGGATGCGCGTCGTAGCGGAACCCTTCCATGAACCGCTTGATATTCTCGTGCACGTACGTGTGGTACGTGATCTGATGCTGGAACTCGTCGTAGTTCGCCTGCGACGGGAGTTCGCCCTTCCGCAGCAACCACGCGACTTCGAGGAAGTTCGAGTGCTCGGCGAGCTGTTCGATCGGATACCCACGATAGCGCAGGATACCCTTGTCGCCGTCGATGAAGGTGATCGCCGAACGGCACGAGGCCGTGTTCATGAACGCCGGGTCGTAACCCATGATGCCGAAATCTTCGGCATTGACCTTTATCTGCTTCAGGTCGGCGGTGCGGATCGTCTCATCGGTGATTGGGGCATAGTAGATCTTGCCCGTCCGAGAGTCCTTGATCTCAAGATGGTCGCCCGTGGGGGCGGCCTTCGTGTCGGGGGTTTCGGCCATCGCGTGGGTTCCTTCTGGGGGTTTGATCCCGGCCGTGGCAACGCGCCGGCCGGGGCGACGGGCCGCGGGGCCCGCGAGGGAGAAATCTAGCGAAGTGCGCGCAACGAGGCATCACCGCACGCACTCTAGGGGAAGTATCGGCAGGGCCGCCCACTACTGCCCCGTTCCGCTATTCTTCGCCAGCACGTTGGCCGCCGGTTTGGGCACTGGTTTGGCTCGCGCGGGCGCTAGCGTGGGCGCCAGCGCGTTGGCCAGCGCGTTGGCCAGCGCGTTGGCCAGCGCGTCTCGCCCCCGATTTCCGTGTCGGCCGCCCCCTACTCTCGCCCCATCGCCGTGGACTCCCCCGTCTTCCTGCTGACCGTCGCCCTCGCCGCCGCACTCGGCGCGATGATGAACGCCGTCGCCGGCGGCGGGACGCTGATCACCTTCCCCGCCCTGATCGCGCTCGGGGTCCCGCCGATCATGGCCAACGCGACGTCCACCGTCGCGCTCTGGCCGGGGACGATTGCCTCGATGTGGGGTTATCGCCGTGAGCTTGTTGGCGCGCGCCGTTGGGCGCTGGCGTTCGCTGTGCCGTCATTCGCCGGCGGGATCGTTGGCGCCCTGCTGCTGCTACAGACCCCAGAGAAGCGCTTTGCGGCGATTGTGCCTTGGCTGATCCTCGGCGCGACCGCACTGTTCATCGCACAGAAGCCGCTGATGAAGCTCCTCGCACAAGAAGGAAGTGTGCGCCGCGACGTTGCCGGAGCTGACGGTCACCTGCTGCCGCCGAGTGCGTCGTTCCTACTGTACCAATTCGGCGTGAGCATTTATGGCGGGTATTTCGGTGCGGGCGCGGGAATCCTGATGCTCGCCGCGCTCGGCCTGATGGGACTCACGAATATCCATCAGATGAACGGGTTGAAGAACTGGGGCGGCGGGGTGATGAATCTCGTGGCCGTCGTGATCTTCGCGATTTCCGGGGTCGTGAATTGGCCGATTGCCCTCGCGATGGCGGTTGGGGCGGGAGTCGGTGGAATAGGAGGGTCGCTTCTCGCGCAGCGGGTCGGGCAGACTTGGGTGCGGCGGGCGATTGTGACGATCGGGCTCGGCTCCGGGCTCGCGATGTTGTTTGGGCTGATCTAGCGGCTTCTGCGTTCGTCGGCTCTTGGGGCGTGTCTCGACCGATCAGACCTTGAAGCCGAGCTTTGCGGCGACTTCGCGTTGCGCTTGGTCCAAGCTCGCGATGGTATCCCGTAGCAAGGACCTCCTGAATATCCTGTGCGAGCGGATCGGGAGAACCGATCAGTTGCACACCTCCTAGCGGAGAATCGGACAACGCGACTCCCTCTCGCTTGAGCGCGCTCACCAACTCCGGTTCCGTGAGCACTGAGGTGACGACGGCGTCGCACCCCGCGAGGCGCCGTCGACTGCGCGCGGCATCGGGCTCGTCCTCGAGTCGTGAGGTGGAAGTGCCATGCAAACTGGAGCAAGGTCCGC
>CAYUMN010000107.1:0-11045 GCA_964445835.1 uncultured Gemmatimonas sp.
CCCGCGCCCGATCTACAGTCCAATAATCTGGTCGCGACGCGTTCCGACGCTCACGTACTGGGCTGGGCAGTCCACCAATTCCACCAACCTGTCGAGATAGCGACGCGCGTTGGTCGGGAGCTCCTCGATCTTCCGCGCCCCCGAGGTCGGCGTCATCCAGCCATCGTACCACTCGTAGACCGGCTCGATCTGCTCCAGCTCGGCGAGGTCGCCGGGGAACTCGGTCATCACTTCGCCGCCGACCCGATAGCCTGTGCAGAGGGCGATCTTCTCGAACGCGTCCAGGCAGTCGAGCTTTGTGATGGCGAGTCCCGTGAGCCCGTTGATGCGCACGGCGTAGCGGACCACCACCGCGTCGAACCAGCCGCAGCGCCGCGGGCGTCCGGTGGTGGCACCATACTCGTTGCCGATGCGGCGCAGTTCCTCTCCAGTGGCATCGAGCAGCTCGGTCGGCATCGGGCCGCCGCCGACGCGCGTCGTGTACGCCTTCACCACACCAATGGCGGCATCGATGGTGCGCGGGCCGATTCCCACGCCGATCGCGGCGCCCCCGGCCGTGGTGGACGACGAGGTCACGAAGGGATACGTGCCGTGATCGACATCCAGCAGCGACCCCTGAGCTCCCTCGAGCAGCACCGCGGCCCCCTGCTTCTGCGCGCGGTGGACGGCGAGCCCGACGTCTTCGGCAATGGCGAGCAACCGCGGCG
Organism: uncultured Gemmatimonas sp.; assembly: GCA_964445835.1. Lineage (GTDB taxonomy): Bacteria > Gemmatimonadota > Gemmatimonadetes > Gemmatimonadales > Gemmatimonadaceae > Pseudogemmatithrix. The sequence goes on from CAYUMN010000107.1 coordinate 708, forward strand.
CGATGCGCTCGAGTTCGGAGAGCGTGAAGGCGGCGTCGGCGCGCTTCGAGGAGCCGAAGCCCAGCAGAATATGATTCGCGTGTTCAGTCCCCTTCTCCACCAAGGCCTTCAGTCGAGCGGGATTTCGCAGGTCCAGCACGCGGATACCACGACGCGCGACCTTGTCCTCGTAGGCCGGGCCGATGCCGCGCCCTGTTGTACCGATCGCCTTGCTCGCGGCGCTCTCTTTGTCGACGAGCTTGTGGTACGGCAGCACCAAGTGCGCCCGATCGCTGAGATACAGCCGCCCGGCGACGTCGACGCCGTTCTTGACCAGCGCATCGACTTCTTCGAACATGCTCTCCGGGTCGAGCACCACGCCATTGCCGATCGCGCAGCGCACCCCGGGATGCAGGATCCCGCTCGGCACTTGATGCAGCACCGTGGACTCATCTCCCACGTGCACCGTATGCCCGGCATTCGCGCCGCCTTGGTAGCGGACCACCCAGTCGGCTCGTTCGGCGAGCACATCCACAAGCTTTCCCTTCCCTTCGTCGCCCCACTGGGCGCCCACGATGACGATGGTACGGGTCTTGGCGTCGAACATGACTTGTGGAGCTCCGGCAGAATGAACGAGAAGGCTGGGGCAAAAAAAGACGCCCCGGATGCCCGGGGCGTTGGAGAAATTTACGCCGTGCGCGGCGCGGGGGCAAATCGCGCCCCCCGCGCCAGACGCTCACGCCGAGATCTCACGCCGAGATCTCACGCCGAGATGCGCTGCTCCTTGGACTCGTGCGCCGGGCCGTGCGCGCTCCCCACGTGCACCTCGATGCAACTGGAGTGCACGGGCCGCACCCCTGAATGTTCCGCCACCACGAGCAGCACCGGTCGATCCCGGAGCGCCGTCAACTCGGCGATCAAGGCGGTCAGGGCCCCGAGCGAGTAGCGACCCGGATCCCCAAGCGTGATCACCAACGGACCATTCTCCGAGATCGCCGCAATCAGGTCGACGATGGCGTCGCGGAGCAGCTGTGACTCCACGGCGATTCCGCGCTGGAGCCGAACCAGCGCATCGTGCAGGTCGGGCTTGATGCCAGCGGCGCCCGGAAGAGGCCAGAGCACTTCGGCCAGCTCTCGCTCGAGCGCGAAGCGCACATACCCAGCCCCAACGCGACGCGGGACCGCCGCGAGACTCGCGCCCTGCGCCTGGCACGAGGCGGCGAACTCCTCGACCCCGCGTCGCACCTCTGCCTCTGGTCGGCCCATGGCCCAGACGACGAGCGGGATCCCCTGCAAGGAGAGCCGGAACAGCTGCGCGAGGCGATGCGACGTCAGCTCGGTGCGCGACGACGATCCCACCGACGATTCCGCTGGTTCGGGCGCGGTTGAAGACGCCCCGCGAAGCATGGCACTGTGCAGCTCGCCTTTCGCGAGCTGCCGGCGCACGCGACTCCGCCAGTCGTTGAACGAGCGACCCACCGGGCGCACCACCCGCCCGAAATCAGCTGTCAGCCGACTTCCGGCCGCCTCACGCTCCTCCGCGGGCGCCCCCTGCAACGCACGGATGAGATCGATCTCAATGAGTCCCGGCGCCAGAACGACGCCGAGCGCGCTCTCCGCGATCGCATGATCCCCGAGGACTCGGCGGATACGGAAAATCGCCTGTCGGAGACTATTTCGGGCGCGCGAGCCGTCCCTGCCGGTCCAGAGCAAGTCGCACAGGAGCGCGCGAGGGACGGCGGCATGGACCAATGCCAAGAATGCGAGCAGGATGGAGGGCTTCTCGCCCAATCTGGCGTCCAGATACTCGCCAGAGTGCGAATCACGGCGGCGGAGCGCGAACCCGTCGAGGGTCACTAACAGGAAGGGCGCTGTCCCAGCGGAGGTAGCGTTATTCATAAACGCTAAAGTCGGAGGGGTGCGTTAAAACAGCGTCAAAAGTGAGAAACGACCTAGGTCTAGTTCAGCCCAGCGCGGCCAAAACCTCGGCGCGCTCTGCCTCGCCGAGGGGGAGGAGCGGCATCCGGGGGTTGCCGCCGACATTCCCAACGACGTCCATCGCATGCTTCACCCCGGGCACGCCAAGCTTGGCGACGATCACGTTCGCCATGGGGGTGAGCCGCCCCTGCGCCGCGGTCAGGGCGGCGGCATCTCCGGCGCGGACGGCCCGGAGGACCTCAAGCGCGAAGCTGGGGGCGAAGAGCGAGACGGCGAGAATCCCGCCGCGCGCGCCGGCTTCGAGCCCCGCCTGCAATCCCGACCCACTCCCCGTGAGCACCGAAAAGGTGTCGCTCTGGGCCCCCAGGAAGCCGCGCAGCATCTCGATCGCGCCGGAGCTGTCCTTGATGCCCACAATGTTCTGGTGCGCCGCGAGTTCGGCGACGAGGTCGGCCGAAAGGGCAAAATGCATGTACTTCGGGATGTTGTAGAGGATGACCGGGCGGGGCGATTCCTCGGCCACGCGGAGGTAATGACGCCGGAGCACCTCCTCGGTCATGGCGCTCGCATAGTAGTGCGGCGCGACCACCAGCACGGCGTCGGCCCCGGCCTCGTGCGCGGCCCGAGTGCGCGCGATGGTCTGGCGGGTGCTCTCGCCGCCGCAGCCGGCAATCACCAGTTGGCCGACGGGGGTGTGCTCGCGGGCGGTGGCAAAAAGCGCCGCGCGCTCCTGCTCCGACAGAAGCGCCGCCTCCCCAGTGGAGCCCGCGACGACCACGCCCGAGAGTCCCTCGGCGATATGCGCCCGCACGTTGCGCGCGAATCCCTCGACGTCGAGGTCCTCGCTGCTCGCGTGGAAGGGCGTGACGACGGGGGCGAAGATGCCGGTGAGATGCATGGGCGGTTCCGACTCGACTTACGAGTTGAGGCTGAACTTCAGCTGGAGGTCCGAGGGACGCGTGGCCGCCGCGAGTGCCACCTTGAGTTCGATCATCCCGTCACGCACGAGATCCTCGAGATGCTGATCGAAGGTCTGCATCCCGTACTGCTCGCGCCCGCTGGCGATATGATCGCGGATCTCGCCCACCCGGTCCTTGTCGAGCATCAACTCGCGGATGGTCGGCGTCACGATCATGATCTCGAGCGCGGCGACGCGCCCGGCCGCATCCTTGCGCGGCAACAACCGCTGCGAGATGACCGCGTGCAGCGACTCCGCCAGACGAATGCGCACGACGTCCTGCTCCTCGGGGGCGAACATCGCGAGGATGCGGAGCACCGTGCTCTGCGCGTCCGGCGTATGCACGGTCGAAATCAGGAGATGCCCCGTTTCTGCGGCCTTGATCGCCGTGTCGATCGTCTCGGCATCGCGCATCTCGCCGATCAGCACCACATCTGGATCCTGGCGCAGCGCCGCCCGGAGGCCCATACGGAAGCTTTCCGTATCCACGCCGATCTCGCGCTGCGTCACCGAGCTCTGCAGGTCGCGATGCAGGAACTCAATGGGATTCTCGAGTGTGACGATGTGCTTGTTCTGGTGCTGATTGATGTGATTGATCAGCGCGGCCATCGTCGTGCTCTTTCCCGATCCCGTCACGCCGGTGACGAGGATCATCCCGCGCTCGGCCTCGGCGATCTGCTTCAGCACCGACGGGACCGCGAGGCGGTCAAAGTTCGGCACTTCGAAGGGTATCACGCGCATCACGATCATGAACGACGATCGCTGGCGCAGGATATTGACGCGGAATCGCCCGATGCCCGGGGCGCCCCACGAGCAGTCGTAGTCGTTGATCTTGTCGATCCGCGCGCGATCGTCCTCATTGGCAATCAGCCGCAGGGCGATGCTCTTCGTCTGTTCGGGCGTCAGCGCCTGCTTCGTGAGCGGCACCAGTTTCCCGTCGATGCGCGCACGGAAGACGTCGCCTGCCTTGATATGCAGGTCGGAGGCCCCGCGTTCGACTGCCGCCTTGATGATCTTTTCCATCAGCTCGCCTCAGTATCCCGCGCGCTTATCGACGAGGTTCCGCATTGGCGTCCCCGCGCGATAGCGCTCCCAGTTGTCGAGGATCAACGCCTGCAGCCGGTCCCAGAACCGCCGCGGCGATACCCCGCTCACATGCGGGGTCCACAGTACGTTGGGAAGGTGCCACAGCGGGCTCTCGGACGCCAGCGGCTCCTGCGCAAAAACGTCGAGCACCGCACCGCGCAACCGCCCGCCACTGAGTGCTTGCACGAGCGCCTCCTCGTCCACCAGGGCGCCACGCGCGACATTCACGAGAATCGTCCCCGGGCTCAGCAGCGCGAGACGGTCGGCGTGCAGCAGCTGCCGCGTCTCATCGGTGAGCGGCGTCGCCAGCACGACCACATCGGCGTTGGGCAGCAGGCCATCGAGCTCACTGAGGCCGTGGATCTCCGAGAATCCCGGCGGCGCCCCCATCCCGGGCCGGCGCCGCACGCCGATCACGCGGGCGCCGAGGGCCGCGAAGCGCGTGGCGATCTCACTGCCGATGCCGCCGGCCCCGATCACCAACACCGAACACTCGTCAAGCTCGCGCACCGCGGCGCTCGGCCGCGCGAACGCGTTCTGGTCGAACTGCTTCTCGCGCCGGAGCTCCGCCGCCAGATCAAAGGCGCGCAGAAAGTGCAGCACACCGGCCAACGTATGCTCGGCTATGGTGGGGCCGTAGACCCCCGCCGCATTCGTGAGCGCGACGTCGCGGCTCTGCATCTCATCGAACAACAGCGAGGCGACTCCGGCGGTCCCCGTCTGCACCCACTTGAGGCGAGGGCCGGAGAGAAAGAGGGCCTGGGGCATCCCGAAGCCGACGTACACCTCCGCCTCAGGGATCACCCGCAGTGCCTCGGGACTTGGGGCCTGCGCCCCATCACCGAAGGAGTGGGTGGTCGTCTCCACGATATGCAGGCGCCAATCGTGCGGCGTCGCATCCTGGAGCGCCTGCGCGACCCGCTCAGGAATCGTGAACGCGTCGGCGGTGGACCGGAGATCGACCAACATGAGGCGGCGCGGGTCGGTCATCGCTCAGTCGTCCCTGGCCGGATCGTCCGCACGGCGGCCGCCGAGTTGTGAGTCCGATGCCTCGGCGCGACGGCCCCTGGAAGCCGTGCCCCGATCAAGCCCGCGCCGTCCGCCCGCACTCGGCTCCTCAGCGTCACCCGCGCTTCCCGAACCGCGCTTCCCCCACTCCATCGCCGGCACGCCGTCGGTCGCATCACTCACCAGACGCGAATGCGGGATGAAGCGCCCCTCGAACCAGCCGAGGCCGCGCAGCACGAACATCACCGTGATGGTCGCTGCGAGCGCCTCGAACATATAGCCGGCTCCCGTGGTGAGCCCGATGGCCGCCACGACCCAGATCGTTGCGGCGGACGTGAGGCCGGTGATCGTGCCGCGCGTATGGAGGATGGTCCCCGCGCCGAGGAAGCCGATGCCGGTCACCACCTGCGCCGCGATACGCCCCGGATCTCCGTTGTAGTCCTTCGCGATGCGCATCGAGAGATCCATCAGCAGCGTGGAACCGAGGCAGATCAGAATATTCGTGCGGAGCCCGGCGGGCTTGCCACGGAGTTCGCGCTCCAGACCGATCGCGCCACCGGCGAGAATGGCCACCATCAGTTTCACGCCGAGGTCGAGTCGAAGGACCTCAACGAATCGCTGCACGACCACGAGGGCGTCATTCACGCGCGTCGAGCCCCATGGCATCCCGCACCGCCAGCATCGTCTCCTTCGCTACCACACGCGCCTTGGCGCCCCCCTCGGCGAGCACCGCATTGACCTCTGCATGATCCGCCTGCAACGCCTGCGCGCGGGCGCGAATCGGCGTCAGCTCGAGCACCATGTTCGCGTGCAGCACCTTCTTGCAGTCAATGCACCCCCACTTCGCGCCGCGGCAATTCTCCGCCACTTCATTCACCGTCTCCGCGGGCGAGAACGCTTTGTGCAGTTCGTAGATCGTCTTGCAGTCGTCGGGATTCCCAGCGTCGGTCTTTCGCTGGCGCGCGGGATCGGTCATGGCCGGACGGAGCTTGTTCCACATCTCGTCATCACTCTCGAGTAGCCCGATCGTGTTGCCGAGCGACTTCGACATCTTCGCTTGGCCGTCGAGTCCCACAATGCGGCGCGTTGGCGTGAGCTTCGGCTGCGGCTCCGGAAAGTAGGGCGCATCGGGAGCGAAGCGTGCATTCCAGTTGCGCGCCACCAGGCGCGAGAGCTCAAGATGCTGGATCTGATCCTCGCCCACCGGGACGATATCCGCACGATACAGCAGGATGTCCGCCGCCTGCAGCACGGGATAGTTCAGGAGGCCCGCCATCACCTGCTCCTGCTTGGACGACTTATCCTTGAACTGCACCTGGCGTTCGAGTTCGCCGAGCGGGGTCACGGTATTGAACACCCACGCGAGTTCGGTGTGCTCAGGGACATCACTCTGCACGAAGAGGACGCACTTGGTGTGGTCGAGTCCTGACGCGAGCAAGGAGATGGCCATCTCGCGGGTGCGCCGGCGCAGATCGTCCGGCGCGTACGGCACGGTGATGGCGTGATAGTTTACGATACAGAAGAACGATTCGAACTGATGTTGCATCGCGACCCAGTTCTTCACGGCCCCGAGATAGTTGCCGATGTGCAGTTCCCCGGAGGGTTGGATGCCGCTGAAGACTCGAGTCATCACTCGAAGTTACGGAGCGCTCGATGGGCTATCAACAGGAGAATGCGGAACTGCTCGCCCTCTGTGTCCGCGCGGCGGAGGCGGGCGGGGCGGTGATTCGCGACGCCGCGCCAGGAATCCGCTCGCTCGACTGGCAGTCGAAGGGGCCCGCGGACTTCGTCTCCGAGGTGGATCTGGCGGCTGAGGCGGCCATTCTGGGGATCATGGCCGAGGCGCTCCCGCACGCGACGGTGCTCGCCGAGGAGTCGGCAGCGGTGGTGGACCCGAGCCTCGCGCAGGAGGGTCTTACGATTGTGGTCGACCCGCTCGACGGCACCACGAACTTCCTCCACGGCTATCCCGAGTACGCGGTCTCGATTGCCGTGCTGCGGGACGGCGAGCCGGCGGCGGGGGTGGTGTTCGATGTCCCGGGACACGAGCTCTTTACGGCCACCGCGGGGGGAGGCTGCTTCCTGAACGGAGAGCGCTGCCGGGTGAGCACCATCACCGATCCTCGGCGCGCGTTGATCGGCACCGGGTTCCCCTTCAAGGATGTGACGGACATTACCCCGTACCACCGGCAGATGGCGGCCGTGATGGCCCATGTGAGCGGCGTGCGACGGCCTGGGGCGGCGGCGATCGACCTCGCGAGTGTGGCCTGCGGGCGCTTCGAGGGATTCTGGGAGATGATGCTTTCCCCGTGGGACTTTGCGGCCGGACAGCTGCTGGTGCGGGAGGCCGGAGGCGTGGTGACGGACCTCGCCGGGGGCCATCTCCGGGCGATCGCGCCGTCGTCGGTGCTCGCGGGTTCTGGGCCGATGCATCGGTGGTTGTTCGAGGCGCTGTCGGGTGCCTAACGGCTTTCGACCACAGACGCACTGAGAACACAGAGGTGCTTGGTGCAAGGATGGGCATCGCCGTTCTCTTCAAGTCTGCCTTTTTGGGTTGACAACCCCCGTTCGGTATTCTCCGTGCCCGCTGTGCCTCTGTGGTATTCGACGTTGCTGTAGATTCCTAGATCCCGAACCGATTCCGAGACAATGTCCCTCGTCGAGTGCGTTCCGAACTTCTCCGAAGGCCGTGACCCCGAGACCATCACCGCGATCTGCGACGCTATCGCCAGCGTGCCGGGTGTGGTGGTGCTCGATGTCTCGAGCGATGCCGACCACAATCGGACGGTCGTCACCTTCGTCGCCTCGCTCGATCACGCCGCCGAGGCCGCCTTTCGCGGCATCCAGAAGGCGAGCGAACTGATTGATCTCAACTCGCACTCCGGCGAGCACCCGCGCATCGGGGCGACCGACGTCTGCCCCTTCATTCCGCTCGACGGCGCGTCGATGGAGGACTGCATTGTCCTCGCCCGCACTGTGGGAGAGCGCGTGGGCAAGGAACTCGGCATTCCCGTCTTTCTGTACGAGCGCGCCGCCTCGCGTCCCGATCGCACCAATCTCGCCGACATCCGTCGCGGGGAGTTCGAGCTCGCCAAGCAGGAGATCGGCAAAGATCCCAAGCGAGTGCCGGACTTCGGGCCGAATCACATTCACGCCACCGCCGGTGCGACGGTGATCGGGGCGCGTCCCTTCCTCGTGGCGTACAACGTGTACCTCGGTGGGCGCGAGAACCTGCAAGTCGCCAAGAACGTCGCGAAGGCCGTACGAGGCTCCTCCGGCGGCCTCAAGGGCGTGAAGGGGCTCGGCATGGAAGTGGACGGTCAGGCACAGGTCTCGATGAATCTCGTGGACCTCGACGCCACGCCGCTACACCGCGCCTACGAGATGGTGAAGATGGAAGCCGAGGCACAGGGCGTGACGCCAACGTGGAGCGAGATCGTTGGCCTCGTGCCGGAGCGCGCGTTGTTCGAAGCGGCGGCACGTCATCTCCGGTGGCGCGGCTATTCTCCCGATGCGGTGCTGGAGCGACAGGTTCGCGCGGCGGCCTCGGGTGGCGAATCGCTCGCGGGCTTCGTGGCGGATGTCGCCAGCTCTGCCCCGGTGCCAGGGGGCGGCTCAGTGGTCGCACTCACGGGTGCGCTTGCTGCCGCTCTCGCGCAGATGGTCGCGGGGCTCACGGTCGGCCGTAAGAAGTACGCCGCCGTTGAGGACGAGATGAAAGAACTCGGCCTCCGCTCGGCGGCGCTGGTGCGTCGACTCAAGTCGCTGAAGGACGAGGATGCCGCCGCGTACGCGCTCGTGAGCACGGCGTACAAGCTGCCGAAGGATTCGCCGGAGCAGGACGTCGCGCGAACGGCGGCGATCCAGAGCGCGCTGACCACGGCCGCGGAGGTCCCACTCGAGACAGCGCGGTGGTGCGCCGAAGTCGCGGAGCTCGCCTCAATCTGTGCGGTGAAGGGGAACACTAACGCCGCGAGCGATGCCGGCGTGGCGGCGCTCTTGGCGGAAGCCTCGGCGCGGGGTGCGGCGTACAACGTGCGGATCAATGTCGCGGCGATGCCGGATAAGACGGCGGGGGCAGCGCTCGCAGAAGAGGCGAAGCGACTCGTGGCGACTGCGAGCGCGGCGGCCACTCGCGCCACTGATGCGGTAGAACGCCAGCTCTAGCTGCTGAGAACCGCGCTTACCCCAGCGTCGTCAGCACCCGCGGCCCTTCGGCCGTGATCGCGACGGTGTGTTCAAAGTGCGCCGAGAGCTCGCCATCGAGCGTCACGATCGTCCACTTGTCGCTGAGCGTCTTCGTTGCTGCCGCACCGACATTCACCATCGGCTCGATTGCCAGGGTCATCCCCGCCTGGAGCCGCGGACCGCGCTTCGGCTTGCCGTGATTCGGCACCTGCGGGTCCTCGTGCATCACGGCACCGACGCCATGCCCCACAAGATCACGCACCACACTGAAGCCGGCCTTCGTCACCACCGACTCGCAGGCCGCGCCGAGATCGCCGATATGGTTGCCGATCACGCTCTGATCGATTGCCGCCCAGAGTGAGGCTTCGGTCACCTGCATCAGGCGCTTCGCCTCGGCGGAGATATTTCCCACCGCGTAGGTCCACGCCGAATCGGTGTGGAAGCCGCCGTAGGACACTCCGATATCGACGGTGATGATGTCCCCATTCTTCAGGACGCGCTTCGTCGAGGGGATGCCGTGCACGATCTCCTCGTTGAGCGAGATGCAGGCGGACGCAGGAAAGCCGTAGAGCCCCTTGAATGAGGGCGTGGCTCCGGCATGCGAGCGAATGAAGCTCTCGACCATCTTGTCGATGTCGAGCGTCGTCGCGCCAGGAACGAGGGCGGGTTTGATGTGCTGATGCGTCGCGGCGAGGATGCGGCCACCGGCCGCCATCGTCTCGATCTCGCGTGCGCTCTTGAGTTGGATCATCGCAGGTTCAGGCGAAGGCGGTCGGGCGCTTAGCGGTCGGCCGCTTAGCGGCCGACCGCCTTGAGCGCACGGGCGAAGACGTCGTCGAACGAGCCGACCGCGTTGATGCCCTGCACATTCGCGCCTTGGGCGACATACCAATCGAGCACCGGCTTCGTCTGCGCATGGTACACGGTGAGCCGATGACGAACGGCCTCGGGCTCATCGTCCTTGCGACGGATCAGCGTGCCACCGTCATTGTTCGGGCACGGCGTGCCAATGGGCATGCCGGTGAACGGCTTCTGGCAGGTCTCGCAGGTGGTGCGTCCGGAGAGGCGATCCACGAGGAGCTCGTCGGCGATCACGAAGTCGAGGACCACGTCGACGTGCGTGCCGAGCTCCTTGACGACCTGGGCCAGTCCCTCGGCCTGCGGCACGGTGCGCACGACGC
>CAYUMN010000108.1:0-10906 GCA_964445835.1 uncultured Gemmatimonas sp.
AGCTACCACTGTACGATAGCCGATAACGACACAGGAGGCAGTCGGGTGATCCTCGCGGACGTTCGATCTAAGCTGAGTCGGGAAGATGTCGCGCTCGTGCTCTCGCTGATCGGGCAGAGCGGCGGCGAGGCGCGCGAGCGTGGCGATACGACGCTCCGCGAACAGGGGCTCGATGCCCTGCTCGACGATCCCGCCCTGCTGCCGGCACTCGTCGGCACCCCGCGCGGTGCCCATGCATCGTTGCCCCTCTTCTGCTACGTGCTCGTACGGCACGCACTGCTGCAGGCCGGGGAGAAGGACCGCCTGCTCGCCGACTACGCTGCCAGCGTGATGCTGCACTTCAGCCTGCGCGATCGGGCGCGGCGCGTTGGGCCATTCGACGACGAAACCTTCGACACCCTTGCGGGGCTGCTCGAGGCCGCCGAACGCTCGGATCCGCGCCGCGCCTTTCTCGTCCGTGCGCACCTCGGGAACTACGCGCTCTGGATGAGCGGCATGTTTCCCGATCACATCGCGCACCGGCAGCATCGCCGCGGCGCGCCTGGGATATCCTATTTCGAGGAGATGGGGCGCCGCGGCTTTCAGATGGCGGCCGAGCATCGTCTTGCAACAGAACACGGCCTCACGTCGCTCTTCGGACTTGCCGCCGAACGCTTCCCTCTCCTGCGCATCGCGCTCAATCGCATCAGCGATGCATTACTCTTCCCGAACCACCATACTCCGGAGCGATTGATGCGACAGGTGCAGGACGAGGCCCGCTGGCGGCACGCCGGCTGATGTTCGAGAACCTGAAGGGCACACTCTCCGATCTGCTCGGCGGCAAGGTCGCGCCCGCGGAACGGCGGCATGTCATCAACGAGATGAAGCGCTCGCTCGCGCTTGCCAAGCTGGGGATCGAGGATCTCAAGGAAGGGGCGGAGATCACGCGGCGTCGGCTCGAAGAAGAACGCACACTGCTCGCAACGGCGGCGCGTCGTCGCACGCTCGCCGAGGGAATCTCCGATCTTGAGACCGTGACCATCGCGGCGAAGTACGAGGCGCAGCACACGGAGCGGATCGGTGTATTGGAGCGAAAGCTCGACGTCCAGGAAGCGGAGAATGGACTCGCCGAACGCGACTACGACGAGATGCTGACGCAGTTGAAGCAGGCCAACATCGGGGCGGGGTCGGGGCTCGACCAGCGCAACGCCCCGATCACGGACCGCGAACTCGGACTCCCTGATGACGCGCCGCTCCACGCGGAGCTCGACAGCCTCGCGCGCACCTCGAAACGGAACGAGCGCGACGCCGTTGCCGACGCCGCGCTCGACGCGCTCAAGAAGAAGATGCGGGGCGAGTAGCCCCGCATCGGTGGTGCGGAGTTACTTCACGTTCGCCATCATCCGGCGAATCGGGATGGCCATGAAGGCGAGTACCACCGAGGCGATCGCGAGCGAGAGTGTGGTCCGCTGAAAGAGCGCCGGCATCTCGGAGAGATTCTCCGGATTGACATGCCCGCCCACGAGACCGGCGATCAGGTTGCCGAGTGCCGCAGCCATGAACCAGACGCCCATCATCTGCCCGGCGAAGCGACGGGGCGCGAGCTTGGTCATGCTGGAGAGGCCTACCGGGCTCAGGCAGAGTTCGCCGATCGTCTGGAAGAGATACGAGATGATCAACCACATAATCGAGACGCGCACGCCGCCGCCGGCAACGACGATATTCGCGGCGTAGATCATCACGGCGAAGCCGAGTCCGGCGAAGGCGAGGCCCATGGCGAACTTGCCAGGGCTCGAGAAGTCCGCATCGCGCTTGCCGAGGGACACCCAGGTCGCCGCCGCCACCGGAGCGAGGATGATGACGAAGAGCGCGTTGAACGACTGCAGCCAGGTCGCGGGCATCTCCCAGCCGAACACCATGCGGTCCGTGTAATCCGCGGCGAAGAGATTCAGCGAGGTCGGCGCCTGCTCGAAGGCGGCCCAGAAGATCGTGGCGAACACGAAGAGCACGATGATGACGCCGATGCGCTTCTTCTCGTCGCCGGTCAGCCCCGCGAAGAGAAAGAGATACGCGAAGTACAGCACCGCGAGCGTGAGCATCGCGTTCTTCATGTTGTTCGCGATCGCCACGGCATTCACCGGCAGCAACCCCGCGAGGCCCGCGGCGACAAGCACGACCAGCAGCGCCATGCCAATGCCGACGATGCGCTTCACCTTGGACTTCTCGGCGGCATCCACCACCGGGTCCGGATTCGACGACGGCATCTCGCCGAGTCCATTGAGCGCCTTTGGAGCCGTCAGCTTGAACTGCAGGAGGCCGAAGCCCATGCCGATGCCGGCAGCGCCGAAGCCCCAGTGCCACCCCACCCGCTCGCCGAGGTAGCCGGTAATGAGCGGTGCGATCAGCGCACCGATGTTGATGCCCATGTAGAAGATCGAGAAGCCGGCGTCACGACGGGCCCCTCCTTCCGGATACAAGTCGCCGACAATCGCGGAAATGTTCGGCTTGAGCAGGCCGGTGCCGAGCACGATCAGCACGAGGCCGATAAAGAACGGCGCCCGTCCGGCGACGGCATTGAGCGCGATGCTCAGATGGCCGAGGGCGATCAGGACGCCCCCCCACCAGATCGAGCGCTGCAGGCCAAGCCAGCGGTCGGCGATCCAGCCACCGGGGAGCGAGGCGAGATACACACTCGCGGCATAGATGCCGACGATCGCCGAGGCTTGGTCGCGCTCGAAGCCGAAGCCGCCGCTGGTAAGCGCGGCCGTCATGAAGAGGACGAGGAGCGGCCGGATCCCGTAGTACGAGAACCGTTCCCACATCTCGGTGAAGAAGAGGGTGGAGAGTCCGCGCGGATGTCCGAAGAATCCGGTGGAGTCGCTCTGCGCGGCGGGAGAAGAAGAAGTCATGGGGTCCGAGGGGTGGTATTAACTGACGTGCCAACAGGCGGCGAGATGCGCGGGAAGATCCGGTGCGACCTGCTGTAACTCAGGACGCTCGCTCCGACACTGGTCATTCTTCAAGGGGTGGGCGCAACGTGGATGAAAGGGACATCCACTGGGCAGAGCGGTCGGCGATGGAAAATCGCCGGCAAAAGAGGGACGTTCGTGGCCCGCGACGGGCCTCCCGGTGGGGAGCGAGGCCCGCAGGAGCTGCGTGTAGGGCATCCGAGGAGCATCCAGCATTCCTGGGTCATCGGACGACTCAACGATCCGTCCGAGATACATCGCCGCCACGCGAGACGCCAGTCGGCCGACAGCGGCGAGATCGTGCGAAATGATCACCAGCGCCAGTTCTCGCTCGGCGCGGAGCCGGTCGAGGAGGACCAACAGCTGCTCGCGGGAATCGGCATCGACGTTCGCGACCGGCTCATCGGAGATCAGCAGGGCAGGCTCGCAGGCCAGGGCGCGCGCAATGGCGACGCGCTGCCGTTCACCGGTGGAGAGCGCGCCCGGGCGACGGGCGCCAAGCGCTGGGTCGAGCCCGACTTCGGTGAGGAGCGCCTGCGCGCGGGCAAGAGCCGCAGCGCCCTGCGCGAGGTCGTGCACCTCGAGGACCTCCACAAGCAGCTCATCGACGGTGCGTTCCGGAGTGAGCGAGGCACCGGCATCCTGCGGCACGAGCTGCATCCGCCGACGGAGCGTGCGGAGCTCTGCGCGATCGAGTGCGTGCACGTCGATGTTGTCGAACATCACGCGACCCCGTGCGATCGGAGTCAGCCCGAGCAGAGCACGCGCGAGTGACGTCTTGCCGCATCCACTCTCGCCAACGATGCCGAGGCACTCACCGCGACGTAGCGTGAGGAACACTTCGTCCACCGCACGGACGGTCCCGTCGGCAGTCGGAAACTCAACGCTGAGCGCCTCGGCGACGAGCAACGGCTGCTCGGTGGCGCGGACGGGCCGTCTCGGGCCAGGCACGCGACGTCGCGACTGCACAACCTCGGCGGCGGATCCCTCTTCCACCACGCGCCCGCCTTCCAGCACCAGCACGCGCTCACAGCGTTCGGCCACGACATCGAGATCGTGCGAGATCAACAACAGCGCCGTCCCCGATTCGGCGCGCAGTGCGTCGAGCATATCCAGAAGTTGCGCTTGCAGCGTGGGGTCGAGTGCGGTGGTGGGCTCGTCGGCAATGAGCACATCGGGCTCGAGCAGGAGTGCCATCGCGAGTAGCACGCGCTGGCGCATGCCGCCGCTGAGCTCGTGCGGGTACCGTCGCGCCGCATTCCGGTCACCGACGCCTACCTTCGCGAGCATCTGTGCAGCGCGCGCAACGGCCTCCGGCCCGCTGGCGACTTGATGCGCCTCCAGGGCCGCCGCGAGCTGGCGCCCGATGCGCATGGAGGGATCGAGGGCGAGCAACGGCTCCTGAAAGACCATCGCGAGCCGGCGTCCCCGCACGGCGCGGAGCGACTCGGGGGACATGGCCGTGAGATCATCGGCGCCGAGATGGAGCCGCGTGCCGCTGGTGAGCGCGAGGCCTCGTGGCAGGAGACCGAGCAGCGCATTGCCCACGCTGGTCTTGCCGGAACCAGAGCGTCCGACGAGTCCGACGCTGCTCCCGGGTGCGAGCGTGAAGCTCACATCGCTGAGGATCGTTCGCGCAATCGCACCGGTGGTCACGACCCCTAGCGAGGCAACGGTGAGGGCCGCGATCGTCATGCGCGGAGATCCTCGTCGTGCGTTGCGAGCCGCTCGGCCAGCAGATTGGCCGCCAAGGTTGCCGTGACGATGGCCAGTGTCGGGAACAGAACCAGCCACCATGCCGATCGAATCCGGCCCTCCGCCTCGAGGATGATGTTCCCCCAACTCGCATCAGGGGGGCGCACACCGAGCCCAAGGAACGAGAGCGCGGCCTCAAGTGGAACCGCGGCCGCAAACGCAATCGTTGCGGCCACCGTGAGGGTGGGGACGAGTCCCGGGAGGATATGCGCGCGCCAGAGCCGGAGTGGCGGAATACCAAGTGCCTCGGCGGCGCGCACGTGCTCGGTGGCGAGCAGTCGACGCGTTTCTTGTCGTACGAGCCGAGCGGTGGTCATCCACCCGGTGGCGCCGAGCACGAGCGCGAGGAGGGCCGGGGGCAGCGGGCCGGTGCCGGCGACGATCAGCAAGAGCAAGAGCAGGCGCGGAATCGCCAGCGCGGCATCGGTGGTACGCATGAGCAGTGCGTCGAGCCGACCACCCGTGAGCGCGGCGAGGGCGCCGACCAGTACACCGAACGAGAGCGCAACGGTCACGGCCAGTGCGGCAATCCCGAGCGAGGTGCGCGCGCCGAACAGGACGCGACTGAGTACATCGCGAGAGTAGGGATCGGTCCCGAAGAGGTGCGTGGAACCGGGGGCCTGCAACGCCAGGTTGATGGGATCCGGTTGCGCGGCTGGATCGAACGGCGCGAGCAGCGGCGCGGCGATGGCGACGAGTGCGAGCGTGGCGAGCACCGCAACGGGAAGACGCAGTCGCGGGTTCACAGCCGCCCTCGGGCGCGCGGATCGGCCCACCAGACCGCGAGATCGGCGAGCAAGGTGGCACCAACCACGCCGATGCTCGTCACCAGCACCGCCCCCGCGACGAGCGGGTAGTCGCGATACAACACGGCGTCCACCAGCGCGCGCCCCATGCCGGGCCACGCGAAGATGCGCTCGATCAACACGGCACCACTCGCGAGCGAGGCCAGCAGCACGCCCATCACGGTCAACACCGGTGCGAGCGCGTTGCGCAGTGCGTACCGCAGCACAATGCGTCGCTCGGGAATGCCCATCGCACGCGCCGCGCGCAAGAACTCTGCATCGCGCACGGCGCGCATTGCCGCCCGCTGATGCCGTGCAACGATTGCCGCAATGACAATGGCCAGCGTGCCGGCAGGCAACACGAGATGGCGCAGCACGTCGAACAGCCCGGCGATGCCGCTCGGCCCGTACTCGGTGCGCATCCCACCGATCGGCAGGAGTCGCCACACGACGGCGAACAGCAGTGCCATCACGAGGCCAAGCACGAACTCGGGTACTGAAACGAGCACCACGCCGAGTCGATCCGTCGCACGCGCGAGCCGCGATTCTGCGCGCCATCCCTGCCAGGCGCCGACCGCGACGCCGAGCACGAGGCCCACGAAGAGCGCGGTCCCCATCAGCAGGAGTGTGTTGGGGACGACCTGCGCGAGCACTTCGGTGACGGGGCGCGCCCGCGAGTGTGACCATCCGAGGTCGCCGCGAGCAATGCCGCTGAGAAAGCGCAGGTACTGCTCGCCAATGGGGCGGTCGTAGCCGAACTGCGCCCGCATACGCGCGGCCGCTTCAACGGGCACGTCGGGCTGTTCGAGTGCCGCAAAGAAGGGATCGCCAGGCGCGAGTCGAATCAGCGCGAAGCAAGCCGTGACGACGAGGGCAACGACGAGCGTCGCCTGCGCGAGGCGGAACAGCAGGACGCGCGTCACGCGTCCTGCCGCTCAGTTCGCGGTCGGACGCGCATCACGCGGCAGACGCTCGGCCGGCACTACGGACCACTCCGCGAGCGAGCGCCACCAGCCGTCGGAGCGCCACGCGGGGATCACGAAGCGCTTGTGGACCGCCGCGACGATGCGTGGCTCATAGAGAAAGAGCGCGGCCGCATCGGTGACGATGGTCTGGTACGCCGTGCGGAAGTGCGCGCGCGCGGTCGTTGGATCGCCGGCCGCTAATCCCTGCTGTACCGCGGCGTCGAAGGCGCGGTTCGAGTAGCGCCCATCGTTCTGGCCTCCCCAGCCGTCGTCGCCGAAGGTCCCCCACGTGCTGCGCAGTCCCCGCGGGCTCGGCGTGGAGAGCCATCCGCCGAACACCACATCGAACTGGCCGTCCTGGCGCTTCTGCGTGAACGTGCGATTCTCGGCGCGCTCGATCTCCATCGCCACGCCGATCTGCCGGAGTTGCTCTTGGATCAAGACCGAGGCGCGCTCGCGATTGCGGCTCGAGCCCGGAATCAGTGCGGTGAAGGTCAGCAGTTGGCCGTTGCGACGGCGGAGTCCGTCGTTGGCATCGACTCTCCACCCAAGCGAGTCGAGCAGGGTCGCGGCGGCGACGCGGTCCAGTGGGATCTGGGCAATGGTCGTGTCGGCGGTGAACTGCGCCCGCACGAAGGGGCCGCTCAGCGGGCGCGCGAGCGTATCGAAGATCGCCTGCACGACCGCGCGACGATCCACCGCCATGCTGATGGCGCGCCGCAGCGCCGCCTCTGCAAAGAGGGGATGCGGCTTGGTGCGGTCACGCGCGTCGCGGAAGTTGAAGGCGACGAACGCGTAGTCGAAGGCGTTGGCGTTGACGAGCCGGACATGGGGGTGCCGCTGCGCTTCGGCCACGTCACCGGCGGGGAGGAGTTCCCACACATCGGCCTCTTCGGCCCAGATGCGGGCGAGTCCGGTGGCTGGCTCCGGCGTGATGGTCACGACGACGCGATCCAGTCGCGCGCGGCCGCGATAATGATCCTCTACCGCCGCGAACTCGAAGCGCTCGAGTGGCTCCCACTGCACGAACTTGAAGGGGCCGCTCCCGACGGGATTCCTCGCGAGCGGGCTCGTGGCGAGCGTCACCCCGGAGTCCGTCGGCATCAGATGCGCCGGGAGAGGGAAGATCAGCGAGGCCGCGTAGAACTGCTCCGGTGCGCGGCGCGCAAAGCCGATCGTGACGGTCCCATCGGCATTCTCCACGATGCCAGTCACGTCGGCGAGATCGGCCAGGAGATTCGAGCCGTTGGCCGAATCCATGATGGCGCGGTAGCCGGCCTGCACGTCCGCCGCCGACACGGGACGTCCATCGTGCCACTTCGCGTCGGGGTGCAGCGTGAAGGTGATGCGCAGGGAGTCTTCGCTCCACGCCCAGCTCTTCGCGAGACGGGGCTGGAAGTCGCCATCGCCAATGGTATTGAGCGAGGGTCCGATCTCCACGAGCCGATCGAACAAGAGCTCGGAGGCCAACCGCCCCTGCGAGGTGCGCACGAGCGGCGGGAGCATGGCATCGGCATCCGCGGCGGCCGCGATGATGACGGTTCCCCCGACAGGGCCGCGCGCGGAGTCCGCGCCACCGCAGGCGGCGAGCAGCGCAATCAACAAGGGAACGGTGCGACGCATCACAAGGCTCTGGACAGAGAGGGGGCGCGAACGCGCGGACGTCACAGGCTCAACGCCGGAACGTCCACTCGTCAGAACGATAGGTCAATAGATGTTGCGCAACGCTCGGCGCGAGCGATGCCGGGTCCAGCGGAGTCACGAGGTCCGCCACCGCCGCGGTGAGGGCCGCGACGAGTGCATCCCGCACCTCCCCGTATGACACCTCACGACCGAGTGCCGTCACGAGCGTCGCCGCCGGTGGCGCCGCCAGGGACTCATCGCCGCGGAGCCGCGCGATCATCGGCTGGTCGTCGCCCAGGAGAATCGAGCCGTGTTGGAGGAGGGCGCGCTCGTCGCGACGCTGGGCACTCCCCACCAGCTTGCGCCCGTCCACAATCAACTCACCGACATTCGGCTCGGCGAAACAGGGGGCGCCGTCGGGCGAGCTGGCCCGTCCGCGGCGGGGTGCCTCGTCCGCGGCGACACCCAGCCGAGCGAGGGCATCGCGGAGCAGGGCATTGATGGCGCGGTAGCTCTCGCTGAGGCCGACATTCTGGCCGTCCGTCGGGTTCAAAGGCGCGCTGATGCTGTACGTCACTTCGCGATGGTGCAGCAGGGCCCGCCCCCCGGTGGGACGACGGACGACGTCCACGGCCTGCTCCTCAAATCGGGCTCGGGGAATGCGGGCTTTTTCGTGCATGCCGAACGAGAGCGTCGGGCGCGCCCACGCATAGATGCGGAGCACCGCCTCACCGCTCGTCGCGGCGCGATCGAGCAGAGCGTGGTCCGTCGCCATGTTCGTCGCGCCATCGGCCGCGCCGGAGTCCAGCAAGCGCCAGCGGGCCGCGAGCACCGTCAGCGGACGATGACGTAATAGACGACGTAGATCCAGCTCAGGAGACCGTGGAGCAGCGCCCAGAGCACGGACTTGTTGACGCTCCACGAGATTGCGATGGCGAGCGCAGAGCCAAGGCTGACGCCGGAGCGGGCGACTTCGATGCGAGCGGAAGACATGCGGATGAAGGTTGAAGGATGGAGGTACAAAGCTGGACGGACCTCTCACGAGTCCAATCTACGCAATGCGGGGAGGACCGACTAACTTTCTTGTTCAGCGCCGACCGCCAGCCGGCCGCTCTCATTCCGATCCTTCCGCTTCCGGTACCCCGGGGCCACGCGCCCCTGAGGAGTCCCTCCGTGTCCGCTTCCGCGTCCGCGCATCCCGCGCCCGACACTTTCATTCGTCGGCACATCGGTCCGTCCGCGACCGAGATCGCCGAGATGCTCTCCACCCTCGGCTATCCCTCGCTCGATGCGTTTATCGATGCGACGATTCCCGAGAACATTCGCTTTCGTCGCGGCCTCGCGATCCCGGGCGCGCAGTCCGAGCAGGAGGCGTTGGCCAACTTCCGCGCGGAGATGAGCGCGAACGAAGTGCGCCGCTCGTTCATCGGCATGGGCTACTCCGATACGCACACGCCCGCGGTGATTCAACGCAATATTCTCGAGAATCCAGGCTGGTACACGGCTTACACGCCGTACCAGGCGGAGATCGCGCAGGGGCGCCTTGAGGCGCTGCTGAACTATCAGACCGTGGTGACCAATCTCACTGGGCTGCCGATCGCGAATGCCTCGCTCCTCGATGAAGGCACCGCCGCCGCCGAAGCCGTGACGATGATCCACGGGATCGTCGGCAAGGATGGACGCGACACGTTCCTGATCGCCAAGGACTGTCACCCGCAGACGATCGAAGTCGTGACCGCGCGCGCTGAGGCGCGTGGTGTGTCGGTGAAGCTCGTGGCGACGAACAAGATGAAGCCGAACAAGAGCACGGCGGGTGTGCTGCTGCAGTATCCGAACACGACGGGCACCGTGGAGGACTACCGCGAGCTCTGCGAGAAGGTGCATGCGGCTGGTGGCCTGGTGATCGTGGCGTCGGATCTTCTGGCGCTGACGTTGCTCGCCCCGCCGGGCGAGTGGGGCGCAGATGTGGTGGTCGGCAACTCGCAGCGCTTCGGCGTGCCGTTCGGGTTCGGTGGTCCGCACGCCGCATTCTTCTCCACGAAGGACGAGTACAAGCGGCAGATCCCGGGGCGCATCATTGGCGTCTCGCGTGATTCGTCCGGCAAGCCGGCGCTGCGCATGGCGCTGCAGACCCGCGAGCAGCACATCCGCCGCGAGAAGGCGACGTCGAATGTCTGCACCGCACAGGTACTGCTCTCGGTGATCGCGGGCATGTACGCGGTCTGGCATGGCCCCGAGGGGTTGAAGCGCATCGCGACCCGCGTGCATCACCGCGCCGAGGTGTTCGCGGCGGGTGTGCGCCAGCTCGGCATGGAGCCGGTGGCTGGCGTGTTCTTCGATACGGTCACCGTGCCGGTCGGCGGCAGTTTCCGGAAGATCGTGAAGGCCGCTGGAAAGCTCCGAATGAATCTCCGTCTGGTCGATCGCAGGACGCTGGGTGTGTCGATGGGCGAGAACACCTCGGTGCAGGATCTGAGCGATTTGCTCACGGCCTTCAACGCCGGTGTCCCGCACGGGCTCGATCTCGAGGCACTCGCCACGTCGGTCGATGCGCGCTACGACGAACGGTTCCGCCGCTCGAGCGATTTCCTCACGCACCCGACCTTCTCGCGCTATCACAGCGAGACCGAGATGCTGCGCTACATGCGGAAGCTGGAGTCGCGCGATCTCTCGCTCACGCACTCAATGATTCCACTCGGCAGCTGCACGATGAAACTGAACGCCAGCGCCGAGATGTTCCCGGTGACATGGCAGAAGGTCGGCGGGCTGCATCCGTTCGCCCCGGTGGATCAGGCGAAGGGATTCCTCGCAATGTTCGATCGACTGGAGA
>CAYUMN010000109.1:0-6718 GCA_964445835.1 uncultured Gemmatimonas sp.
GGCGCGCGGGACGATCGCGCACCATCGATTCACGGATCTCCCGCAGTTCGTGCGCAGTGGCGATACCCTCGCGATGAACACCACGCGCGTCTTTCGGGCGCGCCTGATCGGAACCCGTCAGTCTGGCGCGCCTGCCGAGGTGCTCCTGCTCAAGGAGGAGAAGCACGGCCTGTGGGAAGCGATGGTGCAGCCTGGCGCGAAGCTCAAGCCGGGGCGCCTTGTCACTTTCTCGGACTCGTTCAAGGCAGAGATGGGGGCGCCCACCGATCGGGGCACACGACTGGTGCAGCTGATCGTCACCGGCGCGCACCTCGGCGATCGCGATGCCGAGCGTGCGGCGATCGCCGCGCATGGACACATCCCGCTGCCGCCGTATATCGAGCGCAGCGACACGGCGGTCGATGCGGAGCGCTATCAGACCGTCTACTCGCGCCAAGAGGGCTCGGTCGCGGCCCCGACCGCCGGCTTGCACTTCACCCCGGAACTGCTCGCCACCCTCGCCGCGCAGGGCGTGCGGCGTGCCGATGTCCTGTTGCACGTGGGCGTCGGGACGTTCAAGCCGGTCGAGGTGGAAGATCCCGCCGAGCACACGATGCACGAGGAGTGGTACGAGGTGTCGGAGGCGTCGGCCGAGTTGCTGGCCGGCACGCGGCGCGAGGGGGGCCGGGTGTGGGCCGTGGGGACGACGGCGCTCCGGACGCTCGAGAGCACGTGGCGCGAGGATGGCACGTATGCGGCGGGGAGCGGCGAGACGCGGATTTTCATTCGCCCCCCAGCGGTCGTGCGCTCTGCCGACGGTCTGCTGACGAATTTCCACCTCCCCCGCTCCACCCTGATGATGCTCGTGGCGGCCGTCGCGGGGTACGACCTGACCATGGAGGCCTACGCGACCGCGGTCCGGGAGAATTACCGGTTCTACTCGTACGGCGATGCGATGTTGTTGGTCTGATTAGATTTCCATGCGGTTCGCCTCCCGAAGCCTGACTCCCGAATTCTGACCCCTGAACGCATATGTCCGCTCTCCATTTGATCTTCGCGCAGGCCGCCCCCACGGGCTCCGGCTCCTCGCTTGCCCCGTTCCTTTTTCAGATCGGCGCGATCTTCGCGATCTTCTATTTTCTCATGATTCGTCCGCAACAGAAGCAGAAGAAGGCGCACGAAGCCGCGATCATGGCCATCAAGAAGGGTGACCAGATCGTCACGGCGGGTGGCATTGTTGGCGAGGTCGTGCACATCAAGGAAGGGCTCAAGGAAGGCGTGCCCGTCTCTGGACTCGGCGACCACATCACGATCAAGAGCGGCGAGTCGAAGCTCATCGTGACGCGCGCTCGTATCGCGTCGGTCGGCGGCGCTGAGGCGACAGTCTAAGCTTCGATGGCGGTTCTTCCGATCTCCGTACTCGGCCAACCGATTCTCCGTCAGGTCACCACCCCGGTGACCGACGTGACGGACAATCTCCGCACACTCGTCGCCGACATGTTCGCGACCATGCGCGCGGCGGATGGCGTGGGGCTCGCGGCGCCGCAGGTCGGGCGCACCGAGCGGCTCTGCGTTGTTGAGGTCGACAAGGTCTCGGTCGCGCTGTTCAATCCAGAGATCATCGAGCGCGACGGCAAGATCAAGTGGGAAGAGGGGTGCCTCTCGATCCCCGAGGTGTTCGGGTGGGTCGAACGCTCCGCCTACGTGAAGGTCCGAGGCATGGGGGTCGACGGGGAGCTGGTCGAGGTCGAAGGCACCGAGTTGCTCGCGGTCTGCCTCCAGCATGAGATCGACCATCTCGATGGAAAGCTCTTTCTCGACCACCTGAGCTTCTTGAATCGCCGCCGCGCGATGACCGTCTGGGAAGAGGAGAAGGAGAAGTACCCGGATCTCAGGCGGATTCTGAAGCCGCGTGATTCAGGCGCATAGAGGCAGCCGGAGGATTGAGGCAGGAGGGCTACCCACCTGGGTGGCCCTTTCGTCTTTCTGCCTCCATCCTTCTTCCATGCGTTTGCTTTTCTGGGGGACCCCCGACTTCGCCGCACCGACGCTCCGCGCCCTGATCGGCGAAGGGCACGAGGTCGTGGCGGTCATCACGCAGCCGGATCGCGCGCAGGGTCGCTCGCGCTCGACGCTCGTGCCGCCGCCGGTGAAGGAGATTGCCGTTGCCGAGGAGATTCCGGTGCTGCAGCCTGACCGCCCCCGCGGCGAGGAGTTCCTCGCGCACCTGCGCGGCTTCAACGCCGACCTCAGCGTGGTGGTCGCCTACGGGCACATCCTCACGCAGGAAGTGATCGATATTCCCACGCGAGGCACGGTGAATATTCACGCGTCGCTGCTGCCGCGGTGGCGCGGTGCGGCGCCAATTCAGGCGGCGATCTTGGCGGGCGACACCGAAACCGGCGTGAGCATTCAGCGCATGGTGCGCCAGCTCGATGCGGGCCCGATTCTCTTTGAGTCGCGCATCTCGCTGGAGCAGGGCGTCACTGGCGGAGAACTCACCGAGGCGCTCTCGGAGCTCGGCGCTGAGGCCATTGTTCAAGCGCTCATGCTCCTGGAACTCGGCGGGCTCGAGGAACGGCCACAGGATGAATCGTTGGTGACGTACGCCTCGAAGATCGACCGCACGATGGCGCGCCTCGATTTCACGAAGGACGCGCAGTCGGTGGCGCGCGCTATCCATGCGTTCGACCCCCGCCCTGGCGCGTGGGGCGTGGTGCGTGACACCGAGACGCGGCTCTTTGGCGCCCGGGCCGTGACCGATCGGCGCGGTGAACCCGGCGAGGTACTCGAGGTGGGGGAACTCGGGATGTATATCGCTTGCGGCGTGGGAGCCGTTGCCGTGGAGACGGTGCATCCCGCAGGGCGCCGACGCGTGGCGGCCCTCGACTGGGCGCAGGGGCGCGGGGTCGCGGTCGGTGACCACTTCGCCCTCGCGGCACCGACGACCGAACCGGGGCCCATGTAGGGACAGATGTAGGGGAGGCGTAGGGTACGAAGCGGGCCTCGAACAGGAGCCGGCGTGGACCTCAGAACAGGGGTCGGACCGACTATCTTTCGCGGGTATGCCATCGACCCTCCCGCTCGTTACCGACGCTCGCGTCGCCGCCGCCGACACCCTGGCGGATCTCCGCACCGGACTCCTCCTCGACGCCGCCTTTGACCGGCGCGCCGCGGAGCTCGATGCGCGCGACCGCCGGTGGACCCAAGAACTCGTGTGGGGGATGCTCCGCAAGCGTGGCTGGATTGACTATCTCCTCGCGCCGCGTGTGCGCGGGGGACTCGCGCGCCTCGATTCCGATCTCGCGGATCTGCTCCGGCTTGGCGTCTATCAGCTCTTTCATATGGGGAGCGTGCCGGCCTACGCCGCGATCGCGCAGACGGTGGAGATCGCCAAGCAGCGCCATGGGATGGGGGCGTCCAAGCTCGTGAACGCCGTGCTGCGGCGCCTTGATCGCGAACGTGATGCGCTGGGCGCTGATTTGCCGGCGGATCCCGTTGAGGCGTTGGCGATCGAGCATTCGCATCCGCGCTGGCTCGTGGCCCGTTGGGTCGCGCGGTGGGGAGCGGACGAAACCAAGGCGCTCCTCGAAGCGAACAATCGCGAGGCGCCGTTGATTGTGCGCCCGTGGGGAATCGTGCGCGAGCAGCTTGAAGCGATGCTCGAGACGTCGGGCGTCCACGTCAGTGATGCGCCGCTTGTCGAAGACTCGATGCTCCTCGCCCCCGGCACCGTGATCACGTCACTCGGTGCTTTCCAGCAAGGGCGTTGCTTCGTGCAGGATCCCGCCGCAACGCTCGTGACGCGCTACGCGGCGATTCCCGCGGGCGCACAGGTGGCGGATCTCTGCGCGGCGCCTGGCGGCAAGTCGGTCGAACTCTCGCGTACCGCGGCGCACGTCACCGCCGCGGACTCGAGCGAGTCGCGGCTCACGCGCGTGATCGAGACCATCCAGCGCCTCGAACTGGAGAATGTCGACCCCGTGATGGCCGACGCGCGCGATGGCACACTCGGTGAGTTCGACGCTGTCCTCGTCGATGCCCCCTGCACCGGCACCGGCACCTTCCGCCGTCATCCCGATGCACGGTGGCGCCTGCGCACGAGCGACCTCGCGGTGATGTCGGCGGCGCAGCGCGCGGTGCTTCGCGGCGCGGCCAAGTGCGTGAAGCCAGGCGGCCTGCTGATCTATTCCACCTGCTCACTTGAGCCGGAGGAGAACGACGTGCAGGTGGAGTCGTTCTTGGCGGATCATCCGGGGTGGACGCTTGAGCCCCCTCCGGCGGGCACCGTTCCGGACTCGGTGCTCGATGCCGGGCGGTTGCGTGTGTTGCCCCAGCGTCATGGGGCGGACGGCTCGTTCGCGGCGCGCCTCCGCCGAGGAATGGAGGCGTGAAGTCGACGTCCGTGCGCATCGCCCCGTCGCTGCTCTCGGCAGACTTCGGCAAGCTCGCGGAGGATCTGGCGATGCTCGAGGAAGGGGGCGCGGACTGGTTGCACGTGGACGTGATGGACGGCGTCTTTGTCCCCAACCTGACCTTCGGCGCGAAGGTGATTGAGACCTGTAAGAAGCTCACGAAGCTCCCGCTCGACTGTCACTTGATGGTGGTCGAACCAGACAAGTATTTCGAGAGCTTCGTGAAGGCGGGGGCCGACACCATCACGATTCACGCCGAAGCCGCACCGCATCTGCATCGTCAGGTGATGCGCATCAAAGAGCTCGGCGCGAAGGCCGGTGCGACGCTGAATCCCTCGACCTCACTCGAGACGATCACCGAGGTCGCTGCGGACCTTGATCTGTTGTTGATCATGAGCGTGAACCCCGGCTTTGGCGGACAGACGTTCATTCCCGGTGCCGTGAGCAAGGTGGCGCGCGCTCGGCAGATCCTCGATGCCGCGCGCTCGCCTGCGCTGCTCGAAGTCGATGGCGGCATCACGCGCGAAACGATCGCCGCCTGCTGGCGCGCGGGGGCCGACACCTTCGTGGCCGGAAACGCCGTGTTCTCCGCGAAGGACCCGCGAGCGGAGATCGGCGCCCTTCGCGCCCTCTGCTCGGAGCAGGCGTGACCAACAAAAGTCAGTGGGGCATCATTGCGGTGGTCGTCGCCGTGCTCGGCACTGGGCTCTTTCTCGCCAGCACACGACTCGGTGCCGAGCTCTTCCCGCTGAAGATCGGCGCCGATGCACCCGACTTCAGTGCGATGCCGCTCGCCGAGGGCGCCGTGGCCAAGAGCATCGATGACTACAAGGGCGAGGTCGTCCTGCTCAACATCTGGGCCACCTGGTGTGGACCTTGCCGCGTGGAGATGCCCTCGATGCAGCGCCTCGAGGAACAGCTCGGCCCCAAGGGACTGCGCATTGTCGCGGTGAGCGTCGATGTGCCGGGGATGGAGCCGCGCATCAACGAGTTCGCCGAGGAGCTGAAGCTCAGCTTCGAGATCCTCCACGACGCATCGCAGCGGATCGAGACCACGTATCAGACCACGGGCGTTCCCGAGACCTTTATCATCGGGCGTGACGGGCGCATCCGTCGGCGGGTGATCGGTGAGGCCGATTGGTCGAGCCCGGCGAGCATCGCGTTCCTCGAGCGGCTCCTCGCCGAGCCCAAGCCGGAGTGAGCCCATCCGCCGCGTGATGCGCGGCGGATGTGGCGGTGCCCCATGCGAATCCTTGGCATCGAGAGTTCCTGCGACGAGACGTCGGCGGCCGTGGTGCGTGGCCCGTCGAGCGCGCCGACTCTCGACTCGCTCGTGATTCTCTCGCAGGATGTGCATCGGCTGTTCGGTGGGGTGGTACCGGAGATCGCCTCACGTGAGCATCTGACGGCGATCGTACCGGTGACGCAGCAGGCGCTCGCGGATGCCGGCGTGACGCTCACCGAGATTGACGCGATCGCCGTGACGCACGCGCCGGGACTCGTCGGGGCGCTGCTGGTGGGCGTCAGCTACGCGAAGGCGCTCGCCTATGCGACCGGCAAGCCGATCATCGGCGTGCACCACATGGAAGGGCATCTCTTCGCCACGGCGCTTGAGCATCCTGATGCCACGCCCCCTTTCACCGCCCTGCTCGTGTCCGGCGGGCACACCTTGTTGCTCGACGTACCGGCGTGGGGGATGTATCGCATCCTCGGCCGCACGCGCGATGATGCAGCGGGCGAAGCGTTCGACAAATCGGCGAAGCTGCTCGGGCTTCCGTATCCAGGTGGCCGACATCTGGAGGCGCTGGCCAAGCAGGGCGACCCCAAGCGGCATCGCTTCACCCGCCCCATGCTGAACGGCGGCCAGCGGCTCGGCGACGCCGACTACTACGACGTCTCGTTCAGCGGGCTCAAGACGGCGGTACGGCTCGCGGTACAGGGCGCGCGCGATCTCGACGCGGAGAAGGCGAGTATCGCGCGCGGCTTCCAGGACGCCCTCGTGGACACGCTGGTCGCAAAGACCATTCGCGCCGCGAAGGCGCACGGGCGGATCCGCATCGTGCTCGGCGGGGGCGTGGCCTGCAACGGCGCCCTCGTTGCGGCCATGAAAGCAGGGGCCCAGGCAATCGGCGCGCAGGTCTTCGCGCCGACACCGCGCCTCGCCACCGACAACGCCGCAATGATTGCCGCCGCCGCGCTCTTTCACGCCGAGCAAGGCCACCACGACGACTGGTCGCTCAACGCGTTCTCAAGCCGCCCGCTCCCCGGTCTCGTCGCCGAGTAAGTCGCACGCAGTCGCACGAAGTCGCGCCAGAGAGTTCGCC
>CAYUMN010000109.1:6818-10839 GCA_964445835.1 uncultured Gemmatimonas sp.
GAGAGTTCGCCGCGTACTCCGCCAGTCGTTAGAATCCGAAGGAGGCTGTTCACTTTCATCCTTCATCCTCCATCCTTCATCCTAAGCAAGCATGACCACTCACATCCCCTTCGCCTACGACATCGGCCCGCTGCAGATCACGGGCTTCGGCGTCGCGATGCTCCTCGCCTTTGTGATTGGGCAGATGATCGCGAGCGAGAACCTCGACGCGCGCGGGCAAGACCCGGACATCATGGGCGACGTGACGGTCGCGGCCGTGCTTGGGGGACTCGGGGGCGCCAAGCTCTACTACGCGATTCTCACCGGCGATCCGTCGGCGATCTTCTCCCGCGCGGGCTTCGTATTCTGGGGCGGATTGATTGGCGGCATCGTCGCGTCAGCGGCGACGATCTGGTACAAGAAGGGGAGCTTCGCGCAGGTCTCCGATGCCGCAGCCCCCGGGCTCGCCGCGGCTTATGCGGTCGGGCGCTCTGGCTGTTGGGCAGTGGGCGACGACTATGGCCGCCCGTGGGATGGCGCGCTCGCCGTCTCGTTCCCCGATGGTGCGCCGCCGAGCACGGTGGCGAACCTCGTGCAGCAGTTCGGCGTGAAGGGCTACGAGGGCGTGTCGCCTACGGAGGTCCTCGCGGTGCATCCGACCCAGCTGTACGAGACGGCGATGGGGCTCGCGATGTTCTTTATCCTGTGGCAGTTCCGCAACCACAAGCATGTGGCGGGCTGGCTCTTTGGCGCCTACTGCGTGCTCGCGGGGATCGAGCGCTTCATCATTGAGTTCTTCCGCGCGAAGGACGATCGTCTGTTCGGCGCGTTCACCGTAGCCCAAGTGATCGCGATCATCTTCATGGCAGGCGGCGCCACGTGGATGCTGATGCGATCCAAGCCACGCCCTGCGACCGCGTGATTCCCGCCGGTGCTCAGCGCGGGATCAACCGTTCAGCGCGGGGAGGCAAGTGGCTTGCCGAGCACCGCGCGCCGCGGCCAGAGCGTCACCGTGAGAGCAATCAGCGCGAGCAGCAAGAGCACGCCCTGGCCAAGTAGCGTCTCGACGCTCGGGAAGATCCCCAGCGGCCCCACATAGGGCCCATGCGCTACGGGCGTGATGGAGAGCACGTTCCCCTCCTGCAGTTCGCGGATCCCCTTCCCCATGAAGATGAAGGCGAGGAAATACATCAAGGCGCTCGTGGTGCCGAAGAACCCACGCAGTGGGATCCGCACGCCGAACTTCTGAATCGCGAACCAGAGCACCACGAGGAGGAGCGAGCCTAGGGCGAGGCCGCCGAACATCGGCGTGATGACCTGCGGGCCGCGGGCGAGGAGTGCCTGATAGAACAGCGCCGTCTCCGCCCCTTCGCGGAAGACCGCGAGGAAGGCGACCATCGCGAGTGCGGTCGCGCGCCCGGAGGTCAGTGCACTTCCGATCTGGTCCTTGATGAACTTCTGCCAGGCCACGACCTCGACCTTGGTGAGCAACCAATAGCTCACGGAGAAGAGCACGCCAACGGCGAGGAGCATTGTGGCCCCCTCAATCACTTCGCGGCTCGCCGGCGCGGCGGCGAGCGCCGTCCGCAGAAGCACGGCGAGTACCGCGCTGGCGAGGACACCCGCACCGACGCCGTACCAGACCTCACGGATCCGGCGCTGGTTCCCGGTGCGCACCAAGAAGGCGATCACCGCACCGACGATGAGGATCGCCTCGAACCCTTCGCGCAGGATGATCAAGAGCGACTCGAAGAAGGTCGTCCAGCCGGTCGCCTCTCGCTCCGCCCGCTCGACGACCTGAGGGAGTCCGGTCGCGATACGTCCGCGCGCGGCGGCGGCCCCCGAGAGATCACCGCGGTTCACCGAGCCCTTGAAGTCTGCGAAGTGCTGCTCAAGTAGGGTCACGAGCCCCGGATCGCGCATACGGACGGCGGACTCGAGGGGCTCAAAGGCAACGTAGGCATCAAAGGCGAGGTCGCCGGCCGTCTGCTTATCACCAGCACGCACCGAGGCGAGTGCGCGATCAAGCATCGCGAGCACGTCGGCCGCCACGATTGTCGGGGTGCGAACGATCGGCGCCATCACCTTGGGATCGGCGCGCAGGGCCGCCACGACGGCGCGGGCATCGGACTCGGAGAGCGGGGCCGTCGCGTCGAGTCCGAGGTCGGAATCACCGGCGGCGAGCCCGGACATCAGTTGCTGGTCATGGCGCTCGGCCAACCAGGCGAAGGTGTGGCCCTTCGGCGTCGCGCTGTCGGTGCACGCGGTGCAGCGCGCGGAGAGGAGTCCGCGCCCTCGCTCGGCGTCTTCGGCGCTTGCGCGGAGTGTCGTCACGTAGGTGACGACCGCCCACTTCTGCTTCGGGGTGAGATCCGCGGCGCCCGCCATCGCGGTGCCGCGGATTCCGACCGATACCACGCGATACATGATGGCCGGCGTGACGTCGCTCATGAGCGCATGGTCGGCGAGCGGCGTCGGACGGGGAGTGAGCCCAGCGGCGGCGAATCCATCGCCACGCCCGGCGTCGCCATGGCAGGAAGCGCAGCGTTGCTGATAAATGGCGCGTCCTTCGGCGAGATCGACCGCCTCGGTCGGAAAGTCGAGCGAGGCGTCGGGGCCCAGGAGCTGAATCAACTTGGCCTGCGTCGGGAGGAGCTCCGCCGGGGCGACGCGTCGCGCGACGGCGCGCTGCAGTTCCTCGACGAGGGCGACGAGTTGCGGCGCGCGGTCATCCGCGACGCGAGCGGCCACGCCGCGCGCATCGTCAAGGAAGGCGACGGCTTCGTCGTACTCCAGCTGGAGGACGATCGCGCCGGAGGGGTCGATCCCCTTCTGGTATTCGTCGACCGCCACACCCACGATGTTCGCAAGGCGTCGCGCGGGCGACTCCTGCGCGGTGGCGGCAGCGGGAGAAAAGGCGAGCGCCGAGAGGGCGCTGGCGTAGATGAGAACGGTTCTCATTAGCATTGCAATTGGAAAGT
This sequence comes from uncultured Gemmatimonas sp., assembly GCA_964445835.1. Classification (GTDB taxonomy): domain Bacteria; phylum Gemmatimonadota; class Gemmatimonadetes; order Gemmatimonadales; family Gemmatimonadaceae; genus Pseudogemmatithrix. Next base: position 9,779 of record CAYUMN010000109.1, read on the forward strand.
AATGGATTTCCGAATGCAATACAGGGGATTCCCCCAATCTTTTTCAGATCTCTAGAATCACCACGGCGCCGGCCGTCTCATCGGTGTGGCTCAGCGTCAAATGGACCCGCCGGACTCCCAATTCCGCCGCCCGGGCCGCCGCCCGCCCAGTGAACACCAGTTCCGGGGCGCCCTCGCTCCCCCGACGGACCTCGGACTCCTTCCAGCCGATCAGCTTCGCTTCATCCGACCCAGTGAGGGCCTTGAACGAGGCCTCCTTGGCGGCGAGACGTGCGGCCAGGTGCATTGCCGGCCGGGCCCGAGCGAGCGCGTACTCCTGCTCGTGCGCGGTGAAGAGCCGGTCGAGCGCGCGCTGCTCCTTCCGCTGGAGCATCAGTTCCACCCGGGCGATCGCCACGAGGTCAAACCCGATTCCCGCGATCACTGTCCCCCTCCCAGCACCCGACGCCAGAGCGCCCCGCGCCGCCCGCGCGGGTCGGCCAGCGCGGGCAGCGCGGCTTCCCACCAGTCGTCGGCGACCCGGAAGATCCGCCCCACCTGCTCGACCCACCGTCCCCAAGCTTCCTTTTTGGTCTCCGCGCTCGCGGCTCTCACCAGCGTCGCCTCGCGATCGAGCTCCTTCAGTGCACTCCAGAGCGGCGTCGCGAGTAGCTCGAGCTCTGCCCCCACCGCCCGGCGGTCCGGCAGCCCACGCGGGTGCTTTCGCTCCGCTAACGTCGCGATGCTGCCGCGCCAGGCGCGGTCGAGCTTCGTCCCATCGAAGGCGCTCAGTTGCTGCTCCAGCGAGGTCGCGCGATGGGCTGCACGCCGCGCCTCAAGCAGGGGCGTGAAGACAACGTCATGATCCGATCCCGGCGCCGAGGGCACCGCGAGCGCGCGCAACGAGCGCGTGAACTCCGGCAGCGGATACTCAGGCGTCATGCGCTGGGAACAGGCTCAGGTCGCATGCTCAGGCGTCCGCGCTGGAGTAGCGGTACTCACCAAGCAGTTCACGGTCGCAGATCGCCGCGCGCTCGCCGGTGCGCGATTCGAACTTCAGAATGAAGTCCGGAAGGCGCTCG
>CAYUMN010000110.1:0-1807 GCA_964445835.1 uncultured Gemmatimonas sp.
GTTCAAGGGGACGGGGAACTCCGAGATCGTACTCGACCGCGACATCGCGAATCGTCGCATCTACCCGGCCATTGAGATCAACAAGTCGGGGACGCGCAAGGAAGAGCTCCTGCTCAATGAGAAGGAGCGCAATCGCGTTTACCTCCTGCGCCACTTCCTGGGTGACATGGCCCCCGAGGATGCGACGATCTTCCTGTTGCGGAAGCTGGCGGTGACGGCGACCAACGAGGAGTTCTTCACGCGCATGGCGGAAGGCGGATGAGCGCCCCGTGGCAACGTCGCTGGGTGGCGATCGACCTTGGAGATCGGCGCATCGGACTCGCCGTCTCGGATCCGCACGGGATGATCGCGTCGCCGGCCGGCCATGTGGAGCGTCGGCCGGGGAAGCGGCCGCCACTCACCGCGCTGTTGGCGCGCGTACGGGAGTTGGAGGCCGAGGGCATTGTGGTGGGGCTCCCGCTCGATCAGCAGGGCGACGATACCCCGCGGGCCACGGAAGCACGGCGGCTCGCGCACGAGCTCTCGACGCGCACCGGACTGCCGGCCGAGATGGTCGATGAACGCTTCAGCACGGCCGCAGCGTTGCGCGCGGTGCAGGAGATGGAGGGCTCAACGCGTGGGCGAAAGGGCGATGTCGATGCGCTCGCGGCGACCGTGCTGCTTCAGCATGCGTTGCGGTCGATGGAGCTCGCCGCCGAGCGCGCGCTGAACGCCGGACCGGTATCCGATGCGCGCGGCGAGGACACGACGGATGCCTAGGATCCGCCCCCTCCTGCTGGTCCTCGCCCTCGCCCTCGGGTTGACCACCTCGTGTGCGACCGACGATGACACCAAAGTGATGGTGTTGATCCCGCGCGGCGCGACCTTCCGCGCTGCCGCCGAGTCACTCGCGGTCCATGGCATCATCCGGGCACCGCGCCTCTTTGGATTCTACGCGGCGTGGAAGGAACGGGACCGGACGATCCGCTACGGGACGTATCGGTTCGCCAAGGGCACCTCGTGGGACGATATCCTCAGCGCCCTCGAGTCCGGCAAGGAGCTCGTGCATCGGTTCGTGATCCCCGAAGGGTGGAATCTCTGGGATCTCGTCCCGACGTTGGCCGACAGTCTTGAGGTCCCGGAGGACAGCGTGCTCGCGGCGGTGCGTGACACGGCCGTGATGAATCGGCTCGGCGTGCCGCGCAACGTGAGCGATCTCGAGGGCTACCTCTTTCCGCAGACCTACGACTTCCCGCATGAGATGAGTGCGCGCCAGGCGATCGCGGTCATGGTGGGCCGATTCGAAGAGGTCTGGCTCGACGAGTGGGACGCGCGCGCCGCCGAACGCCAGATGACGCGACACCAGGTGGTGACGCTGGCGTCGATCATCGAAAAGGAAGTGCGCAAGGGAGAGGAGCGCCCCATCATCTCGTCGGTGTATCACAATCGCCTGCGCATCGGCATGGCGCTTCAGGCCGATCCGACCATTCAATACGCGTTGAAGCGACGGCGCCCGGGGCGGGTGCTGTATCGCGACTTGAATGTGCAGTCGCCGTACAACACGTATCGACGCGTCGGCCTCCCACCGGGACCGATCGGCGCCCCCGGCGCCGCGAGCCTGAAGGCGGCGCTGTATCCGGCCGCGGTGCCCTACAAGTTCTTCGTCGCGCACCCCGACGGGCACCACGAGTTTCGCAACACCTATGCCGAGCATCTGAAGGCGATCGAGTTCGTGCGGGCGGCCGCGCGGCAGGATTCGTTAGAGCGGCGGCGCAAGGCCGCGCAGACGGCCGGCGCGGCCCTCGATAGCGCGATGCGCGGCGTCTCC
>CAYUMN010000110.1:1907-10820 GCA_964445835.1 uncultured Gemmatimonas sp.
CGAGGAGCGGCTCAGCGTCAGTCCGCGAGGAGATCGGCGCGGAGGAGCACCGCATCACGCAGGTACACGTGCCGGATCTCACCGCGGGCGCGCCGCGTCTCACAATGCACCATCACGCGGATGCACCGCGGCAGTGCCCCAGGGACGGGGAGTTCCTGCGCGCAGATGAGCGGGATGTCGGTCCACCCGTACAGACGCGCGGCATGCGCCGGGAACTCGCTGACGAGATCAGGGGTCGTGGTGAAGATCGCCGAGATGATGTCGTTCGGCGCGAGATCGTTATCGTCGAGGACGGCTTCGAGCAGCTCGGTGACGGCCTCGCGGATCAGGGCGGGATTGTCGTCGAGCACGGTGGTGGCGCCGCGGACCGCGCGGACGCTGCGAGGACGATCAGGCCGAGGGCGCATAGCCTCGAAGATGCGACGCCGTTGGCGCCGTGTCCACCGCCGGCTGGGGCCGAGTCGGGCGGGGGCCAATAGATTGCCGGGATGACCAAGCGCACGCAGGACGCCGCCATCGCTGTGATCTCCTCCCGTGGGGCGGTGCGGTACCAGGATGGACATCCGTGGATCTTCAAGTCGGATGTGGTGACGCCGCCCGATGCGCCGGCCGGCGCCGTGACGGTGACCGATCAGGCGGGACGTCCGCTGGGGACCGCGCTGTGGAGCCCGAAGTCGGAGATCTCCCTTCGCTTCGTCTCCAAGGAGCGCGATGTCTCGCTCGACGCGGCGTGGTGGGAAGCGCAGCTGGGCATCGCCATCGCGCGCCGCGCGGGGGTGCTCGCGGCGGAGACGAACGCGTGCCGCCTCGTGCATGGCGAAGGGGACGGCCTCCCCTCGCTCGTGGTGGACCGCTACGATCGCTGGTTGGTGGTGCAGCTCCTCTCGGCGGGACTCGAGGCCTTTCGCGGCGAGATCGTCGCGGCACTCGCGAAGCTCACCGGCGCCGAGGGCATTCTGGCGCGCAATGACGCCTCGGTGCGGACGCGTGAAGGATTGACGCGCGGCGTCGAACCGCTGATGGGGACGGTGCCGGAGACGGTCGAGGTGCGTGAGCATGGGGTGCGCTACCTCGCGGCCCCGCACAGCGGACAGAAAACTGGTGCCTTTCTTGACCAGCGCGAGGCGCGGGTCTTGGTGGGATCGGTGGCACGCGGGCGAGCCTTGGACGTCTTCAGCTATCATGGCTCGTTCGCGCTGCATCTCGCGAAACGTGCGGACTCGGTGCGTGCGGTCGATTCGTCGGCCTCGGCACTCGCGCGCGTCCGCGAGAATGCGGCGCTGAACGGGCTCACGAACATCGAGCCGGTCGAAGCGGACGCATTTGATCTGGTCCGTGACGAGGAGAAGGCGGGGCGCCGGTACGACACCATCGTGCTCGATCCACCGGCGTTCGCGAAGAACCGGGCCTCGATCACCGGCGCGATCCGCGGCTACCGCGAGATCAACCTGCGGGCGATGAAGATGTTGGCCCCGGGAGGCATGCTGTACACCGCGAGCTGCTCATATCACCTCTCGAAGGCGGACTTCTTCGCCATGTTGCGCGAGGCGGCATCGCATTCGGGGCGGCGGATCATCGTGCGGGCGCTCGTGGGGCAGCCGGCGGATCATCCTGAAGTGTTGACGATTCCGGAGACGGGGTACCTGAAGGGGGCGTTGCTTGAAGCGGGGGACTGACTCACCGCGCCTGACACCGCCCGCAGAAGTACGTGGATCGCCCCGCCTGGGTGATGCGGCGGATTCGCGAGTCGCAGCGCGTGCAGGGTTCGCCTTCGCGATCATAGACGCGGAAGGGGATCTGCCGCTCCCCGCGGTGATAGCGCCCGGCGTTGAGATGCCCGTCCGCGAGTGCGCGTCGCATGCCTTCGAGCACCCGTTCGACGCGCGCGAGCGTGAGTGATGACGCGGCGGCGCGCGGCGAGACGCGCGCATGCCAGCAGGCCTCAGCGGCGTAGATGTTGCCGACGCCGGCGACCACCGCCTGATCGAGCAACACGGTCTTGATGGGCCCACGTTTGCCCGAGAAGCGTTCGCGCAACAGTGGAGGGGTGAGTGCTGGGTCCTCGGGTTCGGGGCCGAGGCGGAGCGTTGGAGGCGCGTCGGGGGCATGCCACGTGACGGTACAGAGTGCGCGCGAATCGACGAGCACGGCGCGACGGCCGTCATCGAGATCGAAGGTGACGCGCGCATGGGGCGGCAGCGCCCGATCACGCCGATCGAACACCCAGTCGCCGTTCATGCGAAAGTGGATCAACAGGGTCGCGCCATCGGCGAGATGCACGAGTTGATGCTTCCCGCGCCGCTCCACCAGCACGACGCGCTGTCCCTCCGTACGCTGAATGTCGCCCGCCAAGAGCCGGCGGCGCTGGGACGGGTGATGTGCTCGGAGCTGCACGATCACCCGTCCGCGCAACGCCCGTCGCAACCGACGGACCGCGGACTCGACTTCCGGTAGCTCAGGCATCCGGCGAGACTTCAGGCATGTTGCCGACCGCTTCTCGCACCGCGAGCATCCAGCGCACGCTGGCCATCATCCTCGTCCTCAATGCGGTGGTGGTGGGCGTCAAGATCGTGGTCGCGATGCGCACGGGGAACCTGACGGTGCTCGGCGCGACGCTCGAGAGCTTCCTCGACGCGATGAATAATGTGTTGGCGATCGTCGTCGTGGCACTCGCGGCGCGCGGGCCGGACGAGGATCATCCCTATGGCCACGATAAGTTCGAGACGATGGGGGCGCTGGCGATCGTGGGGTTCCTCTCGATCTCGTGCTTTGAGCTGATCCGGGGGGGCGTGGCGCGCTTGATCGATCCGCCGCCGGTCGTCCCGCATACGAACGAGGAGTTGATTCTCCTGTCGGCGACCGGCCTCGTGAACGTGGTCGTGGTCGCGTACGAGCGGCGGCGCGCCCGCGAGTTGAACAGCCCCCTGCTGCTCGCGGACGCCTCGCACACGATGGGCGATCTGTTCGTGACCGGCTTGGCCATCGCCTCGTTGATGAGCGCGCGGCTTCAGCTCCCGTGGGCGGATCCGGTGCTGGCGATCGTGGTGGCGCTGGTCATCGCGTGGAGCGGATGGAAGATTCTCCGGGTGACGGTGCCGGTCCTGGTGGACGAGCGCGGGGCGGACGCCGAGCGCATTCGCGCCGCGGCCTGCGCCGTGGACGGGGTGGCGGCGGCGCCGAATGTGCGGTCGCGCACAAATTCGTCGGGTCTGATCTTCGCCGAGGTCACGATCACGGTGTCGGGTTCGTCGACCGTGGCGGAGGGGCACGCCGTGGCGGACGCCGTGGAGGCGTCGGTGCGGACTGCCCTTGGCGGAACGGCGGACGTTGTCGTGCACATCGAGCCCGCGTGATGGCCCGCGTGATGGCACCTCGCCAGTCCCCCCGTTCTCTCCGCGCCGAATACCAGGTGTATGTGGAGCGCGAGATCGAGGACTACAAGAACTCCGTGTCGACGGTGTTCCTGCACAACATCGCCGCCGAGGCGGCGCGGGCGCTCGATGAAGGGTTCCAGTTGGGGATGCGCGAGGTCATGCTCGCGGACGAAGTGGACCGCATCATCGCGAAGCGGTTGCGACTGCCGAGCTACGAGACGTGGCGTCGGCGCCGCCTGAAGAATGCCGATGAACTGCGCCGTCCCGAACACTGGGGGCTGCGGCCGGACACGCCGCTCGCTCAGGCGATCAAGTACGGGATGTCCGCGTCCTCGGTGTTGGTGGCGGGCCCACGCGTGGAAGGCTCGGCGCTGTACCTGGCGGCGAATGGCTGCGAGGTGACGGCGGTCGAATCCGAGGTCGCGGTGGTGAACCGTGTGCTGCGGGCGGCGCACGAGTCGGGACTCACGGAGAAGCTGCGCGGCTTCGTGGCGGACTTGGTGAGCTACACGCCCGATGGCCCGTTGGCCGCGGTGGTGTGCACGCCGGCGGCGTTCGCGGGACTCTCCCCGTTCGAGCGCGCGCAGGTGATCGCGCTGCTGCAGCAGGCGACGTCCGATGGCGGCGTGCACCTGATTGAGACGCTGGTCGCGGGCCAGGCGGTGCTGACGGAAGATGAGCTGCGGACGAGCTACCGGGGCTGGGAGATCAAGATGGTGCCGGAGCCGGGCGCATCGCAGACGTTCGTGGCCAAGAAGCTCCTCGCGTAACGAAACGACACGCTTTGACGGAGCGGGGATGTGTCCCCCTGCGACACGGGGTGTTTTTGCCATCCGGACTTCACACGCTAAGTCTATACGCATCAACGCGATGAGCTATGTTCGAAACTGGCACTGCTCGTGCGTAGTCTATCATATGAAGGGCGGCCACACGGAAGTGGTCGTTCGAAGGTCTCTTGGGTCCGGTGAGGGCCGACATATGGTGGATAGAGCGATGCAGGCACAGGTGGAGCTCGAGCAGGAACCCGTTGGAATCGTCATCTCCCGTGGCAGTCGCGATGAAGCGACGCCGCGGTTCTCCGCCTATGTGTGGGGACCGCCGGATGAGCCGGAGACGACGATGACGAGCGGGAGCCATCGGGCGGCGTAAGCGGAACTGCTCAACTGCGGATGAAGGATGGAAGATGAAGGGGGCGGCCCGTGCGGGCCGCCATTTTTTTTGCATCGCCACATTCGAATCCCGACATCTTTCGTCCTCCATCCTCCATCCCTCATCCCAGATACGCCACGAGGGGACCGGCGCAAGCGCCGATCCCCTCGTGTGTAAAGCTGGACCGCTTACTTCTTCTTCGCGGCCTTCTTCTTGGTCGCCTTCTTCGCGACCTTCTTCTTCTTGGCAGCCATTGTACTATCTCCTGAAAAGGAGTGAGACTTCCCGGCCGATCCCCCGGTGGATCGGTGGGTCATACGGAGATGTTTCCACCCCCGTATTTCGTGCGCTCCGTTGAACCCGGAGCAGAAATCAGACAGCCTCGGACAGGCTGGTGAAGTTAAAATCTCGAACCTTGATGGCCGGCATCACGACTGCTCCACCAGCTTCTGTCCCTGCAATCCGCTCTGAAATCCCGAGCATCTCGAGATTGTTCAACATGAACAGCGGTGACTCGTTGAACCGCAGATTTTTAATTGCGCGAGAAATTCTTCCCTGTTCGATAAGGAAAGTTCCGTCGCGTGTCAAGCCCGTATAAAGAATCGTGCGTGGATCGACTTCGCGCAAATACCAAAGACGGGTCACCAAAATGCCGCGTTCGGTGCTCTTGATCATGTCCTCAATGGACGCCGAACCACCCTGCATCTTCAACGACGTCGCCCCGCCCGTCGCCGTGCGATTCTGCTTCTTCGCCCAGAAGCGCGACGTCTGCAACGTCTTCAACTCGCCATTCTCGATCCACGTCTGCCGGGCGAGCGGCATCCCCTCACCATCGAACGGCTGCGCGAGCACCTGCGCATCGCGCGGGTCCGAGAAGAGCGTCACGCGCGTATCGACAATCTTCTCCCCTAACTTGTTACCGCCGCCCTGCTTTGAGAAGGGGGAGCGCCCTTCATCTGCAAGACGCGCATCGGCGTATCCCGCAATCAGCTGCACCAGATCCCCTACCGCCTGCGGCTCAAAGATCACGGTGTAGCGACCCGGTTCCACCGCTTGCGGCGCGCGCGAGGCCCGCGCTTTGTCGATCGCGCGCGCCGAGACTTTCTCAAAATCGAGCTGTCGCCAATCGGGATGATCGGCCGCCGCCCACCCGGAGCCCGTGCCATCGGTGGTCCGCACGGTCAGGGTGTAGTTCACGTTGGTGCTGCGGTGATACGCGAACAGCCCCTTGCTGTTGGCGAGCGCGGACGCGCCCCCGCCCATCACGAGAAAACCCGCCGCCTTCAAGTCGCCCGAGCGCCGCGTCGGCCCCAGCGCGGTCATCGCCACCTGCGCGCGCTCGGCGGCCCCGACGGCCGCGGTCGCATCCACGTAGGCATCCACGGTCTCGTACGTCTGCGGCTCGAGCAGCGGCATCGCATCCGGATCGTCCGGGGCGAGACGCGCCAACACCTCCGACTGCTCCACGGCGCGCTTGAGCGAGGCCTCGGAGAGATCGTTGGTGGTGACCACGGCGTGCTTGGTGCCATACCAACTCTGCACCGCGAAGCCCACATCGGTCAGCGAGCCCGCCGTGCTCATCTGGTTGTCGGCAAAGCGCACGTTGGTGCTGACGTTGGAGCCGAGGTTCACGTCGACGGCCTCGGCCTTGGAGAACTTCATCGCCCGTTCGGCAATGGCTTGGGCATCGGCGCGCGAGAGGACCGCTCCCGCGGGAATCCCATCACGGAGTCGCTTGGGGGCGCTCATCCCTGCCTCCCGGTGTTGATCACGTTGACCTGACGGAAGCGGGCCGGCGGGGAGCCGTGACTCACCGCGTTGACCTGTCCCGGCTGCCCCTTGCCGTCGAAGAACGATCCGCCGAGCTCGTAGCTCGCCCGGCCGCCGATGGCGTCCATGGAGTTCCAGAAGTCCGGCGTGCGAATCTGGTAAGCGACATCCTTGAGCATGCCGTTGAGCTTCCCGCCGCGGATCTCGTAGAAGACCTGGCCACCGAACTGGGCGTTGTAACGCTGCTGGTCGATCGAGAACGAACCGTCGCCGATGATGGCGATGCCGCGGTCGACGCCGGCAATGAGATCGTCCATCGACTTGTTGTCAGTCCCCGGCAGCAGCGAGACGTTGGGCATGCGCTGGAAGGCCACACTGCCCCACGAGTCCGCGTAGGAGCACCCGTGCGAGCGCACAGGACGTCCCTGACGGCCATACCAGTCGCGGAGCCACCCTGCCTGCTCCCGCGTGGTCTGATAGTCGTTGAAGACGCCGTCCTTCACGATCAGGAAGTCGTCGGGCTTCTCGCCGTCATCGTCCCACCCGATGGTGGAGAGCGCTCCTTCCTGCGAACGGTCGCCCTGGATGTTCATCAGGCTCGGGCCGTACTTGAGCTTGCCGAGGTGATCTTCCGGCGGCGCGATGAAGCTCGTGCCGGCGTAGTTGGCCTCGTAGCCCATGGCGCGGTCGAGTTCGGTCGGATGCCCGATCGACTCGTGGATCGTGAGCCACATGTTGGAGGGCGCGAGCACGAGATCGTACTTGCCGACCTCAATGGGCTTGGCAGTGAGCTTCTCCGCTGCCTGCTCTCCCCACTTCTTGGCGTTGCCCACCAGATCGCACTGGAGGACGTACTCGAAGCCGCGTCCCATCGGTGCGGCCTCGGCCCCCTGTCGCGTCTGGAAGTCGGAGAAGTCCGGCTTCACCGCGGTGGCGGCGAAGAGCGGCCAGCTGCGGATGAGGGTCTGGTCGATCACCGAGCCCTCGGTGGAGGCGAACTGCTTTTCCTGCTTCACGAAGAAGAGAATGGAGTTCACGAACTTCACGTTCGGGACCTTCATCGCCTCGGCGTTGGCGCGGAGGAGGAGATCGACCTTCTGCTCGAGCGGGACGTCGAAGGGGTCGGTCGTGTACGCCGACTTGTAGTTGGCATTCGGGTAGGCCTGCACCGGCGCGAGCTCCACGGAGCGATCACGCGCGATGCGGTTGGCCTTGGCAATCGCGACGGCCTCGCGTGCCGCGGTGGTGACTGCGTCGCGCGTGAGGTCGCGCGTGGCGGCAAAACCCCAGCAGCCGTCGACGAGGGCGCGGACCCCACACCCGAGGGTGTCGGTGTCCACGACGTTCACGATCTGCTGCTCGCGGGTGACGACGAAGTTCTGTCGGATGCGGGCGATACGGGCATCAGCGTACGAAGCCCCCGCCATCTTGGCGGCATTGATGGCGTCGAGCAGGAGCTCCTTCGACGCGCCGGACTGAAAGCGGTCGAGGTGATCCAAGGCCGGGGCGGCGCCTGCGCGTCTGGGCGTGCTCGCGAAGGCGATCGCAGCGGCCGCGGCTCCGGTGGTCCGGAGGAAATCGCGGCGGTCCGTCATATCAGATGGCGTCACTCGTGCTGGTGAACGTGAAGTCCCGAACCTTGAGGGGCGGGACGGAGATCGCCTGGCCCGGGCCGCCAGCCTCCGAGGCGCTCACGCGCTCGGGGCGGCCCATCGCCATGACGTTGTTGAGCATGAAGATCGGACTTTCGTTGTAGCGGAGGTTCTTCACCGGACGCGTCACGCGGCCGTTCTCAATGAGAAAGGTGCCGTCGCGCGTGAGCCCCGTGAAGAGGATCGTGCGCGGATCGACCGGGCGGATGTACCAGAAGCGGGTCACGAGCAACCCACGCTCGGTGCTCTTGATCATGTCCTCAACGGACGAGTCGCCGCCGTTCATGGAGAGCGTGCCACCGGCGCTGTTGGGTGCCTTGCCGGTGCGCTGCGCCCAGAAGCGATCGTAGGCGAGGTTCTTCACGACACCGTTCTCGATCCAATTCACGCGCTCGGACGGGAGGCCATCGGCACCGGCCGTGTTGGCCGGCACGCGGGGATCGAGGGGGTCGGAGACCAGGGTCACGCGCTCATCTACGACCTTTTCGCCGATCTTGTTTCCGCCCCCGGCCTTGGAGAAGAACGACCGCCCTTCATCGGCCGAGCGCGCATTCACGGCGCCGGCGATCAACTGAATCAGATTGGCCGCCGCGGTTGGCTCGAGCACGACCGTGTATCGCCCCGGCTCGATCGCGACGGGATTCACCGACCGCTGCGCCTTCTCGATGGCCCGTGCGGCGAGGGCGCGCGGGTCGATTCGGCTGAAGTCATTGTCGGCGGCACCGGCCCAGCCGGACCCCGTGCCATCCTGCGTGCGGACGGTGGTGGTGAAGGCGACACCGGTGCTGCGCTGATACGCGAACAAGCCCGCACTGTTGGCAATCGCGAACGCCTGCGCCTGCGCTTCCAGGTAGCCCGTGGAGATCAACCCGGCGCGGCGCGCCGGTTCAGTGACCGCGCGCACAGCCTCGGCGCGCGCCTCCGGCTCCCGCGACGCGGTGCCGTCGTTCCACACGATCGGCTCGTCG
>CAYUMN010000111.1:0-5140 GCA_964445835.1 uncultured Gemmatimonas sp.
CACTATTTCAATCCGCCGCGCTACATGCATCTGCTCGAACTCATCCCCACGAGCGACACAGCGCCCGCGGTGATGAAAGCCATTCGCCACTTCCAAGAGCGCGTCCTCGGCAAGGGCATCGTCCTCGCCAAGGACGTCCCCGGATTCGTCGCCAACCGACTCGGCGTGCATGGCATGGTCGTCGCTGGTCGCTTGATGGTCGAGCACGATCTCACCATTCCCGAAGTCGACACCCTCACCGGGGCCTTCATCGGCCGCGCCAAGACCGCGACCTTCCGCACCGGCGATCTCTCCGGCATCGACGTCCTCGTGCACGTCACCGCCGGACTCTCTTCCACCACCGGTGAAGATCTCTCGCTTGTCCCCTTCATTCACGAGCTCGTGAAGCAGGGACGCTTGGGTGACAAGACCAAGCAGGGCTTCTACAAGAAGGACGGCAAGAACATTCACGCGCTCGACTGGAAGACACTCGAGTACCGTGACATGGGTCGATTCGGCACGCCGGAGATCGACGCCATCACCAAGAAGCCGCTCGCCACACGACTCGCCGAGGCCCGCGCCATTGGCGGCAAGCATGGCGACTTCCTACGGGCGCTGATCGTTGAGCAGTGCCACTACGCCTGTTCGCTCGCGCCCGCACTCGCCTACGATCTCGCCGCCGTCGATCGGGCCATGGAGTGGGGCTACGGCTGGGATGTCGGTCCGTTCCGCGCCATGGATCTCATGGGGCTCGACTGGTTGCGCAACGAGATGCAGACGCGCGGCAAGAGCGTTCCGCCGCTCCTCGCACGCGCCGGCGCTGCGTTCTACGATGCCGATGGCAACGTGCCCGCACTCAACGCCGAGCAGCGTGAACCGATTCCCGCGATTCCCGGCAACATCTCGCTCGCCGGTCTCCGCAAGAGCGGCAAGGTCATCAAGGAGAATGCCGAAGCGCGATTGATCGATATCGGCGATGGTGTGGTGAATCTCGAGTTCTGCGGTAAGATGAACACCCTCGGTGGTGGGGTGATGGATCTCACCGCTGCAGCCATTGAGTACGTCGTGAAGCACGACCTCCACGGCATGGTCATCGGCAACGACGATCCGCGCACCTTCACGGCCGGTGCCAATCTCGCCGCGCCGCGCCTGATGCTCGAGCAGGGCGATTGGAAGGCACTCGAAGCCATCACCAAGCGCTTTCAGGACACCGTGATGTCCTTCCGACTCGCGCCATTCCCAGTTGTCGCCGCACCCTTCGGGCTCACGCTCGGCGGTGGCTGCGAGATCTCATTGCATTGCGATCGCATTCAGGCGCACGCTGAGCTGTACATGGGGCTCGTGGAAGTCGGCGTCGGACTCATTCCGGGCGGCGGCGGCACCAAGGAGCTCGCCTTCCGGTTCACGAATGCCTTGAGCCCGTACGACGAGGCCGATCCATTCGAAGGCCTCAAGCGCGCCTTCAAGATGATCTCGCTCGCGCAGACCAGCACCAGTGCGCACGACGCGCGCCACATGGGATTCCTCCGCCCCACTGCTGATCGCATCACCATGAACCGCGATGTGCTCATTGCCGATGCCAAGGCGCGCGTGCTCGATCTCGCGCCCGATTACGTGGTCCCGCAGATGCGTCGCATGACCGCACTCGGTCGCGCGGCGGTGGCGAATCTCGACTACGCCTTGTGGTCGTTCAAGGAAGCAGGCCTGGCCAGCGCGCACGACGTGCGCATCGGCCACGAAGTCGCACTCATTCTCGCCGGCGGCGACGGACCCGCGCGCGAAGTCACGGAACAGGATCTCCTCGACCTCGAACGCGACTCCTTCCTCCGACTCCTTGGCACCAAGGAGACGCAGGAGCGCATTGCTCACACCCTCACCACCGGCAAGCCGCTTCGTAACTGAGCGGCCTCATATCACGGAGAGTTCGACATGTCACAGGAAGTCGTGATCGTGAGCGCCGCCCGCAGTGCGGTCGCCCGCGGCAAGAAAGATGGCTCGCTCGCCAATACGCACCCAATTGACCTCTCGGCTACGGTCATGCGCGCCGTTGCCGACCGTGCACAGATCGACGCCGGTATCATCGACGACGTGATCTGGGGCTGCGCCATGCCCGAGTCCGGACAGGGCCTCAACGTCGCACGCCTCGCCGCGCTGCGTGCCAAGTTCCCGGTCGAAGTCAGCGCCATGACCGTCAACCGCTTCTGCTCCAGCGGCCTGCAGACCATCGCGCTCGGCGCACAGGCCATCATGTCCGGCATGAACGACGTCATTCTCGCTGGCGGCATGGAGATGATGAGTGCCGTCCCGATGTCGGGCTACCACACGCGCTTGCATCCCGAAATGACCGAAGAGAATATCGGGATGGGCTTCACCGCCGAACGGGTGGCCAAGCGATGGGGCATCACCCGCGAGATGCAGGATCAGTTCGCGCTCGGTTCGCAGCATCGCGCCGCCGACGCCATCAAGCGCGGCGCCTTCGTGCCGGAGATCGTTCCCATTCCAGTTGAGCGCGTGACGTACAGCGGCGCCAAGAAACAGGTGGAGTCCGGCCTGTTCGCGCAGGACGAGATGGTACGCGGCGCTACGACTATCGAAGGGCTCGCGAAGTTGCCCCCGGCCTTCAAGCCGGGCGGAAGCGTCACCGCGGGCAATGCCTCACCCCTCAGCGACGGCTCTGCTGGCGTGCTCATGATGTCCGCGGCCAAGGCCAAGGAGCTCGGCCTCAAGCCGCTCGCGCGTTTTGTCAACTTCGCCACCGCTGGTGTTGAGCCCGACGTGATGGGTATCGGTCCAGTGAAGGCCGTGCCCAAGGCGCTCAAGCGGGCAGGACTTTCCCTGAAGGACCTCAAGCTGATCGAATTCAACGAGGCCTTCGCCGCCCAGGCCCTCGCCGTTATCAAGGACCTCGAGATCGACACCAGCATTGTGAACGTGAACGGCGGCGCGATCGCCCTCGGTCACCCGCTCGGCGCCTCCGGCGCCAAGCTCACCGTGCAGCTCATCCACGAGCTCGGCCGTCGCGGCGGTGGACTCGGCATGGTGACCATGTGCATTGGCGGCGGGATGGGTGCCGCGGGCATCTTCGAGGTCTATTCGGCCTAGAAGGACACCGCCTACCCATTAGGTTCTACTAGGAACTTGTTGATGTCTTTTCGCATTCAGAGTGGATCATGACGCCTCCCGACAACAACATGAGCGCCGCCGAACGCGCCGATCGGTCCCTCGCGATGTCGCGCGCGGCCAAGCTCGATGAGATCGAAGCCGAGATCAGGGCGCGCACCCCGCGTGCCTCGGCTCGGCTGCATATCTCGCTGTCCAATCCGCCGATCCGCACCGCGTACCAGACGCAGATGCGCATCGCGGGGAATCGCGATGACGTGCTCGACTTTGTCGCGTCGCTGTACGATGAAGTGAAGGGAATGGTTCGTCCCGATGGGACGCTGCCGCTGTCGGTGCAGGCAATTGAATCGGAGTCGACTGAGCACATTCAGTTGTTGCTCAGCCGGGATCTGTACAACGGCTGATACCACAGAGGCAGAGAGCGCAGAGAGTGCAGCAGGACAAAGGGGGTGTGGCGGAGAGTTCTCTCCATCACACCCCCTTCACCATGCCGTTGCAGTTCTCCGTGCCCTCTGTGCCGCTGTGGTGTAAAGCAGTCAAGCCCGATCGCCGAGCAACTGGACTCCCCACCGTCCATCGGGCATTGTTATAGAAGACCTTGGAGGGTCCCCTGTCCGCCTCGCTCCGCCGATCGCTCCGCCGATCGCTCCCCGCGCTCCTGCTCGCGCTCGTCCTCGGAACGGCCTGCGCCGAGTCCCTGGCCCCCGACCGCACCATCACGCGCGTGACCCTCACTCCCGTCACCGCGACCCTTGGCGTCGGCGGCACCCAACAGCTCGCCGCGATCGCGCGCAATCGCAAGAGCGACGCGAT
Source organism: uncultured Gemmatimonas sp. (assembly GCA_964445835.1). Lineage (GTDB taxonomy): Bacteria > Gemmatimonadota > Gemmatimonadetes > Gemmatimonadales > Gemmatimonadaceae > Pseudogemmatithrix. The sequence goes on from CAYUMN010000111.1 coordinate 3,913, forward strand.
CTCCAATGTCCCATTCACCTTCGAGAGCCTGCAGCCGGCCATCGCCACGGTGAACAACAGCGGACTCGTCACCGGTGTCGCCGGCGGCGCCGCCACTATTCGCGCGACCACCGGCACCTTCACCGCGACCACCACTATCACCGTGCAGATCCCGGTGTGCGCCAACGCCGCCGCGACCACCACCATCGCCACGGTCCAGACCATCACTGGCACCCTCACCACCAGCGACTGCGTCTTCACCGGCGTCGGCTATGCCGATGGCTACCGCTTCGTAGCCACCGCGCCCACCACCGTCCTCTTCACTCTCACTGGCGCGACCATCCGGCCCAAGCTCAGTCTCACGGGCACCCTCGCCAGCTCGGTCGTCAACGAATCGTGGAGCTCCACCCTCGGCGACACCGTACGACTCGTCGCCACCGTCAGCGCTGGCACCTACACCCTCTGGGTGGTGGCCGACACCGATGACCTCGGCGCCTACTCCCTCAAGTCGCAGACCGCCGTCGAGTGCACCGCCGCACTCGCGACCACGCCGATCGCGCTCGACCAGACCGTCAACGGCGCCCTCACCGCCACCAGCTGCTTCCTCCCCAATAACGCCGAGGGAATGGGATGGGCGCTCTCTCTCACCCAAGAGACCGCCGTCCGCTTTGATATCGGAGCGAATGGCTTTGCACCCTGGGTCGTCATCACCGACAGCAACCTCGGCATCACCAGCACATCCATTCCCGTTGGGGCCGACTCCGCCGTGCTCAGGGACCTCATTCCCGCAGGGAATTACAGGGTCTGGGCCACCACGGTCGACGGAGGCCAAGGGACCTTCACGCTCAAGCGTAGCACCGCCGTCTTCAACTTCTGCGATGCTCCTGTGGACACCATCAGCGTCCCGGGAAACATCAGCGGATCACTGAGCGTCGACGACTGTGTCCTCGAGCCCGGATTCCTCGCCGATCCGATTCACATGCAAGTCGCGGCACCGACCACACTGCGCATTGATCTCATCAGCACGGCCTTCGATACCTTTCTCGCGATCGCCGACTCCACCGACACGATCGTCTTCACCAACGACGACGGCGGATCGAACACCACCAACTCCTCCGCAGTCCTGACATTCCCCGCGGGGCGCTACACGCTCCTCGCATCGTCATACTCTCCCAACGAGTCGGGGAACTACATCCTCAACGTCAGCATCGCCGTGGGCATTCGCGAGGGCATCAACGAAGGCAACAGT
>CAYUMN010000111.1:5240-10709 GCA_964445835.1 uncultured Gemmatimonas sp.
CTCACGCCCAAGCCGCGCGTGCGGGCACGGGCCTGGCCCGCTCCTGCGAATTCATCTCCTCGGCACTAGCCTTCACCCATGACCGACCGCCGCTACTCCGACGAAGAGATCGCCGCGATCTTCGCGCGCGCGACCGAAGTCCAGCAGAATCCGCAGGCGCGGCTCTCGGCCAACGAGGGCATGAGCCTCACCGAGCTGCAAGCGATCGGGCGTGAAGCAGGGATCGCTCCTGAACTCGTCGCGCAAGCCGCACGCGAACTCGAGCAGCCACGCGCTCCCGCCATGCCGACCTTCCTCGGCATGCCACTCGGCGTCGCCCGCACCGTCGAACTCGGCCGCATCATGTCCGACGCCGAATGGGAGCGCCTCGTCGTGCGCCTTCGCGAGACGTTCGATGCCCGCGGTACCCTCGCCGTACAGGGCTCGCTGCGGCAGTGGACCAACGGCAACCTGCAGGTCTTCCTCGAACCAAGCGGCGAAGGTCATCGCGTACGCTTCCGCACCATCAAGGGCGATGCCCGCATGCTCATGACCACCGGCATCGCAATGCTCGCCGTGTCCGGGCTCTTGGTGTTCGTCGCCTCGCTCACGGGCTCAGCCGAGATGTCGCGCGCCATCTCCGCCACCGGTGGCGTCGCCATGATGGGGGCTGCCTTCGGAGCCTCTGGGGCGATTCGACTTCCGAGCTGGCTCAAGAAGCGCCGCGCACAGATGGATCAGCTCGCGAACGAGCTCTTAGCGCGAGACAGTACCGCCCAGCTCACCGAGTAGCCGCACCGCCTCGCCGAGCCGCCCGAACCGTTCATCGGTCGTCAGTCCGCGCTTGTAACGCGCATAGATCTGCTGCGCGATCACAGCGATCTTGAACACCCCAAAAGCGTGATACCACGCCGCCGGCTGCACCGCGCGCCCACTCTTCTTGAGATACCGCTCCCACAGCTCCGCGCGCGTGAGATTTCCCGGCAGTGCAGTGATGCCCAACCCAAGCGACTTGAACGCCGGGTGATCCCCCTCCTCCACCCAGTAGCCGAGCGATGTGCCGACATCGAGCAACGGATCACCGACCGTTGCCATCTCCCAGTCGAGCACCGCAATGATCCGCCCCGGCTTCGCCGGATCGAGCACCAGGTTGTCGTACTTGAAGTCGTTGTGCACCAAGCACGCCCCGCTCTCGCTCGGCTGATGCTCATGCAACCACTTCGCGAGCTGCTCCACTGAGGCCACGTTGTCGGTCTTCGCCTTCTCGTAGCGCGCCGTCCATCCCTCCACCTGGCGCTGCACATATCCGAGCGGCTTCCCCAACCCACCGATCACCGGATCACTCGGCGTCGCCCCATGAATCGCGACCAGCGTATCGAGAAAGTTCTCGCCGAGCGTCGCAAAGGCCGCCGCATCATACTCCGGCGGCCCGTTCACTCCACGAAGAATCACCCCCGATACGCGCTCCATCACATAGAAGGGCGCCCCGATCACCGCCGGATCCGTACACGTCGCAATCACCCGCGGCGACGGAATCCCGCGCAACTCACAGACCGAAAGAATCCGCGCCTCGCGCGGCATGTCATGCGCCGCGCCCGGCCCCACCCCAACCGGCGGCCGCCGCAACACGAACTCACCAGTGGTCGTGGCGAGCAGATACGTGAGATTCGAGAACCCGCCCGGGAACTGCGACACGCCAGTCACCCGCCCGACCCGTGGGGCAGTTTCGGCGAGCCAAGTGTTCAGCGGTTCGAGCGGGATCTCTTCGCCTAAGCGTACTGTGGTGGTCTCTGGCATGATGGAGGCTCAAGGATGGAGGATGAAAGATGAACGTCGCAGGGTTCGCAGTTACGCTTTCATCCTTCGGCTTTCGTCGACTTTGATTTCCGAGGCATCCCCGCGCTCTCAAGAATCCGCCGCGCCACTGAACTCTTGTGCACCTCATCCGGCCCATCATAGATGCGTGCGCCTCGCTCATGCCGATACCAATAAGCGAGCGGCGTATCATCCGTCATCCCCAACGCCCCATGTACTTGAATCGCGCGGTCGAGCACGCGCTGCAGCACTCCCGCCACATGGAACTTGATCAGCGAGATCTGATCCCGCGCCGCATGCGCCCCTTCTCTCTCAATCACCTCCGCCACATGCAACACCAGCAACCGCGCCGCATCCATCTCCGCGCGGCACTCGGCGATCCAGTGCTGCACCGTCTGCTGACGCCCCAGCGGCTCACCCGGTGAGAGCTCGCGTGTCGCCGCGCGATGCACCATCAGCGTGAAGGCCCGCTCACAGATCCCCAGCCACCGCATGCAGTGATGGATCCGCCCTGGCCCCAGCCGCTCCTGCGCGAGCGCGAACCCGGCACCTTCATCGCCAATACGATTCGACACCGGCACCCGCACTCCCTCAAAGCGCATCTCGGCGTGTGAGGCGTAGTCGCTGCCCGCATCGCCCATCACCGAGATGTTGCGCACCAACACCACGCCCGGCGCCGACATCGGCACAATGATCTGCGACGCGCGCTTGTGCGGCGGCGCACTGGGATCCGTCACCGCCATCACGATCGTGAAGGCCGCACCATCGGCCGACGACGTGAACCACTTGTGGCCCGTGATCACATAGTCATCGCCATCGCGCACCGCCTGCGTATCCATCCAGACCGGGTTCGAGCCCGCGAACTCTGGCTCGGTCATCGCGAAGCAGCTGCGGATCTCCCCCCGTGCGAGCGGTTCGAACCACTGCGCTCGCTGCGCGGCGCTTCCATGCGAGAGCAGCAACTCCTGATTCCCAATATCTGGCGCATTGCAGTTGAACACATAGTGCCCCACCAAGCTCTCGCCGAGCACCGCGCTCACGTTCGCGAACTCCGGCAGCGTGAGCCCGACTCCGCCATGCTCCTTCGGGAGATGCGGTGCCCACAACCCCGCCGCCTTCACCTCGGCGCGCAGCGCAGTGAGCTCCGGCACCAGATCACGGAACGGAGTCGAGAGATATCGCGGCTCCAGTGGATGCAGCCGCTTTTCCATGAACGAGCGAATCGCCTTCACCGTGTCGTTCGCGTGGTTCGCGTGGTTTTCGTGGTTCGTCATGCGCCGCCTCGCTGGGTGGCATCCTTCGCCGTCGCGCCGCGCGCTGAGGCCTCGAGTGCTCCCCACTGCTCCGGCGTGAGCGAACCCATCCAGGAGAACTGCCCCGCGCCCTTCAGCTTCTCGCCACCATCAATGCCAATGCACTCGCCATTGATATACGCCGCAGCGTCTGAAACGAGAAAGGCCGCGAGATTCGCCAGTTCGATCAGCTCGCCTGGCCGCCGCATCGGAATGCGATCGAGCGCCGCATCCATCATCGACGGGTCCGGCAACAGTCGGTCCCACGCGCCCTTCGTGGGAAATGGCCCCGGCGCGATCGCATTGCAGGTAATCCCCCGCGGTCCCCACTCCACTGCCAACGACTGCGTCATCGCCAACACTCCCGCCTTCGCCGCCGCACTCGGCACCACATACGCGCTGCCGCCAACTGCGTACGTGGTGACGATCGACAGCACTCGCCCCGGCCGCTTCGCGTCGAGCCACCTCTTGCCGAGCGCCAGCGTGCAGTAGAACGAGCCATGCAGCACAATGCCGAGCACGGCATCGACCGCGCGCGATGATAACCGCTCTGTGGGCGAGGCAATGTTGCCCGCCGCGTTGTTCACCAGAATGTCCACCGCGCCAAAGTGCGTCCACGCGCGTTCCATCATCGCATCGACCGCGGCCGCGTCCCGAATGTCGCAGGCGATCGCGAGCACCTCGCCCCCATGCTCGGCCATCATCTCCTTCGCGGCGTCCGCGAGCACCTGGTCTCTGCGTCCGCAGATCACCAGCTTCGCGCCGAGTTGCAGGAAGCGCTCACCCATCGCGCGCCCAAGGCCCGTGCCGCCGCCGGTGATGAGCGCGACCTTTCCCTTCAGGAGATCCGGCGCAAAGACATTCGACATCGTATGATCCGTTGAGAGTTAGCGACGCCCAGCGGCACGCGCCGCACGGGCTTGTTCGACCATCGTCTTCACTTCGGCGAGCAGGGTCGGGCCGTGGTACGGCATTCCACCGACGATCGTCCACTCCACGCCATTCGTTGGCTGCGAAACGCCTTCGACAATGCGCGTCGTGCCACCCGGATACAGCACCTTCATGTCCTCGAGCGGGTTGCCATCGACCACGATGATGTCCGCTTGCCAGCCCGCGCGAATGCGGCCGAGCCGACTTTCTTCGCCGAGCACGCGGGCGCCATTGCCGGTGCAATGCTCAATGACCTTGATCGGATTGAAGCCTGCTTCTTGGTGAAGTTCCATCTCGCGAATCAGGCCAAAGCCGTAGAGCTGATAGATGAAGCCCGCGTCGTCGCCGCAGGCGATCACCCCGCCCTTCCGTTCGAACTCGCGCAGCGCGCTGAACCAGAGCTGGTAGTTCTCCTTCCAGTAGACTTCGTCCGTGGACGACCAGCCAATGAAGTACGAGCCGTGATTGGCCGGATCGGGCTTGAAGTACTCCTCCAGTGCTGGGTGCAGATAGTCGCGGAACCAGGGCGTCGACTGCGCGCGCTGCAGGTCGCGGCTCGCTTCGTAGATGTTCATCGTTGGCACCCACGCGAGATTCGCGCGGACCATGGAGTTCAGGACTGAGTCGAGCTTTGCGGGCGATGCTTCGCGCCAGAGGCGTCCCGCCCAGCGGAAGCGGTCCGTTTCGTCGTTGTAGTTGTAATCGCTCGGAAAGTTCTGGCGATGATCTTCAAGGGCCGCGTCGGGGACGCCGTACCAATGCTCCATGGAGGTCGTGCCACCAACGATGTCGTCCCACACGTTGGTCTCTTCGACGCCTGCGTGATGCGCCACACGGAGCCCGACCTTCTTCGCTTCGTCGAGCATGGCGAGGAGAATGTCGCGATCGAGCCCAACGATCTTGATGCCATCGGCACCCTGCGCCTTGAGCGCGCGCACGCGTTCACGCGCGGCCGCCGGAGTGCGGGCGTTGCCGAACCGCAGGTAGGCGTAGGCGCGGGGGGAGATCAGTGTGCCGGCGCGCTGTGCGGCGCGCACCGCGAGCAGCCCGGGGTTGGAATCCGTGCCGACTTCGCGGAATGTGGTGATCCCCGAGGCGAGCCAGAGGCGCAGCGTGTAATCGTAGGGCTGCGGATAGCCCGCGCGCTCGTGTTGCAAGTGCGCATGCGCGTTGATGAGCCCCGGGAGCACGAACTTTCCTGTGGCATCGATCTCCGCGTCCGCCTGCGGGCGCCGTGCGCGTCCGGCGCGCAGCGCGACCGGGTCGAGCCAGACCACCTGGGCGATCGTGTCGCCAATGATCAGGATATCTGCCGGGCCGCGGGCCGGGGTGCCGTTGCCGTCGACGATCGTTGCGTTGCGAATCGCGAGGGATCGCGTGCGGATGTTGTTGCGGGCGGTGGTCGGCGTGCTCCCTTGGGCGTCGAGCGCGAGCGGTAACGCGAGTGGGATGG
>CAYUMN010000112.1:0-10577 GCA_964445835.1 uncultured Gemmatimonas sp.
GGCCGTCAGCGGACAAGGGCGGACGCACCCGCCCGACGGCGGCGCACCCATTTGTCCAGCTCGGCCAGCAGCAGCAGCAGCAGCGCCACGGCCATCGGAGCGGCCCACAACCCGAATGCGACCGGCTCGACCCGCAGCAGTCGCTGCATTAACGGGACGTACGTGGCCGCCACGTGCACCCCGAGGGCCGCCACCACCCCGCCGACGAGCATCCAGTTCCGCGCCAGCGGGATCCGGAAGGCCGACTCGCGCTCGGAGCGACAATTGAAGACGTGGACGTTCTGCATCAGCACAAAGAGCAGCAGGAGCTGACTGCGTGCGTGCTCCTCCGCGACCCCCATGCTCAGGAGTAGCGACCAGTACCCCGTTGCCAGGGCCGCCATCGCGACGCCGATGAGCGTCACCTGCCGGATCATCAGCCCGTCAAAGATCCCCTCACTGGGGCGCCGCGGCGGCCGACGCATCGCGCCAGGCTCGCCCGCCTCGAAGGCGAGTCCGATCTCCTGGATCCCGTTCGTCACGAGGTTCAGCCACAGCAACTGCACCGCGAACAGTGGCAGCGGCAACCCAAGCACAAGGGACGCCAGTACGAGGAGCACCTCGGCCAGCCCCGTTGAGATCAGCAGGTATGTCACCTTGCGGATATTGTCGTAGGCGAAGCGCCCCTCTTCGATGCCGGCCTCGATGGAGGCAAAGTTGTCGTCCGTCACAATGAGCGATGCCGCGTCCTTGGTGACATCCGAGCCGGAGCCCATGGCCACGCCAATGTGCGCCGCCTTCAGCGCAGGGGCGTCGTTCACGCCATCGCCCGTGACCGCCACAAAGTGACCGGCCGCCCGAAGCGCCTCGACAATATCGAGCTTCTGCAGCGGCGCCACACGCGCGAACACCCTCCCCTCGGCGACCAGCGCCTTAAATGCCGGGGTCCCCGGCCCTGCCGCGGCGAGCGCTGCCCCCGTCACCACTCGCGACTCGTCCGTGGCGATGCCGAGGTCTCGCGCAATCGCGAACGCCGTGCGCGGATGGTCGCCCGTGACCATCGCGACCTCAACGCCCGCCGCCCGGCACTGGGCCACCGCCGCTGCGGCCTCGGCGCGTGGAGGATCAAGCAACCCCACCACGCCAAGGAGCGTGAGTGGCGGCAGATGGTCGCTCGTTGCGTCCCCATCGAGTGCGAAGCTCGCGTCGAGCGCACCCTCGGCCACCGCGATCACGCGCTGCCCGAGTGAGGTCAGCGCGTTCGACTGCGCATCGATCGCCGCTGCATCGACCGGAACGTCTCCGGCCGCCGTCCGCATCGTCGTACAGCGCGGGAGGACCGTCTCCAGCGCCCCCTTCACGGCGACGCGTCGCTGCCCATCCGCCTCGTAGAACGTGGCCGCGTACGCGCGCGACGATTCGAACGGGAGTTCGCCAAGCACCTTCGCATCGGCGCGGACTCGAGCGGTGTGAATCCCCAACTTGAGTCCGAGGGCAAGGAACGCCACATCGACCGCGTCGCCCTGCTGCGTCCACTCCCCGTCATCCACAGCGAGCCGCGCCTCGTTGCAGAGCACGCCGGCTTGCGCAACACCGAGGGCCAGCGGACGATCGCCCTCGGCGAGCACCGCGCCATTCGGCGACCGCACCTCACCATCGTCATTGTAGCCCTCACCCGTCACGTCCAACGTGGGCCCGGATGGTATCGCGATGCTACGGGCCGTCTGCTGATTCACCGTCAGCGTCCCGGTCTTGTCGCTCGCGATCATCGTACAGCTGCCGAGTCCCTCAACGGCAGTCAGACGACGCACGATCACATTCCGCTTCGCCATACGCGTGGCGGCGATGCTGAGCGTCACGGTGACCGCGACGGGGAGTCCTTCGGGAATCGCCGAAACGGCGAGCGCAACGGCGAGGAAGAACACCTCGACGATCGGCATGCCGGTGCTCAATCCGAGCCCGATCAGCGCGGCGCAGGCAACAAGCACGGCAACGGAGATCTGCCGCGAGAATCGCTCCATGCGCTGCACCAGCGGGGTCTTCACCACCGTGCCGCTCGTCACCTGCGCGGCAATCGCGCCGACCTCGGTCGAGCGTCCCGTTGCCGAGACCAACCCGACCGCGCGTCCCGCGAGTACGGTCGCCCCAGCGTAGGCCATGTTGTGGCGATCACCGAGCGGCGCCTCGGGCGCGACCGGCTCGATGGTCTTGTGCACGGTCACCGACTCGCCCGTCAAAAAGGACTCGTCGACCTCAAGCCCTGTGACGCGCACCAGTCGGAGATCCGCGGGCACTCGATTCCCAGACTCGAGCAGCACGACATCCCCGGGCACCAATTCTTCGGCGCCGATCGAGTCCTCACGTCCGGCGCGGCGAATACGCACCATCACCTTGAGCAGATCCTGCAACGCGGCCGCGCTACGCTCCGCGCGCCACTCCTGATACGCACCGAGCGCCGCGTTGATGGAGACGATCAACACGATGAAGCCGGCATCCACGAAGTCGCCGAGCACCACCGCGACGATCGCCGCCGCGAACAGGATGTAGATCAGCGGACTCAGGAACTGGTGCAGGACGATCGCACCGAGGGTGACCGGCTCAGGCGCGGGCAGCGTATTGGGGCCGTGCTCCGACAGCCGAGCGGCAACGTCGCTCGGGCTGAGCCCTTGATCATCCGGCGCGACCTTGAGTCGCGTCCGGGTCTCCTCGACCGTCAGCGCGTGGAACGCCATCCGAGCAACCGGTGCACCGCGAGTGCGGCAGGAAGGAGCAGGAGCGCTTCGATCGGCAATCGGAAGCGGGCGGAGGTGATGATGAGGGTATGTACAACATATAGCCCGCACACCGCCGCAACCCACACACCCAAGCTCGAGGGCCACTCCCGCGCCCGCGCCATCAGCAGGAGACCGACCACCGCCAGCACCGCCAGCACCACATACGGCACCCGATACGCCGCCACGTACGACCGCGGGTTCGTGGGATCGAACCAGAGGAGCATCCACGCGCGCCGCGCGACAACACGCGGGTAACTCCCTGGGTCGGCCGCGAGTTCGCGCCGCAGCCGCGCCCCGAACCACTGCATGCGCGCCTGCTCGGTCGGGAGCGCGCGTAGCGCTGCGCTATCCGCCGCCGTGATGGCAATGTCGACGCTCACGGCCTGTCGGCGGGCCCTATCGAGGAGGGCCTCCGTCTCGCGCCCGCCGGCGACGCGCCACGCCAACGCCCGCGCCACACTGGGCGACACATCGAGCTTGTCGGTCCCAGTCGCGGCCGGATGATTGCCCTGCCACGCGACATACCAGAACGAACTCTTCACGAACCCCGCCTTCCCCAGCGTCATCGCGTTGCGCGCCACCCAGGGGAGGAGCGTGAGCGCACAGGCGACCGCGACGAGCACCTTCGATCGCACACCCACCTGCCGCTGCGTCAACAGCCAGAGCCAGCAGAGCCCAAAAGGCGCCGCGAGAATCGGCTCGCCGAGCGCGCCGAGTCCACCAAGAATCCCGGTGAGGACCGCCCGGCGCGTGGTGTCCCGACCCTCCACGAGGGCCACAAATGACGCGACGAACATCAGCAGGAACGGCAGCGCCCAGTTCACCGCCTGCACCCGCGTCGGCATGTACGCGAAGGCCGGATAGGCCAGAAATCCGAGCACCGCAATCACCATCACGCGCGGGCCCCACCAACGGTGCGCCACCGTTCCCAGCGCATAGGCACCGCCGCCGGCGAGCAACGCCAGAGCCAATTCGGCGAACAACTTGCCCGAGGCCGCCCCGACGCCGAATAGCGCGTAGCCCGCGGCGAGCAACATCGGGATCGCTGGCGCTTGGTGTCCGCTCAACTCCGCACTTGGTCCAAAGAAGGTGAACCGGAACCCGTCACCGGCCACGAGCGAGCGTGCGATCTCCTCGTGCTCGTAGACCCCGGCGTCGCCGAGATATGTCTTCAACCACACGATCACCGCGATCCGCGAGAGCACGACCGCGCCGGCCAGCGCCAACAACACGCGCCGCGCGTGCGCGGCGTCCGGGCCGAGCGCCGTCACTTGTCCCCGCGCGCGCCAGCACGTGATCCGGGCTCGCGATAGAACGAGTTGTTGATGATCGACATCGTGAAGTGCTGTACGTAGGCCAGCAGGCGCTGCGACATCTCCGCCGACTGCTGTGGCGTCAGCGTCCCCGGGTCGCTCCCCGTCAACTCGCGACGGAACGCGAGCGTGCGTTCTCGGCCGTCGGGGAGGCGTTCGAGCACGCCTTCCTTCCGCACGATCCAATAGACGTCATCCGTGGCGAGCACCGCTTCACCCGGGGCCGACGAAAAGAGCGAACGTCCGAACGCCGGCACCCGCGGCGGCCGCGCGCCGGTGTAATCGAGAATGGTCTTGAAGAGATCCACGTGCTGCACGAGGCGCGTGGGGTCGACCGCCGGCAAAGGCGTCCCCGGGTGATAGAGCAGGATGGGGACCATGTAACGCCCGAGCGGCGTGTCGTAGCGCGGTGAGCGCAACGGCGGCGTGTGATCGCCCGTGATGATGAACAGCGTATTCCCGAACCAAGGCTCCTGACTCGCGGTCCGGAAGAACTCGCGCACCGCGTGATCGACGTACGCCACGCTCTGGTGAATCTCGCGCGACCCCTTGGGGAGGGTGCTCACAGACGCCGGAGGCACGCGGAAGGGATGGTGCGTGCTGATGGTGAAGAGCGTCGTGAAGAACGGCTGCGGATGCGTCCCCAACTGACGCGCCGCGAACTGCAGCGCCGGTTCGTCGTACAGACCCCAATGTCCGTCAAAACCCTCGCGCTGCACCTCCGCTGGGAAGCGCTCGAGCGGATAGAACTCGCGAATGCCGGCCATCGACGCGATGGCATCGAAGTACATGGTCCCCTTCACCGCGCCATGGAACATGCTGGTGTGGAACCCCGCGTTCTCAAGGAAGTGGCCTAACCCGAGCCACTGATTCCCCTGATACGCCGAGACAGCGATGCTCTGGCCCGTGTACAGCGGCACGCCCAACAGAATGCTGGGGAGCGCGTCCATCGACCGCCGCCCATTCGCGAAACTGTTGGTGAAGAACACGCCCTGCTTGCTCAGTGAGTCGAGAAAAGGAGTGAGCCCCGGCTCCTCGAGCTCCGTCCCGCCCCAGTACTCGGTGCCGAAGCTCTCCAGAATGAGCAACACGACATTCTGCGGCTTCGTTGCGGCCTGGCGTCCCACCAACTCGGCGTAGCCATACGGCGCCTGCAGGATTGAATCGACCTGCGCCTGGTCCGCGAAATACGTCACGGGCTGCAACTGACGCCCGCGTGGCGACTGGATCAGGGTGAACGCCGAGTTCAGCGTGAGGACGCCGAGCTCATGATCGCCGCTCGCAAAAGCATGGATGGGGTTCAGCGGCTTCTTCTGCACGCCGCCGCGCGCGGCGATCACGGTGACGAGCACCGTTGCGACGACGGCAGCCGCCGCGCCGATCCACGACCGCGTATGACGCGCCGCGTCGCGCTGCCGCGGATACAGCGCAACCAGCAACGCAATCAGCGTCAGCGCGATGACCGTGAGGCCCGCAAAGTTCAGGAAGAGCTGATCGGCCTGCGCCGTCGCCTCGCCGGTGAGCGCGAAGACGTCCATCGTCACGCGCGTTCCCGTGAACGGGTAGTAGGCGATATCGCCGACCTGCACGATCACGAAGGCCGCGTTCACGAGCATGAACAGCGTCAGGAGGAGACGCTGATACCATGCCTTGGCCAGCAACATGCCGGGGGCAAGCGAGAGCAGGACGAACGGCATGTTGGTGTAGGCGATCGCCGAGAGGTCGAAGCGCGCCCCGCGCAGGAAGGCGCCGATGAGCTGGGCGAGGGAGGCGTCGGCGAAATTGGCGCGGTGATCCACCAGAAAGACGAGGCGAATCACGAAATAGATGACGAGCACAAGGCCGAGCCGACGCGCGAGCATCAGCTCAGGGCGGCCCCGGAGATCCTTCCAGCGCTCGATGCTCTTAAGGTCTGGCAACTGCGTCGGGGTGAGGGAGAGGGGTCGGAGCGAGAAATCTCTCGCCTTGGAGGCACCGAGGCAACGCGGCCATGAGGCAACACGGCCACATGGAAGCGCGGCCACGAGGCCACGCGACCACAATGCCACGCTGTCGCCGGTTCGGACCGGCGGTCATTTTACTTCGTAGCCTTCTGACGCCCCGACCTCGACCGAGTCTCCGTAATGCGCGCCCTCCTTATTGCCCTGTGCCTCGCTTCACTCCAGGTCCCGGCCTCGGCTGCGGCCCAGAAGGCGGCCCGTGCGCCAAGACCCGTAGCACCACCGACGGCTCGACGGACGCCCCCGGCGGCGGCCGCGACACCCACGCCGGTCGCGCCGCTCGTGGAACCGGGCCTGTTCGACGGGATGCGGTGGCGCATGGTGGGGCCGCATCGCGGCGGGCGCGCCACGGCGGTGACCGGCGTTGCGGAACAGCCCAATCTCTTCTACATGGGGACGACCGGTGGGGGCGTCTGGCGCTCGGATGACGCGGGCAACTCCTGGACTTCACTCACCGACGCCTTCCTCGACAACGGCAATGTCGGCGCGATCGATGTGGCCGACAGCGATCCCAACATCATCTACGTGGGGCTTGGCTCCGCCTCGATTCGCGGCAACGTCTCCGTCGGCACCGGTGTGTGGCGGAGCGTGAACGCCGGGAGCACGTGGACCTATGTGGGGCTCCCGGAGTCGGGGGCGATCGGCAAACTGGTGATCCACCCGAGCAATCCGAACATCGTTCTCGTGGCGGCGCTCGGACATCCGTTCGGCAAGAACAAGGAACGCGGCGTCTACCGCACCATTGATGGCGGCAGCTCATGGGAGCAGGTGCTGTTCCTGAACGACTCCACTGGCGCGGTGACCATCACCATGGCGCCCGACGATCCGAACGAGTTGTGGGCCGGCATGTGGCGCGCCGAGCGGAAGCCGTGGACGGTCATTTCGGGAGGCCCCGCAGGGGGCGTGTACCGCTCGCGCGACGGGGGGACGACGTGGACAAAGGTGCGCGGCGGCTTGCCCGAGGGCATCGTGGGGAAGGTCGCGGTGACGCAGTCTCCCGCCGATCCGACGCGCGTGTGGGCAATGATCGAAGCCGAACCCGAGGGCGGGCTGTATCGCTCGGATGACCGCGGGGAGACGTGGACGCGCGTGAATGGTGAAGCGGCCGTGCGCGCGCGTCCGTTCTATTACACGCATGTGCGTGCCGATCCGCAGGATCGCGATCGCGTCTATGTGCTGACGCAATCGCTGCTGCGCTCGACCGACGGTGGAACAACATTTCGCCCCGTCCCCGTCCCGCACGGCGACGTGCACGACCTCTGGATCAATCCGCGCAATAACAAGGTGTTCGCCGTCTCGGACGATGGCGGCACGGTCGTGACCGTGAATGAGGCGCGGACCTTCAGCTCGCTGTACAATCAGCCGACCGCAGAGCTCTACGACGTGCAGGTGGATGAGCAATATCCGTATCGTATCTACGGATCGCAGCAGGACAACACCGCCATCAGTGTGTTGCACCGACGGTCAGGGAACTCGTTGCGTCCGCAGCAAGAGTGGAACTACGCGGCCGGTTGCGAGACGGGGCCCGTCGCCGTACACCCGCTCAGGCCGCACGTGGTCTACGGCGGATGCTACGGCGGCCTGTTGAGCCGGTACGACGTGCGCACGGACACGCGCGTGAGCATCCATGCATGGCCGGCGCCAACGAATATGCCGGCGTCGCAACTCGGCGACCGCTGGCAGTGGGTGGCCCCGGTCGTGGTGTCGCCGCAGGACACGCTGACGTTGTATCGGGCGAGTCAGTTCCTCTACCGCAGTCGTGACGCCGGCGACACGTGGGACCGCATCTCCCCTGACCTGACGCGCAACGATACGACGTTCCAGCGCCTGCCGGGCGGCCCGATCTCCCCGGACAACACGGGCGTGGAGATCTTCGGGACGATCTTCGCGGTCACGCCGTCGCCGCACGCGGTCGGTACGATCTGGGTCGGCACGGACGACGGCCGCGTACAGCTCACGCGCGACGACGGCGCGTCATGGACCGACGTCACCCCGCGCGGCATGCCCGCACGCGGGACGGTGAATCGCATCGCGGTCTCAGCGCATGCACCCGGGCGTGCCTTCCTGGCGGTCCAGCGCTACCGCGAGGACGATCAAGCGCCGTACGTCTTCCGCACCGACGACTTCGGGCGCACCTGGACGCGTCTCACCGACGGCCGCAACGGCATCCCCGCGCGGCATTGGGTGCGGGTCGTGCGCGAGGATCCCGTCGTGAAGGGGCTGCTCTATGCCGGCACGGAGTTCGGCATGTACATCTCCTTCGATGACGGAGCGCGCTGGCAGCGGCTCCAGATGAACTTGCCGGCCTCTCCCGTCACCGATGCGCAGGTGCATCGCGGGGATCTTGTGATCTCGACGCAGGGCCGCTCGTTCTGGGTGCTCGATGATCTCACCCCGCTGCGCGAGTTGGCGCGCGCCCGCACAGTGGAAGTCGCGCGGCTCTACACGCCCCGCCCCGCCGCACGCGGCGCGATCGGCGTGCCGCTCCGCGAAGTGGACCTCTTCCTGCCCGATGATCTCCCGTCGGGGGCGTTGATTCACCTCACGCTGACGCGCACCATTGAGGCGCTCACGCTTGAGGTGCTCGACGCCCGCGGCATGGTGGTGCGCAGTTGGCGTGGCGACTCAACAAGCACGAACCTCGGCGCACGGAGCATCCGCTCGCGCCGCGGCTTTCAGCGCGTCGTCTGGGATCTGCGTGGCCCGGGCCCGCGCGGTGGCGGTCAGGGCGTGAAGATGCCGCCCGGTGCCTACACCGTGCGACTCACCGCAGACAGCGTGGTGCAGGAGCGCCCACTGGTGATCACGGTGAACCCGACCGCTGGCTTCACGCCGGCCGACTACGAGGCGCAGTACGCACTCGCGATCGCCGTGCGCGATACCATCAGCGAAATCAACGATGCCCTCGGACGGCTACGCGCTCAGCCCGATTCCGTCCGCGCCCAACTCGCAGAGATCGAGGGGCTGCTGAGTGGACCGCGCGTCTTGAATGCACTGCAGGCCCCGCCGCGCCTGCTCTCCTACTACGCCTCGCTCTACACTGCCGTGGTCGGCGACGGCGGGTACGGCTCGGGGAGCGCCGAAGGGCGTCCGCTCCCCCAGCTCTCCACTCGCAAGGCCGAACTCGATGCGCAGTGGACGGCCATCAGGCAGCGCCTGGCCGTCGAGATGCCCGCCCCCTAAGCACCAGCGCGACCCCGCCGACGGTGAGGACGGCGGGCACCAGCAACGAGGCCCGTTCGGCGATCGCGGGAAGCTCGGCGTAGCGCACGCCGATGCCGTGCACCGCCCACGCGACCACCACGGGAAAGAGCCAATTGCCTTTCAAGCGCGCCATCAGCACGGCGAGCACGCAGGCGACCGACATCATGAGGGGCGACCAGACGTCCTCAGGGATTCCAAAGCCACCGAAACCCACCACGTGCGCGTACTGGAAGGCGTTGGCGATGACGGCGACCGAGATCCACGCGAGGTACATGTCAAAGGGCCAGAGCAACAGCAGGCGATCAATCCAGAGGATATCCCCGCCGCGACTGCGCTCACCGATCACGACCAGCGCGACCAGCAACGCCACCATCACCAGCAACGCCATGCCGAACTGCGCGAACGAGAAGAGCACGACCCACGCGATGTTCAGCCCACCCGCAATCGTCCACCATGGGCCGAGGCGGACCACGGCGACTCTCCCCCGCTCCGAGAACGCGAGCATGTGGAGCAGCACCGTGAACAGCCCGATGTAAATGATGGTCCAGATCCCGAACACATAGCTGGCCGGGAGGAAGAGCGACCGGTACTGGTTCGCGAGCGCGCCGATGCTCGCGCCGCTCAGGGCGCCGGAGCCCGCGGCTCCATTGGCGGCCAGCACGAGGACGAATACCGCGAGATTCATCCAACGCCATGTTGCTGCGGTTCGCATGTCGGCTCGGTCGGGGGAACGGACTGATCTCCCTCAAGCTGGACCGCGCACGCGCCCAACGCAACGCTGGCGCCCCACCGCCGCTTGACCCACGTTTCGCTCGTTGGCGCCCCCTCTGCGACTTTCGCACCGCCGAATCCCCCCAATGCCGATCAAACAGCTGTCCGACGAGCAGGTCGCCTCTTGGTCCCGCCTCCAGAAGGACATCTGGTGGCTCAAGGAGGTGTATCGCGGCGACATGCCGCAACTCACTCTCCGCGCGGCCCTCACGGGGTTCCTGATCGGCGGCGTTCTTTCGGCGACCGCGCTCTACATCGCCGGCAGAACAGGAATCACCATTGGCGTGGGCCTGACCTCGGTGATCGTCGCGTTCGCGATGTTCCGCCTGCTCGCCAAGTTCGGCATCGCCGACGACTTCACGATCCTCGAGAACAACGCCACGCAGAGCATCGCGACCGCGGCCGGCTCCCTTGTGCTCTCACTGATCTGGTGACACTGGGCGGGTCACTCCGTGAAGATGGAGTGCCGAGTGGACGGCTTCGTCCGATCGCGGACGCGTTGAGGACGGCGCCGATTCCTACTGGGTCCGCGACGG